>DGXM01000046.1:0-7662 GCA_002396325.1 Treponema sp. UBA4232
AATCACCCCCGAAGTCCTGGAAACGTTCCGCTCCGTTCAGGATTTGGGCCCCCTCCACAATCCCGCGAACATCATGGGAATCGAAGCCGCGCAGAAGGTCATGCCGAATGTTCCCCAGTGCGCAATCATGGACACAGCCTGGCACCAGACGATGCCTGAATCTTCCTTTATGTATGCAATCCCCCGCGAGTGGTACACAAAGTATGCCGCACGCCGCTACGGTTTCCATGGAACGAGCTTCCTTTACACTGCCAAGCGCGCATCCGTCCTGCTTCACAAAAAGCCCGAGGACACGAATGTGATTATCTGCCACATCGGAAACGGAGCTTCTGTCTGTGCCGTGAAGAATGGAAAATGCTACGACACTTCAATGGGAATCACTCCGCTTGAAGGCCTTGTCATGGGAACCCGTTCTGGAGATTTGGATCCGGCTCTTCCGTTCTACATCATGCGCAAGACCGGAATGAGTGCCTCTGAGATGGATACCGCCCTGAACAAAAAATGCGGTCTCCTTGGAATCACTGAAAAATACTCAGACCGCCGTGACATCGAGGTTGCCGCAGCAGCAGGAGACAAACTTGCCCGCCTTTCAATCGACATGGAAGTGCAGAGACTCAGAAAATACATCGGAGCGTTCATGGCTGAAATCGGACCTGTTGACGCCATCATCTTTACCGCAGGTGTCGGAGAGCGTTCCCCGATTATCCGCGGAGCATCGCTCAAGGGACTCGACTTCATGGGAGTGAAGATTGACATGCAGAAGAACGAGTGGAGCTTCACCGGAAACGCGGAAACCTGCATCTCTGCCGATGACAGCAAGGTGAAGGTCTTTGTAATCCCGACTGACGAAGAGCTTGTTATGACAGAAGATGCATACGCACTGATGAAGGGAACATACGACGTGCACACCAAGTTCACCTACAGTTTCCAGAGTCCCGACTATGTAAACAAGGCGCGCGAGGAAGGTCTTAAAAAGGACATTGCAAAGAACCCCGACCTTGCAAAGGTTGTTGTTCGTCCGTAAATCCTTTTAGGAAAAAATCCGGCGGTGTTGTTATGTGCTGCCGGATTTTTTTTGTGCCCGTGCGGAAAGGCAATGCTCTTGCATCAGGTGATGCCGCCCTGTTCAATTTTCAATGCCATTTTTACATCTCCTGAAAAATTCTCGCAGTATATTCAGTGAAATAATCCGTCTTAGTCATCATACATAAAGGAAAAAAAATAGCTTGTAATGTCATTTGAATCCTGACCGCTCAAAAAATAAGATGTGGTGTAATGGGTCACGCAGGCTTTTGTGTCCTTGCTTGTGAATTGTGCAAGTGTGTAGACTCCGGGCCTGTTGTCGCATCCACAGTAAATCCATGATTCTTTTGTCGGGGCTCGGAAAAATTCCCTGCTCCGTTTGTCTTTGGCCTCCGTCTCGTCTTCGGTGCCGTGGTGTGAAAAATCCGTGGAGACAAGAAGAAAATTCCGCTTCCTGTTTTTGCCGCGGAAAAAAGGAGCAAGCGCATTGAAGAGTTTGTCCGCGTCCACCTGATTCATCGGAGGTTCTCCTTCCACTGCGATTGCACAGACTTTTGCCTCGGGAAAATATTTTGCAATGAATGGAATCAGAGTGCTTACTCCGTGTTCTATCGGAAAGACCTGGGGGTCGTAGTTCACTTGAAGATTTTTCGAAATCTGTTCAACAGCCTCGGCATCCGAAGTCACAATACCGCCCGCCGTTTTCCATGCACATTCATCCAACGACCACTTCTGAGTGGAAAGCCCGTAGTGCGAAGGCGAGATGATGAAGAAAGTCTCAACTTTGCGGTGTGATGAAAGTTCCGAAAACCAGGCGTCAATCGTTTCGCCGGCAAGAAGATGATGGCTCACCGTTCCTCCCCAGGGAAATGCATTTTCAGGAAGTGAATCTTCCTTTGCAACGGAGGCCATTTTAGGAACCGACTCTCCCTTGCTTTCCCATGTGCCGTGAATATTCACAGTCTTTTGTGGTGCGGCAGGAGAGTCTTTTTTGCAGGAGGAAAAATTAAATGCGGCAGGCGTTAAAAGAAGTGCCGCCGCAAATAATCTTACTGTCCGGTATTTGAATTTCATTTCGTTGACGGTGGCAGCACCAGATTCTGTTCCCAGAACGGCAGATATTTTTCCATATCCTTATATGAAGTGTTGTATGTTATTTTCTTCCACGTTTCATCCGTCATCCTGTCATTCTGCGGTTGGTAGAATTCATAGTAGCTGAATCCGTAGCCGATTGCGATTCTTTTTCCGCCCTGTGCATCGTTGAGCGGTACGTAGAGTCTGTACGGCCTGCCGACTCCCACTTCAAGACAGACTCCGTAGTCAGTGTTTGTGAACACGTCGGCAATGCATGACATTTTCAGCTGATCGCAGTCCTGAACGGCTTCTCCCTTCGCATAGGGCATGGCGGCATAAGTGAGTTTGGATGAAAGATTGCGGATCCACTCGTTGTCGTTTTCCGAAATGGGTTTGTTTCCAGCTTCAATCAGAGAGATTGTGTATGCTCTTGTGTATGTCTCCTCAAGAGTGTTGAGGGAATAATCCGCCTCTTCGTCAAGCAGATTGTATTTCGCAAGAATCGTCCTGAGATTCTGCACTGACTCCTTTGAACTCTGCCAGAAGGGGACATTCGGCTCAATGTAGTTCGTGGGACGCGGAAGGGTTTTTGTTCGGTAAGTGGGATCGAAGTCTCCGTCTCCGGCACGCTCTGCGTAAACCTGCTTCACGTAAAGAATTGTGTCGTGTCTGAGTTCCGCCCATGTGCCGTGTGCCGCAATCTGCGACTTTATGTTCCATGCGGGACTTTCGGTAAAGTAGAATCCTGCTCCCTGCTCGAATGAGGCCTGGCTCTTCACCTGATAGAGCACCTGATTGTAGTAAGTGAGATTCCAGAAATCATCGCCCATCTCGGCGAATCCGTTTTCAAGCCAGTCGAGTCTTTCCTTGAGACCTTCCATGATGGGATAGTCGGTGGACTGGAGCAGATGGTCGGCATAGGATGAACCGAATGCCTTCATCACATCAAGTCCCCGCACAAGGTCCCGGGACATGAGGCGCGGAGGAGAAACTTTTTCATGCACATAGGAGTCGTAGGTGAAACGCTGTCCGAAAAGTCTCCATCCCATCGGTGGCTTCAGATTTCCATCCGAGTCGGTTTCGGCAGGTCCGTTTATAAGAGAGTTTCCGCTGAGTGCTGGAGGTCTAAGCCGTTCCTGACATGCTTTCATGAATTTGATGACGGATTCTTTGTCGTCTCCCCAGTTTTTAAATGAGGAAACATTCTGGTCTTTCCAAACAGGCATTACGTCTTCAATGCTCAGATCGTCGGAAAGTCCTATGAGTTCCGTAATCGGCGTGAAGAGTTTTTCCCAGTCGCTGTAAAGCTGAGGATTGTTTTTTACTGTTTCAATGATGAATGCTGCGACCTTTGCAAGTTTCAAAGTGCTTTCATCGGTTTCTTTGTCTTTGGGATTCATGGTGATAAGGAAGTGGATTCGGCCGTACCACATCTGCGCACGGAAATATGCCTCAAGCACTCCGTTTTTTGTGTAGTGCCCTCTGGGCCTGTACTGCGAGAAATCTTCCTCTGTGCCGAGAACTTTCGAGATTTCACCTGTGGCAGTCATTACACTGTCGTAGTCTTTTTTTGCATCTGCGGAAAGGGTTGGAACCGCATTGTTCGAAGTCGGTTCATACTGCACGTCATCCCAGTGGTTTTCGGGGTCAATGCGTGTTGGTGCATCCGCGAGAAGAGCTTTTGCCACCATAAAATAGTCCTTCGCGATTGCTCTGGTTTCGTCAGACACGGAAGGAGATGCCTCCACTGCGCTGATGAAGTCGTCGGTAAGCTTTGCAAGCCTGGGCTCAAAATAATATTCCTCCACATGCTGAAGGATTCTGTCGAAGACAAGGTGCTGGGTGTGTGCCGCAAGATCCGTGGTCACGAAGACTGATACGTTTTCTCTGCGGAGGGAATTGTACTCGCAGAGCATGTCGTCCGGGTACGGATAGTCCAGCGGATTGGTGCCCTGAAACACAAGTCTTTCTTTTTCCAGCTTTTCGGCAACGGCATTGTCAAGACGGTTGAATCCCACGTAGGGGTAGAATTCTTTTAATGCTCCGTTCGTACGGTAGGTTTCGGCGGCAATTCTGTTTCTTTCGGAATCATTGTTGAGTCCGTAAAGATCGGAACCGAATACGTATCCAGAATTTCCGTTGTATGTGACGGGGTAGAACCAGTGCCAGTTTTTCTGGAAGTTGAACATACCCATCGTGTATGAGTCTTTTTCTTCGACATTCATAAGTTTTTCGCCGGTGATTTCAAGGAGCGTGGAAAAGGGGATCGGGGTTCCCTTCATGTTCTGGTCGATAATCCTGGCTTTTCCATCGGGAGCAAAAGAAAATGCGCTTTCGGGGTAAAGTTCGCACACATCGCTTGCCACGACAGCCGTGGTCGATCCTTCTGCCTCTTCACCTGGGAATTCCGTGAATTTCAGGGGGTCCTTAAGATACTGCGCATGGGCATCGGTACTGAACGAAGTCATCTTCGGCGTGTAGACTACAGGAGTATAATTCACATTGTTCGGCAGATTAACGGGTTCTTCCTTTTTTTCCTCGGTCTCCACGACTGAAATCTGGGTTTCTTCGGCAGGGGGTTCTGAAGATACTTCGGGAACAGGCTCCTTTTTACTGCAGCCTGAAATCAGCACAGCGGCCAAAAGAACAGCTGCGGCGTATTTACATTTTTTCATAGCTTTCTCCTCTTTTCTTAGAGTATAGCATTTTGGAGTGATGGTGTAAATGAGAAAAATCAGGAGGCCGGCCGGATCTGCCCACGAGTTCCGTGAATCCGCTTGTATGTCTTTGACCACCACGGAAAAATCATGCTTCAGAGATGCTTCCGGGCTTCATGCATCTACGGCCTCCCAATCAAAAAAAGCGCGGGGACTTTTTGAATCGGGGGTTCGGGGAATTTTTTCCATTTTGAAATGGGCATGGTGCGGATGTATTCATCTTTGCACGTCATACCGGCGGCAACGCAAAGCATTGTGTCGGGTTTGCATGTCGAAATGAGAGTGGAGAGCATCTGGAGATTGCGGTAGGGAGCCTCAATGAAAAGCTGCGTCTGACCTTCTTTCCAGGCCCGTGTTTCAAGCTGCCGGATTTTCTGTGCGCGTTCCTGACCTTTGACCGGAAGATAGCCGTTGAATGCAAAACTCTGTCCGTTGAGTCCGCTCGCCATCACAGACATAATCATCGAAGAAGGACCTGAAAGCGGAATTACCCTGAGTCCCTCTTTATGAGCCTGTGCCACCGCCGCAGCCCCCGGATCTGCCACCGCCGGACATCCGGCCTCGGAAATAACTCCCATGGGGAATCCTTTACGCAGGGGATCCAGAAGAGTCTCCGTTTTCGTCAAGTCGGAATGTTCGTTCAGTTCGTAGAAAGTGAGAGTGTCAATGTCTATTGATTTGTCTACGGATTTCAAAAACCTCCGTGCAGAACGGATGTTTTCCACAATGAAGTGGTGAATCTGTTTTATAATGCCGCTGTTGTATGCGGGCAACACCTGATCCACCGGAGTCTCCCCCAGTGTAACAGGTATAAGATAGAGTGCCGGCTCCATTTGGATCAATATCCGTCACTCATGCTGCGGTTGATGTCTCTCTGGTAAAGTTCGGCATAAATCAGGCTGCGCTTCTTGAGTTCATCCTTGCGCTCCTGGGTGAACGGAAGGTATCTCCAGAAGATTGCGCGGACTTCCTTTTCAAGTTTCTGCGTACCGTTGGATTCTTTTGTCATCCACAGGATATAGTCTTCGATAAAGAACTGCTTTACGTCGCCCTTCATCTTTTTTCCTTCTATATACTGGTAGTATTGTCCTGTAAGACCGTCGCTCATCCAGTCGAAAGAAGCCTTTTCCTTTGCCACCTGCCAGCGGAGATCTGCCACTGCGGTAAGACAGGCAATCTTCAAATTGCGGGGGTACATGGGGATGATGATGCGTCCACGACTTGTAATGCGGTTGAAGCGGTCGAATGGCTCCCAGCAGAATCCCGAATCTCCGTAGGTAGGCACCAAAAGCACGTAAGGAACGATGCGGTTCGGCACATTGCGGTGAATACGGCAGAAACAGCCCGGGTCAATAGACTCAATCCAAGCCAATTCACGAAGCACGTTTTCGCGGAATCCGGTCTCCTTGTCCAGACAGTGGAAAAATTCCTTCGTAAGAATGGGGAACTGGTTTCCCTGTCGTCCGCAAGTCATCTTTGCCATCTGGCGCACCGTGGTCATTTCGGAAAGAATCTCTTCCAATCCTACGTTTGTGTTTTCCTCCGGCATTTCAGCGGATTTTGCCTCCAGACTGTATCCGATTTCCTTTGCTTCCTGCAGCTCGCGGAGATATCCTGCAAGCTCTTTGTCAACTTTCTGCAAAGTATGGAAAACGCCGTTGATTTCGGAGAACATCTTTCTCTGTTCGTCAGAATATGGCTGAGTGTGACCTTCAAGTCCGATTACTGGAAGATGTTCGGTCAGCATCTGGAATTTGTCAATAACAAGCTGCTCGAGTCTGTTTCTTTCGTTTTCGCGTGAAGTCAAAAGATTTTCAGAACTCTGGAGTTTACCTTCGTTTTTACTTTTAAGCTGCTGAATGCGCTGCTGGTCTGCACCGGGACCTTTTTTCTTTGCTGGAAGCTCATCGGTAACGCTGGGCGTGAGACGTCCTGCCGCAACTTCTTTGATCCACTCATCCATGTAAAGGATGGGCTCGCCGGTCTCATTGTTCATAACAGAGCGGGAAAAAAAGTCCTTCGCTTCGGGGGTAAACAAAGACGGAAGCACCATACCGAAACGCATGGCCATACGTTTGCATAGCGGAGTCTTGGTATTGATCATTTTCGGTGCTAAAGAACGCAGGAAATTCCAGTAAGCGGTAATAATCTGCTGTCTGTAAACCGAGCGGTCGTTTCTGTCCTGCGTGGTCAGATACTTTGAAAGCAACTGGTGCAGACGCGGGGCACTTTCATCCTCTCCCGTAAAACAGGTCTTGTAATATTTGGGATCATCAAAAACCGGATTCGGCTCATCCTCAAAATATTTTTCTATAGGTTTGAACTGGCTCACATTCAAATCAACAGATGGAATTCCTCCGTCTGAAGTGTCTGACTGATCGTTGTTTTCTTTACCTCTGCCTTCAAAATCCAAATCATTTACGTCTATAACAGACTCGTTGTTGTGCTCGGTACTAGGCAGATTGTCTTCCGCCCCTGCATCTCCCAACAAAGCCGCGATACCAGGATCAATGTCTTCAATACCACTCATTATTAACTCCCGTTACTGCATATAGTGCTTGTAATCTACGAGCATCCGGACAAAAAAAGTCAATCAGATGCATATTTCATTATAACACGCAGGTTTTATTCTATCAAGAGGAATTCATTTTATACAGATGGAGGGGAGGTTAATGCGGACTTCGGAATTTCAAAGTTCTCAATCCATAACCGATTTTCCCTGACTATCTTTGATGAAAAATGAATCGAAAACTTCAACCGGGGATTCAAAAATGCCATGAAACGGTTGTGAATATGCAGAAGAAAGAGCTGTTTTTGAAAGACTCGGAGCGTAGGCGGCGGACGGGAC
>DGXM01000046.1:7861-8065 GCA_002396325.1 Treponema sp. UBA4232
ACTTGTTATTGACGGCATTTTTCATAACTGGCTGTTTATTTCATCCAATGAAAGCCCTGTCACCCGCTGTATGAGATCAGCACCGCATTTTTCAGAGAGCATTCTCCGTGCGGTTTCCAGAGCCTTTTTGTGCTCCCCCTGGGAGATGCCCATGTCGATACCTTGTGCAATTCCCTGTGAAATTCCCCGCTCTATTCCCTGCTC
>DGXM01000132.1 GCA_002396325.1 Treponema sp. UBA4232
ATCCTCTGTTGCAGTTTTCGATTCGGTTTTCATCAAAGATAGTCAGGGAAAATCGGTTATGGATTGAAAATTGCGAAATACGGCAGTTTCTGATTCAGGACTCATTGCTTCCAATTAAAATATTCATCCATTCTGCCGATATTATGTCGGGGACTTGTCACAATTAATGAACGGGAGAGGATGGCAGGCCGCTTTACGGGAACCCTTGAAACTCAGTTTTTTGAGGCAAAAGTGAGGTGCCCAACAGGCAATGGAGGAATGGAATGAAATCATCAAAATATACAGCGCGGATTGCGGGGATATTTTTTCTCGCAGGACTGGCACTCTTTTCTGCAACAGCCGTATCCTGCAAATCAACAGACAAAGAGGATGGACAGATCATCAACAGCGGAGGAACCGTAAAAACCGGATTTTCCATGTACTACAAAGATGAAACCAGCGAAGATTCAAACCGCATTCATCACTGGGGACTTGCAACGAACGACACCGACTTTGAGGAATTTCCTGATTCAATGGAGGAGCGTTTCGTTCCCAAGGGCACTCGTCTTGACGCAATTGTCGGCAATTTTCCGGGATTCCACCCTGTCGGACTTATCTTCGCAAACGATGACGACGGAATTCCTTCCACAAATATTTACTACGAACGGAACAAAATCACGCTCACATTCAAACTTGTGGGTGGAGTCAATTCAAAGGGCACTGACGAAAGCTCGCTTTCAGGTCTCTATGGATATCCCGTGGATGTGCCCGCTCAACTCGACATTGGCCGCAACTATTTTGCCTCAATCTCACATTGGCCCGAAACATTCCCAGCGGAAGACACGACATATTTTGCAAACATCGGCAGTTTGGAGGATTTCGTGAAAGATGTTCCGGCATCAGGAGACTGGGATAGAGTTTCAGTCGGCCCCACTTATTTTGTAGATATGGGAGACTATTACATTGCCGCCGCCGAAGTCACACAGACGCTCTACCAGATTGTGATGAAAGAAAATCCCAGTCATTTCCAGGGAAAAAGAAGAGTTCCTGTTGAAGGCGAACTTCAGGATTACCGCCCCGTGGAAAACGTAAGCTGGTTCGATGCAATTGTATTCTGCAACAAACTAAGCGTGCGCGAAGGTCTGACTCCCGTTTACAACATCGGTGGAATCACAGATGTATCAGAATGGGGAGAAATTCCAGAAGACTCAGACAGTCAGAATCTTGCAATCTGGAACCGCATACAAGTGAATTCTTCTGCAAACGGTTACAGGCTTCCCACTGAAGCAGAATGGGAAAATGCAGAAAAAGCAGGCGGCAATATTGTGTTAAGTGAATCCGCCTGGTATGCAGAAACGAGTGAATTGCGCACACACGAAATTGCAAAAAAATCCCCGGACGCCATCGGACTTTACGATATGCACGGAAATGTCTACGAGTGGTGTTGGGACTCTGCAAATGAATTTTTGAGCGAAACAGCCGGAACCACTAACGGAATACAGGGCAACTACCGCGTAAAAAGAGGAGGATGCTACTACACCGCTGAAATCGATGTACTAAAACGAAGCACCAACGCCCCCTTCAAACGCACAAGCGGTTACGGATTCCGTCTCGCAAAATCAAAATCTTCTGCCAAATAAAGTTATAAAAGGAGCATTGTTATGGAACAAATCGGAAACGAATCAAACAACTCTGGCAACTTCAATGATTCAAATCATTCGCCCGACAGCGGAGCGATTGCCTCCGTCATTCTTGGAGCACTTTCCTGTGCCGGAATTATTGCCGCCGGATTGAGTTCCCTCATCTGCCTGGCACTTGGAATTGCAGGAATTCTTCTTGCCGTCAATGCAAACAAAGATTCTAAAACCACAGCGGGAACAGTCGGATTTGTGCTTTCCATAATTGGAACCTGCCTTTCGGGAATCGGCGCGGTGTCTTGCGTTATTTGCTCTACATCACTCGGCATCACAGCCTGCGGTCTGGGACAATTTCTGTAATGCATCCCTACCTGAAGATTTTGAACCGCACTGTACCGGTTTATTCTCTCTGCATTATTCTGGGAATGCTTGCAGGCGGTACGGTGGCCGTTCTTATCGCAAAAAGATTCAACGTGTCCCGCGACGACACGATTTACTCATATATTTATGCATTGCTCGATCTTGTGGCGGGAGCAAAAATCCTTTATCTCCTTTTGATTATAAAATCCATTCCTGAAATAATTTCGCGTTACGGCCTGCTCCCGCTTCTTCAGGGAGGATTTGTCATCTACGGTGGAATTGCAGGGGGCTTCTGCGGAGTGTTCATCTATGCACGTCAGTTCAAAATGCAGGCACGTCCTCTGTGCTCCACCCTAATCACTGTGACTCCGTTGGTACAGGCCTTCGGAAGAATCGGCTGCCTCTTTGCCGGCTGCTGCTATGGAATCGAATGTGCAGGCCCTATCTGCATCACATTGAACAAAACAAAAAGATTTCCTGTACAGATTCTTTCTTCCGTCCTGGATTTTGCATTGTTTATATTTCTGCTTTTCACATCGAAGACAAAATTGAAAACAAAACAGGTTGAGCTTTATGCCATAGGATATTCCGTCATAAGATTTTTCTGCGAGTTTTTCAGAGGCGACACAGACAGAGGATTTTTAGGCCCGCTTTCAACCTCGCAATGGATAAGCATCATCTTTTTTTCATGGGCCGTTTTTTCGCTGATTAAATTCCGGGCAAAAAAACAAACTGTATAAAAATCAGCGGCAATTGTTTTCCGCCTGCTCCGATGTCATGTTACCACACTCCGTCCTGCTTTTAGTGCGTTGCCTTATGAGAAACCATACACTGCCGCTCTGAGTCCGCACACTTCATCATTCATAATCCGTCCTTACACGGAAATCAGTTTGTTGAAAGATGGCTGTCTAAAAAGAATTGTCAGGGGATGACTGATAAGTATCGTCATACTGAACGAAGCGGTGTCATGCTGAACGAGGCTGTGTCATGCTGAACTTGATTCAGCATCCCACGGCAAAAGAGATTCCGAGTCAAGCTCGGAATGACCTAAAACCCAACAATAACCAGTTTCTTTGAAGGAAATTGCGTCAGCAATTTCGAATCCGTGTGACATCTTCTGTACAAAGAAGATCCCGGATCAAGTCCGGGATGACAGTGGTGGCAAGCCTGGGATGACGGTAGTGGAAAATCTGGATTGATGCTATGCAATGAACTTATCGGACAGACCCATGACACAAAACTGATTTCCGTGCCGTCCTTAACCGCCCTCTTCACAAAAATGCAAATAACTGTTATAATCGAGTCCTATTGGCTGTGGTTTTCTTCTATAATATAGCCACGGCTTAAAATATGGTACGGCGGAATTTATATGGCATACAGCAGAATATTAGAAGACTGCCCTCAGACTTTCGTTAAAGACGGTAAATGTGTTTTCGGGACATTTCCCGGACATTCAGAGCGTCTTGACATCCGCGGTGTTTCAAGGGCTTATTTGGATTTGCCTATTCCGAAGTGGATTACGAATCTTCGTATTAAAAGCAGACTTTCGTTTTTTTTCAATGTGGGTGAATATCTGGGTTATATTGATTTTTTCGACGCAAAGATTTTCGGTCTTGCGGAAGTGACTTTCTGGAGCACCTCCACCAAACAGCGTTTTTCATACCGCACTCTCACAGGCCCCCGCAAAAGGCTTGTGCCGCATAATCTGATTTCCGCCGCCACGTCCAGTTACAAAAAGGCCAGGTACATCAGGGTGAGTTGGGACAGAGCACACAACAGACTTTCCGCCATTTTCAATCTGCGCGGGGATTCCGTGCGGCCAGGTGTGAATGGAGTGGTTCAGGCAAGATTCAGCGATCCCCAGAGCACCGAAATCACCTGTGTGGTTCCGGCACCGACTTTGAGACGTTGTTCCGCACGGTATTATGCCTCCATGCCGGTAAAAGGAACTCTCACCTTGGTTCCTGCGCATGAAAATCCGGTTCCTATGGAAGATTCGCAGGGTGTGAGTTTTTTTGAAATCAACCGCACTTATATGAAATTCAGGTCTTTTGCAGAATTTGCAACGGGTTTGGGATATATCGGAGAAAAACAGATTACTTTCAGAATTGAAGCCGGTTCACAGGATGCGGTGGATCCGGACCGGTACAACGCCAACATCCTTTTTTACGACGGAAAGTCGACTCCCCTGCCACCTGTTGTAATTACCCACAACTATGGTATAATGAAAACGTGGAATATTCAGGATACGGAGAATATGATAGATTTAACATTCACTCCAATTTCCGATAATCATAATATAATCAATGCGATACTTTTCCGCACTGAATACCATGCGATTTACGGACAGTTCAACGGGGCGCTTGTTACAAAAGACGGTGAAAAGCTTGCCATAAACGGGCTTCTGGGAATCTGCAGGGATATGAACATTAGATTGTAATGATTTTATAGGGAACATAAGGGAAGATATATGGCAGAAGACGAAAAACCACAGGGTACAGCCCGATCATTTGCCCCGGGTACATTTGAAAAGACTCGAAAAAACATTGGACCTATTGATGCAGAAGAAGCCATGATGATGGCACAGAAAATCGGCGGCGAGGTGTTGCCCGAACGCGAGGTTCCGATGGACAAATCAGCATTGCCGCGTAGAAACAAATCCGACAGGGTGATTGTCCGGGCTTCCGGCCAGACATCCTCAGATATATCCGCAAAGAGTGCCTCTCTTTCATCGACAGGAAGTACAAAAAGTATGGTAAGCAGCGAAATTTTAAAGCGCACGGATGCCGACCTTCCGGCTGTAAGTGCAAAAGATCTTAAGACAATCAACAAAATGATGATGTCTGAAGAATACGAAATCAAGCCGAACTACGGATTTTTGAATTTCATTTTCAGTCTTTCGGCAAAAAACAAAGAAAAGGTTTCCCGCGAATTCGGTGAGTACAAAGTGAAAAAGCAGGTGGAGCATGTGCAGGCCTTCATCACGACAATCAAGACTTTCATTCAGCTTTCCCCCGACACATACAAGGCAAGGATTGCAACCGAAGAAGATTTGAAGTTCCGCTTTTTGCGCACAGTTGGAAAATGGAATATGAAAGCCATCCGTCCACTGGCCATAGATATTGAGCACGCGGCGGCGGAACTCACAGTCCCCATGCTGATTCCCTATGTGAAGGCCATGTATCACGAGCTGATTACGGTTTATTACATCGGCGAGCAGCAGATTCCCGCAATGATAAAAGAGATTTACGGAGATTTGTGCGAGTATCCGAATATGGACAAGGGACATCTTCAGGATTTGGCGAAAAACGGAATCACCGAATGGCTTTACGTGTACAACCAGGTGCTCAAGGGACTTTATCCGCTTTTGATGCGTATGTGCAGCACCACTTACTATGAATTCCCCACTTATTTCACAAAGCAGATTGGCCAGATTCTGCAGTTCGTGAATGTTTCAAAATACGATCTGCTCCTGCCCGAAAAGAAAAAGAAGAGCGAAGAGGAAATCCAGAAAGAAGAAGAGGAAGCCCGCAAAAAGGCAGAAGAGCACCGCCACATTCCAGGAAAGAAAGACGAGCTTGTGACCACGGGACTCAGACTTTTGGAGCAGCTTTTCCCGGACGCAGGATTCTCTCATCTTGAGGACCATCCCGACATGTTCCCCTACTTCCAACCGCTTTACCGCTTCAGCGAAGGCTTCAATATGCTTAACCCCGGTAACGGCGTGCAGGTGACCATTGTCCTGCTGAAGATTCTGGACGACCTTTTCCACGGATGCCGCAACATCAACTTCAACATCAAGGCCGATGAAAAACTTGGAGCACTTCCGGATTCCATCACAGGCGCAATGGCAGACTGGAGTTTCTATATTGAAGATTTGTTCTACAAAAAACTCGGTGACTATCTGAAGGAATTCATGAATGCGCTTTACAGTCAGGCCGACTATCCTTCAACCAACTACGGAAAGGAAACCATAAACAATGTTCTTTGGCGCGAAAAGTTCTACTATCTTCCGAACCTGCAGTTCAACGCACCGACTCTCACAAAGCCGCGCAACGACAGCAAGTACGAGCCTCTTTACAACCGCACCGACTACATCCGCACTGTGTTCACTGTTTTGGGCCGCCGTATTGACGAAAATGCCGCATCAAAGAAACCTGTTCTTGGCGTAATGAATCCATGGGACCGCTACGAGTTCGACATTCCCAACGTGATTTCAAAGCGTCTGGATGTTCTTCTCGGCGCAAAGAGGGATGACAAAACCACGGCCGCCACAAACGCAAATCTGATTAAGTACACACTTTGCATTATTGCCGTGCTTGACTGGTGGATCAACAATCCTGACACACCGGCCTACACAACCGATGCAAACAAGTTCTACAGAATGAGCCCCGACGGCTCCCCTGATTTCTCGGCAGAAGTCCGCTCAGACCAGAATCAGCTTTTTGCCGACGGAGTGAAGAAGGCTGTAGCCGCAAAAGCAAAATAATCCGCATCCGAATACAAAAGAAATGCCCGTCCACCTTTGAGGAAATTCCTCGCAGTGAACGGGCCTTTTTTTGTCGTGCTGATTCGCTGGAATACTACAGCTGCACGCCTGTGCGGATTTTTTCCTGGAAGCGCTCGAGTTTTTTTCCTGAAAGCGGATTTTCACCGCCGTCAAGAACTATGCGCAAAGCCTCGATTTCTTCCCCGGTAAATGAGACTGATTTTTCCATATCGTTTTCGAAGGATGCGGCTGCCATTGGACACACCTTGCGAACCATTTCCAGAATCACTTTTGCATACTCGCGGATTTCGTACTGGGCATGTGAATCAAGACGCAGCTTCAGGAAATGGAAAAGATTGTGCAAATCCATCTGCCAGTAGAATTCAGTGTAAAGAGAAAGCGGAAGATTTATGCGGGCAATTTCACGGGCAAGTCCTTTGTCCAACATTCCGCTGTAAGATTCGTAGGCATCCTTCTGGCCTTCAATAAAAGATGTGCGGAACTCTTCAGCCTGCTCCACGGGAAGAGGTTCTGACTCACGCCCCTGTTTGTTGTTTTTGCTTTGCGCGGAGATGCAGGAATCCTCGGGCACGTAAAACTCATCGCGCATCACACTGTAGCGGCCCGAAACTTCATTCATGCGCCCCATTCTGTGACGAACCCACTGCCGGGCAACGAAAATCGGCATCTTCAGATGGAAAGTGAAAACCACCTGCTCAAAGGGAGATGTGTGCTGATGACGAAGAAGATAATCTATGAGTGCTCCGTCCTGACTCACTGTTTTGGTGCCTTCGCCGTAAGAGACACGGGCAGACTGAACAATGCGCTGGTCTGAGCCGTAATAGTCAACCAGACGGACGAAACCTTTGTCGAGCACGGGGAATTCTTTGTCGAGAATTTCTTCCGCTTCAGGAACAATGCAATGGGCCATATCAAAAAACCTCTGTTTAAAATTTTTTTTCATGCGGAGGATTCAATCCCCAGCGTCGTTTGAAACTTTGTTGCGAATCCGCATCGAAAAGCCGGAGTTTCCGAGGCTCCCTATGGGATTCAATTTTCCGTTGAAGAATCTTCCGGTGGATTTTTTTCTTCATGGGCCTGTGCTTCAGAGGACACGTCGGACACCGATTCCGGTTCCACTACAATCGGCTTGTTTCTCCACTCGTAGACAGCCACAATCGCACTGCACACCGCAAGGACGATTCCCATGATGCGCACAATGCCCTTCACACCAACTATGGCAATCACCAAAAGCAGCATGGCGATAAGAAGCATGGCAACAGACTCAAGTCTGTAGGATTTACTGGGGACTCCGCCTTCATCAAGTTTAGTGACAAGGAAAAATCCCACGGCAGATGAAATCACAAGACAAACCGCAAGCACATAAAGCAGGATATGAACAACTTTTTCGGCTGTATTGAAAAAAGCGACAGGCAGACATACTGCAAGCACGCCAACCGCAATGCTCACGAGGCTCCTTGCAATGACCATACGGCGGAAGGTCGAATCCTCAAGCAGGACACGCACTTTCACAAGATCGGAAAATCCTTTCACCAAGCCGGCAAAACCAAGAAGGACGACAATCACCTTTACGCTGAAATCTGTAAAAACAGCAACGATGATTCCAACCACCATGGAAAGCAGACTTACAAACAATCCCGATGTCATGCGGACCTCCTAAATGCATTTGCGAAAGCACCATACTTCGACAGTTCCAGCCGCCGGTTCAGATATCTTCCGCAGCTCGCATCCATTATATCATTTTGAAGTCATCGTGTACACACCGTCCCATCGTTCGGGAAGACCATTCTGCACGAAGAACATACAGCTGTCCATAAACACCTGGAAGAGTAATGAATCGGCAAGAGTAATGTCGTAATTGTTGCTTGCCGCTGAAATGGAGCTAAACAAAAAAAAGAGCCTAGATAATCTTCGGCACCACTTCAAACCAAATACCGTTGCTTCCTTCCGGATCTGGCGGGGTTTTCTGGCAGAAATGTGCAAAGCATCTAGACTCAATGAACTAAGTCTAACGCAATGGGGAAAAAAAATCAAGGGGGAAAATAATTTGGAATTTAGTATTTAGAATTGATAATGTGTGTGTGTTGTGTTATAATTACGGTGATAATACATAGTCGAGGTGTAGCATGATTGTTGCCAAAGATCCCTATACACTTGTACCCCCCCCCCGCTGTTGCTTGTAGAGTTTCAGATACACATTCTGAGTGTTCAGTATTTTCAAATCACAGAAAAAAAACTATTTTTTTCATATTGAGTTTTTTAATTTTTTCTTTTCTCTTCACATCTTGTGATTTTTGGAATGAGCCTGTACATGATTATTTTGAAAAATGGACAAGCGAAGTTTC
>DGXM01000102.1:0-5954 GCA_002396325.1 Treponema sp. UBA4232
TTGTTTCGGAATCTATGCACTATACCTAGCACAGATGCTGAAACAAGTTCAGCATGACAGGGGTCAATGGATGTTGAAACAGGATCAGCATGACAATACTTTTTGGACAGCCCCATTCTCAGCTTACGATGTACTGCATGTAAGACTTGATTGATTTTTCGAGTTCGGTGTAAATGAGTCTGGAAAGATAAATCGGTCTTACGGCAGGATCCGCATTGATTTCTTTTGAAAGGGATGCCAGCTGACGTTCGGTGGGAAACACAAGTGCCGCCGCGTCTTTTGCATCGGAAGAAAGAATCTTTTCGTCTATCTGTGAAAGCTGTCCCAAAATCTGTGGTATGCGGCTTCGGTCTTGGATTGCCTTTTCGCAGAGTGAGCGGCCTTTTTTTGCAAGCGAAAGAAGCGATTCCATTGTGGAGGAAAATTCATGCATCACCGAATCGAAAGAAGGTCTTTGCAAATCTTCGGATTCCCTGTGTTTCGCTTTTTCGAAAAATGCCTCTTTTTCTTTTTCTCTGGAAGGTGCGTTCAAAAGATTTTCCACTGTCCGCACTTCAATGCCTGGAATTGAAAGACTCCGGGGAGTGAGCGTGTAGGTGAACTGAGAGTCTTTTTTTGCAGTGGACACGGCATTCTCAAACCACCATGCGAAAACCGACATCCGTGTGTCTGTAAGAAGCGGTCTGCCGTTGTAATCTTTTGCCTCTTTCGGATTGGCTCCAAGAAGAGATGCCGTGCTGTCGGTGTCGCTTGTTTTTGTCCTCTTTGATTCCCTGTGACTTTTCTCTTCAAACTGAGAACCCCGTATGTGAGTCTGCCGCCCGGGAAATCCCAAGTCCATGCCGGCAAGATAAATTTCCCTTGCACCGCATTTCCGCGCAAAATCCCATGCTGTGGTTGCAACACTTCCACCCGCGCCGAGTTCACCTTTGCTTCCGAGCCTTTTTTCAAAATACCGCCCGATCGGGAAAAGTGAAGAACACAAAACAATCTGCCTGCATTTGAAACGGAACACCGAAGGCCACGCCGCGCTTTCAGTAATCAGCACAGACGAAGGAGACGAAAGAAATTCCAAATGCATTGCACACGCATACTGGGGATCGACGAGCACAATGAAGTCCGGTTCAACCCCGACGCGGAGACAGGCGTGAAGGGCAGTGTCAACGCAGACGAGGACTGCACGTTTTTTTATTTCCCGAAGATTTGGAAGCAGGGTTTCAAGGCTTGGACCCGCCGCAAGAATTATAAACGGAAGATTTTCTCCCCCGGCCTTAAAAAAATCGGAGACACCCCTGCATTCGTCAAGATGGTGCAGATTG
Source organism: Treponema sp. UBA4232 (assembly GCA_002396325.1). Classification (GTDB taxonomy): domain Bacteria; phylum Spirochaetota; class Spirochaetia; order Treponematales; family Treponemataceae; genus Treponema_D. The sequence goes on from DGXM01000102.1 coordinate 1,320, forward strand.
CGCATACTGTTTCTGAGCCAGAGCTTTCCGAATTTTTCGAGAGTGTTCGTGTTGATTTCGTCTTTCTGCCGGTCGCGACGGCACAGGGTCTTAAGTTCCTCAAAATAGGATTGCGCGTGGGAAGTCTGCGAGGATGTTGCAAAAAACTGAATTGCGTTTGCCTCGTATCCTCTCAAAAGAGATGCCGCTGTCTGGGTGTCGGTTCCGACTGCAAAAATCACCTGTGCGTGGCTGAACACAATCTCCCAGTCGAGATATGAAAAGGCCGCGAAAATCCTGGATGAGTCAGGTTCCACAATCACCAGGGGGACGCTTGGAAATTTCTTCGCAAAACAGACGGGACCGTAACCAAGCCCGCAGGAAAAAAACACGGCGGCAGACGGCTCATTTGCCTGCGACACCAGCTGAAGCGCTTCCCGCGAAGGATTGTATTTCGAATGAAGCGGCACTCCGTTTTCAAGTGCGGTGGTCTCTCCGTTTTTTGCCTGTATGATTTCAAACGGCAGGGGAGTCTTTCCGCTTTCAAATGAGTTTATTTCATCTTCCAGAATGAGGCTTAGGTCGGGAAATCTTTTTTTGAAAAGAGAAATGTTTTTATTCCAGATTGAGTTCAATGGTCATGTGCTCCGTTACGGGTGTGCCCGGAGCCGGCGTCTGACTTGCGACCCATCCTTCTCCGTGCACTATGAAATTGATTTGAGGATAATCTATCATCGGCTGAATCAAATCCCTTTTTGGTCTTCCTATGAAATTCGGAACAACTTCGTCCATGCGAATGGGATTGTTTTCGCTGATTGAAACAAGGCCTGAATGTTCGATGGCCGGAGCTCCCTCGCGGGTCATTCCCAGGTGGTCGATGATTTCGTCTGCGGCTTCCCTGATTACCGGGGCTACAATGCGTCCTGCATAAGTTTCGCCCTTTGCTTTTTCAATGACGATGTAAAGAACAATCTGCGGATTTTCAACCGGGAACACTGCCATGCAGTTTGAAACGAAATCAGTGTCGCTGTATCCTCCGTGCACAAGGTCTGCCATCTGCGCGGTTCCTGTTTTGACACCGATTGAAATGTCTCCAAGAAGCGCTTTTGTTCCTGTTCCTTTTTTTGCCGTGGATTCCATGCAGGAAAGAATGTAGTTTGCGGTTTTTGCCTTTAACACCCTGTCGCCGTAAACAGGTTCGTGGCTCATTTCAACGTTTCCGTCTTTGTCTGTGATTTTTTTGATGAATGTGGGCTTTACGGGAATACCGCCGTTTGCGAGTATGCCGGCCGCCTGAACCATCTGAAGTGCCGTCACTGTGATTTCCTGTCCGATTGACATTGTGGCTTTTGTGCGTGCCGACCAGCTTCTGCTTTCAGGTGATTTCACAAGGCCCGTTACTTCTCCCGGCAGTTCAACCCCTGTTTTTGCTCCGAATCCGAATTTGCTGATGTATGTAAGAAACGATGTGGTGTCCAAAAGGTCGCTCATCTGCGCAAGAATGTCGTTGCAGGAAAGTTCAAGCGCGCCTTTCACGGTCTGGTATCCGTGATGGTCAAGACAGTTGATTCGGATGTGCTCGTTCATATTCGTGGTGCGGGTGTAGAGTCCGTCGCATAAAAAGAGGGTGTCTTCAGTGATGGCTCCGGAGTCAAGATATGCCGCCGTGGTGAAAATCTTGAATACGCTTCCCGGCTCATAGGGCATCATTGCAGGACGGTCGATTCTTGCCTTTTCGGGAGACGAGGGGTAGGTGTTCAAATCTGTTGAAGGAAGGCTTATGTACGAAAGGATTTCTCCCGTTTTTGCTTCCATGGCAATCAGCATCATGTTGTCGGCCTGGGTTGTTTCCATTGCCTGCTTGGAGATTTTTTCCAGCTTGTACTGAAGATTTGCGTCTATCGTGAGGTAGATGTTTTTTCCGTAGACTGTTGAGGCCGTCTCTCCGCTTTCCACTTTCGGCGAAAGAAGGTCCTGCTGTGAAAGTTCCATGCCTGAAAGCCCCTCGCCCATGATTCCGAGGTAGCCTATCAGCTGGCTTGCAAGATCGTTCATCGGGTAGACTCTGCCTGGAACGGGGTCGAACCTGCAGAAGGGGGCATAGTCGTGGTCGGTGATTATGTCAACAATTGCGTCGTGCTGTTCCTGGGTGATTTTCTTCCTTATGTATGCGAACTGTGCGTTTTTTCTTGAGGTGATGATGTTTTGTATTTCCGTGGCCTGCATTTCAACTGCGGGGGCAACATCGTGGGCAAATGCGGCTGGATTTTCAATCATCTTCGGGGAAATGCCGAAATCATAGAAATTTGTCTGGACTGCCACGGGCTTTCCGTTTCTATCTACGATTGAACCTCTTTCCACGGTGGGGGCAGGCGGTACGAGCGGTGTCTGGGGACTGGTTGCAAGTTTTGCGTATCTGAATATGATTATACAGACCAGAAGTGCACAGGGGACAGAAAAAATCCACATCCTGTTCTTTTTTAAGAAACCATTCATTTGCATAGCACTTTTCCCAAAATGTTTTTGACCGGCACAAACCCGTAATTGCGGGAATCTATGGAAACCTCGGCGTTGTCTCCGATGGCCAGTATGTACCCTTCAGGCACCATAGGACTGTCACCAAGCAAATGGTACTGCTCTTCCGTAAGCGGATAAGTGACGCCTTTCACCTTGAGATTATATACTGAAGATGCAGAAAATTCCAGTGGTTCGGGGCCTACTGCCACACATCTCTTTACCACCTGGGAGCCTTTCATCATATAAATGACCACATCTCCGGCGCTGGGTTCTTTCCATTGAAACAAAAGACTGTTGCTGAATGGCTTGTTCACACCGTAACTCAGGCGGTTTACAGGCAGAAAATCTCCGTCTTGTATGGCAGGTTCCATGGAGGTGCCCTGAATGCGTACGAAATCTATGACAAAAAGTTTAAGCAGGACTCCTATGGCAATACCCGCCGCAATGTAACAAATAGAGGTCAGTTTTGTTTTCTTTTCCATTTTTTTTATTCTAATATACACATCGAATTATGTCGATAGATTGGATATGGAAATTTTAAATTATTCTACAGATACACCATATACAAAACCAGTCCGCAATCCTTTTTTGGGACGAAAAGAAAACAGGTTTAACGGCAGGGGGACACCTTCTTTTACCGACCATGCCTCTCTCGGTGCAAAGGGTGCCCTTCAGGGAGTGAAGGGGGCTTTCATTCTTAGCGGGAGGATTCTGCTCTGTGCCCTGAAATTCATTTGGCTTGTGCCTGCCGTGTTTGCCTGCGTTTATTTTCCGTACAGGGCCGTGGAAAAACTTGCATATCAGGAGAGTTTTGCAAACCCTGTGAACCTCGGAACAGACAATGACTGGGCGTTGGAATTTCTTGACAATGCCATTTCCGCTTTTGCAATGGACAACGGTGCTTATTTCGACGTCTTTGGCAATGTGATTGATGATGACGGCACGATGGTGATTCCGACCGTGACTTTCAAGCAGCCGGTGACTTTCAAGAATTATACAGTGCGTACAAACGACACAATCAGCGGCATAAGCTACAAGTTCGGTCTTTCAAAGATTGACACCATCATTGCGGTGAACGGCATTTCGAATGTCACGATGCTGATGGTCGGACAGAAGCTGAAGATTCCTTCAATGGACGGCCTTTTTCATGAAGTGGGAAAAAACGATACTCTGCAGAAGATTGGTGCAAAATACAATGTGTCTGTGAATGATTTGCTTGACGTGAATGATTTGAGTTCCGAGACTTTGAGCATCGGACAGAAGATTTTTATTCCCGGTGCCCGTCTTGACAGTGAAACTCTTGAACGTGCAATGGGTGAGGTGTTCTATTATCCGATTAAGGCAAAGTGGCGGCTTTCATCTCCGTTCGGCTGGAGAAAAGATCCCATTTCCGGCGTGAGAAAGCAGCATACAGGAATTGATATGGCTTGTCCTACAGGCACTCCGATTTACGCTTCGATGAGCGGAACCGTGGCCTTTACCGGTTACAACAGCGTTTATGGAAATTACGTGATAATCAAACACCGCGACAATTATCAGACTTTGTATGCGCACATGAGCAAGATTGTTGCAAAGAACGGTACCCGCGTGGCACAGGGCGAAAAGATTGGTCTTGTGGGAAGCACGGGATATTCAACCGGTCCGCACCTGCATTTCACTGTGTACAAAAACGGCAAACTGGTCGATCCAAAGTCGGTGGTGAAGCGGTAGACTGCTCTCCAAGTTTCTGCTTTTTCGTGAGGCTCGGATTTTTGCTGCGGGGCTGACCAAAAAGTTCGTTGCGCAGCGTCATTCCGAACTCGTTTCGGAATCTATGCACAATATCCAGCACAGATGCTGAAATAAATTCAGCATGACAATACTTTGCGAGACTCGGATTTTTGCTGCGGGACTGACCAAAAAGTTCGTTGCGCAGCGTCATTCCGAACTCGTTTCGGAATCTATGCACAATATCCAGCTCAGATGCTGAAATAAATTCAGCATGACAATACTTTGCGAGGCTCGGATTTTTTCTGTGCGGAAATTTTAAATCTAAGCATCGAGAGTTTTGCTGCTTTTTTCGAAGAAAAAATGGGAGCCCTCGCGACCAAAGCGAAACTCTCAGAACAAGCCTTCGGCTTGTGACTCTACGCCTGATTG
>DGXM01000102.1:6022-16158 GCA_002396325.1 Treponema sp. UBA4232
CTACGCCTGATTGGAAGGGCTGCGGTTCCGGAACGAAGTGGAGGAATGGAGTGAGCTTGGCGAACGGAACCCTGGAAAGCAGGAGACGCAGGGGAGTGCGCAAGCCGCTTACGGGGGCCTGTCGTCCAAATGCATATTCCTGATTTCTATTTTGCCGCTTCGAGGATTTTTCCTGAGAGGATGCCTGTGACGGTGCCGTAGATGCCGGATTTTTCAACGCTGCGTTCGGCTACCAATGGTATTTCCAAAAGTACGGTCTCGCCCATTTTGCAGGTGATTTTTCCGTATTGCATGCCCTGACGGATTTCTCCCTGGATGAACGGGGGCAGTTCTGTTTCCACGCTTATGCTTTCCAATGCTGACCGGGCTGTGTTTCCTTTTGTAATCGGGATTGTGATTTTGTCGCTGAATGCCGGAATGAGTCTTGCCGATTTTTCTTTCGCGCCTAAGAGTCCGATGGTGACGCTTTCAATGCCTGTGCCATGATAGTCGGTGAAATGCGAAAATGCGAATTCCATAAGTGCGGTGTTGTCTTTCACCCGGTAGTAATTTCCTTCCTGCGTGTTTGAACCGGGGCCACCCATCGTGACGGAAAGAAATCTTGTGCCGTTGCGTTCTGCCGTGACCGAAATATTGTATCCGCTTTCGTAGATGAAGCCTGTTTTGAGACCGTCGCAGCCGGGGAGGGTTTCAAGAAGACGGTTTGTGTTTTTCTGCGTGAACGATTGGAAATTGCCTGTGCGTTTTTGGTCGTCGGAAAGATTTTTTGCCTTGGGATATGTGATTGACGGCTGTGCATGGAAATCTTTCAGCGAGTCGGGAAATCTGTTGATGTAATGACGTGCGAATGTGGCAAACTCGCGGGCGGTGGTGAGATTTTTTTCACTGTATCCGCTGGATTCCACAAAATGAGTCTGCACAAGGCCCAGGTTTTCGACAACCCTGTTCATTCTCGCGACGAAATCTTCCATAGTGCCTGCAACGTAATGGGCAACGGCAATTGAGGCGTCGTTTCCGCTTGCGATGGCAAGTCCCAAAAGCAGTTCGCGCAGAGTCACGTGTTCTCCGGGACCAAGGTGCATTCTTGAGGCATCGGAGGGGATGTTCTGTTCCCATGATTCCGGTGGAAGGGGCACTTCATCGTCCAGTGATATTTCTCCGTTTGCGGCGGCTTCGTAGACCACGTACATTTCCACCAGTTTTGTCATTGATGCCGGGGGGATGAGTTCGTCGGCATTTTTTTCGTAGAGTATGCAGCCTGTGAGCGTGTCGACAAGGATTGCGGATTTCGCGTTTATGCTGATTGGGTCGGTTTTTACTGCATACGGAAGATTTTTCAGCGCGATTGAATTTCTTTCGCCGTAGAAGGAGTCGAGCTGTGCGTGTAGATTTTCAGAATCTTCCTGCGAAAGTGGTTCGGGAGTTTTCGGATGGGCCGCTGATTCTGCACCTGCGTAGATTACGGCTCCCTGCGAACCGAGTACGATGAGTGCGGCGAGTGCTGTTGTGATGCCAATCCATTTTTTGCTTTTACGGGTGTCTTTCATTTTGATGCCGCCTGTGTTTTTGCCGCTCTGTTTCTGAGAATCATGTCTGCCAGTGTGATTGAAGTCATTGCTTCGATTACGGGGACAATCCTTGGGCAGAGACAGATGTCGTGACGGCCTTCGATTGCGATGTCACATTCGCTGCCGTTTGTGTCGATGGACTGTTGCTTGGTGTAGATGCTCGGCACCGGTTTGACCGCAGCCCGGAAGATGATGTCGTCTCCGCGTGTTATTCCGCCCAGAATGCCTCCCGCGTGGTTCGTTTTGAATACCGGGCCCTTCCGCATGGCATCGTTGTTTTCTTTGCCGGTTGAATCAGCCGCGCCGAATCCGTCTCCGAATTCAATGCCTTTTACTGCTCCGATGGAAAGAACGGCCTGTGCAAGAACCGCATCTATTTTGTCGAATACCGGTTCACCAAGACCTGCCGGAACGCCTTTTGCGACACATTCGATTATTCCTCCGGCGGAATTTCCCTGTTCGCGCAGTTCGGCGATTTTTTCCTGCATGAGGGATGCTGCTTTTGAGTCAGCCGCTCTCAAGGGATTTTTTTCTATTTCATTGAAGTCGATTGTTTCGCAGGAGATTCCCGCCGCGCGCAATGTGTATGCTTTCACAAAGATTCCGTTCTGTTTCAAAAAAAACTGTGCCACTGCTCCTGCCGCAACTCTGGCCGCTGTTTCTCTTCCGCTTGATCTTCCGCCGCCACGGTAATCACGGAGTCCGTATTTTTCGTGGTATGTGAAGTCCGCATGTCCGGGGCGGAAAGTATCTTTTATGGAACTGTAGTCTTTCGAGTGTTGACTTGTGTTCCTGATGAGAATTGCAATCGGTGTGCCTGTCGATTTTCCTTCAAAGACACCGCTTAAAATTTCCGCTTTGTCTGCCTCGCTTCTGGCTGTTACCGCCGCATTGAAAATCTCTTTGCCGTCGGAATCCTTTTGCTTTGCACCCGGTTTTCTTCTGTCCAGTTCGCTCTGAATGAAATCTGTGTCTATGTCGAGTCCTGCCGGGCATCCGTCTATGATGCATCCAAGTCCTTCGCCGTGGCTTTCTCCGAATGTGGTGACGCGGAATACGCTTCCGAAAGTGTTGCCTGCCATTTTTTTCTCCTAAAAAAACTGCATGTCTATTCTATCGAACTTTGTTCATTAACTCAACACGGCTGTGCACATTTAATTTTTTGAAGAGCTTTTTGTTGTGTGTCGTAACGGTGCCTGCCGAAATTCCCAGAAGTTCTGCAATCTCTTTGTCGCTTTTTCCCTGTGAGATGAGCATTGCAATCTGCTGTTCGCGCGATGAGAGACCTGCCGTATTGAAGATTGAAGTCTGCTTGGTCGTGAGGGCGACGCTGCCCGCAGAAGGCAGTTGAACCTGTGCCGGCATTATTCCTTCCTGTTCGGGCGGGATTTCCGGTCCGCGGAGGGTCTGCGTAATCTGCGAAACAACCGCATTGTGTATCTTCCGTGAAATAGAGAAAATCGTGTATAGCTTGTTGAAAAGTTCTTCGGTTGTGTATGGTTTTATGAGACAGTCGGCCGCTCCCCTGCGTATGAGGTCGTTTCGGCGTCCTGCATCGGAGGTCGGCAGAAGAAAGATGATGGGAATGTCTTTTGCGGTTTCGCTTTCCGTGCACTTTCTGAGTATTTCCCGTCCGCTCAAAAATGGAATATTGTAATTGCAGATGAATACATCCGGCTTTGGATTTTTTGGGTCCTGCAAAAAGTTCCAGGCTTCGGTTCCTGTGGATGCGGCGAAAAAGTGGCTCTGATCCTTGAGAATCTCTGCGGCAAGTCTTTGGGCGGTGGTGTTTGATTCTGCAAAAAGGATTGTCGGAATCTTTCCGTTCATTGGGAAAATCTGTTTTGTCGGGGCATAAGGAGGGGGCGAGTCGTTTATGTCCTGATGCATTTCGTTTTTGAATCTTGTGACTACGAGCGTATTTTTTTCCGGGTTGTCGATGTAGTCGGGCTTCATTGTAACATGGAATGTGCATCCGTCTCCCGTTGTCTCGGCTTTGAATGTGCCGTTGTAGACTTTGATTGCTTTTTTTACAAGGCGGAAGCCAAGTTCGTTTGTTTCGTCGGGCGAAAGCGGGGAGGAGTACCGTGATTCATCAAGCATGAATGCAAGCTGTTCTTTATTGTCCGGGGATATTTTTATGTGTGACTTCAGGATTATGGATTCGTCTTCAAATTTCAGATTCACAAGAAGATTTGTGTCGTTCCCGCTGATTCTTGCAAGTGTCATCAGTGAATTGGAAAAAATCATTTCCAACAGGCTCAGGTTTGCCCTTATCACAAGATTGTCGGGGATTGTGTGCGATAATTCTATTTTGATGTTTTTGCGTGAAAGCAGGGGAGTCAGAATCCTCAGGCAGCTTTTGAAAAAATCCAGCAGGAGAATGGAGCTGTCGTGGGGGGGGCGGTTGTTTGCGAAAATTGTGAGAGCGTTCAGATAGTCTGTGGCCTGTCCGGCTGCTCTTTCGATGATGCCCTGCGCATTTTTTACGGAGGAGTCGCCGCTTTGCATCTGCGGGAGTCTGATTGCGTTCAGGACGGTGTTGCTGAGGCCAAGGAGTTGTCTGGTGACAGCGGCAAAGAGATTTTTTTCTTCCGTCAAGGCGGTTTTCTCTTTTTTTACCGTGTCCAAATCATTTTTCATCTTGCGTGTTCTGCGTCTTTGGCGGCGTATAATCATGCAGAGGACCGGAACTGTGATGAGAAGGAAAATGAGGTTGTATACAATGTAGTCGTCGTAGTCGAAAATCTGGAATATCGTGGACGGAAAATAAACTCTGAGGATTTTGAAAAGATGGAACACAATCATTGTGGAAAAAGCCGGCACCCAGAAATTGATGATTAAAGAATGTTCTTCATGCGCAAGACGGAAATTCGCGGCCCACAGGAACAGGTAGTTGATGGTGATGATGATTACCGAAACGTTGAATATAAGGAAGACCACTTTCGGCGATTGTATGGTCATGCTGAAGATAAGGCTCATTCCGAATGCCGTGAAAATTGTAGCGAAAATGGGGTATGACTTTTTTTGGGCTGGATTTTGGAGCACTACGGAAAGAAAAATCATCGTGAAAAACAGAAGCGATGTGTGCGTGAGAAAATAGGTGAACCGCGGTGCGTGGGGGAGTATGGCTATTTGATTCCAAAGATAAACAGGGCCTACTCCGTTCAGCTGTATTGAAGTGAGTGCCAGAAATGTGCATGCGGCGCCAATCAAGATGTAGATGTAGTCGTGCAGGAAGATGCCCAGTGCCAGAAGAATGAGGCAGAGCGTTATGTTTATGCCTATGATGCTGAAGTTGGCTGTGGATTGCCTTGTGTGCTGCTGATCAAAATATCTCCGGGGAATAAGGCTTACTCTTACGGGGGCGCCAATGTAGGCCATCATTCGCACGCGGATTGTGTGGCTTTCCTTTTTTTCCAGCTCCGATTCGTCAATCGGTACGTGAAGTTCCCACGACGGGGTTGTCATCTGTTCTTTTTTTATGCTTCTGCCGGCTCTGCCGTAAAAGTGCCATTGACCGTCTTTTTGGATGAATACGTCTGCCACATCGATGTGTTCGGAACCAAGGTATAGATTGTAATATTTTCCGTCTGTGGACTGCGTGTCTGGAAAGTCTATTTCAAGCCATAAAACGCCTTTGTAAAATCCGGGGTTGAATTTTGTGGAGCCAGGGTGAAAATAACTGCGGGAAAGCTGGCTGCATTGTAATGCCGCGGTATCATCGTTGTAATACGAAACCGTAATCGGGATTTCTTTGTGCTCGGGAACGCGGAGATCCTCGACTTTCATTTCTTTCATGGGATTTTGGATATACCGGGCCTGGGCACTGATTGTATTCACTGAAATGAGGGTGAATATTGTCAAAAGCAGGGAAAATATACTTTTTTTCTTATTTGTGGACCGCATGATTTTATTATAACTCTAGTTATCGAAAATTCCAAGTAAAAATTACCATTTTTAGGGTAAGCGTATACCATATTTATGGTATGATATGATGGTTGCGTGGTATGGTATGTGGGTGTATTATTGAGCCATCAAAAGGGAGATTGATATATATTTTGCAGATTCTTAAGTCCTAACAAGATTCTGCATACAAAAAACAGATGTAAAAATTGGCTATGCGGATTCGGAGGCTGTTCTTCCTGAAAAGGAAATGTCGTTCCGCTGACTGGGGCTTCTGTGCGGGTTTTCTGCCGGAGACCTTGGTTTCAAGCCGTGCAGGTGGTCTGCGTACCTGGACAGCAATGCTGCAGACAATCGGATAGGGGCATTTGTCGGAGAGTGCTTTCAGCCGTTTGCATATTTAAAAACGTAGGAGCGGAGAGGGAATCGGCAAGACATCGGAGAGAGTGACTGAAGAGAGAGTTTATTTATAGAAAAAAGTAGTTCAAAATCAAAAGTTAATAAAAGTGTTCAGAACAAGTGGTGGCACCCATTCGGGTGCCATTTTTTTTCAAAATCTTCTATATATTAGTGTCTGTATTTGAAAAACATATGCATACGGTAGTTGATTATTTTGTATAAAAATGCAATAATAATGCAAGCGAAAAGCCTTTGTTTTGAAAATGAGGGTGGATTGCCTATAGGAGTTACAATATGTCTATTCTGCAGGGTGCTTACACAGCGATGATTACCCCGATGCTTGCTGACGGTTCAGTGGATTACGAAGGATTCAGAAAGAACGTGCAGTTTCAGCTTGAGCAGGGAATTGACGGACTTTTGCCGCTGGGAACCAGTGGTGAAACACCTACGTTGACCGAAGACGAGGAGGAGAAACTTCTTCAGATTGTTCTTCCGGCCGTTAAGGAATTCAATAAAAAGAACGGAAAAGACGTCAAGGTGATGATTGGAGCCGGAAGCAACTGTACACGGGATGCGGTGCGCTATGTTCAGCGTGCAAAGGACATGGGCGGTGATTTTGCTCTGGTCGTGACTCCCTACTACAATAAACCGAGTGACGAGGGTATTTTCCGACACTTTGAAGCTGTCTCAAAAGTTGGAATCCCGATAGTCGTGTATAATATTCAGGGACGCACAGGAAAGAATATTTCCACGTCTCTTTTGCAGAGGATTGCAGACCTCCCGAACATCATCGGTGTGAAGGAAGCAAGTGGCAGCATCAACCAAATGATGGAGGTGATAGAGAAAATCGTGGCCCGGCATCCCGACTTCTGCGTGATGAGCGGCGACGATGGTCTTACACTTCCGTTGATGGCGGCCGGCGGCAAAGGTGTCATTTCCGTGGTGACGAATATGATTCCCGGCCTGATGGCGGAGCTGGTGCACGACTGCATGGAAGGAAAATTCGATGAGGCTAGAAAGATTCACTACCGTCTGCAGCCTTTCTTCCGTGCGGCATTCGTTGACGGAAACCCCTCATGCATCAAGTATGCAATGAACGTGAAGGGAATTCCTGCCGGTTCTTTGCGTCTTCCGTTGGTTGATCCCAAGGCAGAGGCCAAGGTTATCATCGAGAACGCAATTAAAGAATGCGGTCTGTGATTTATTCGTGCGGAATGTTCAATCCCCGCGTTGAGGGGTGATGATTTTGCACTTGCAGGTGATTGGTTGACAATGGACAAGCATCCGGTTCCTGACTTAAAACAAGCGGCTGTTGACTAATCACCGCATAAGGAGAACTGTTATGAGTGAAAAGATAAAGGTTGGAGTTCTGGGCGCAACCGGTATGGTGGGCCAGAGATACATCAAATTGTTGGAAAATCATCCGTGGTTCGAAGTGAGCTACGTGGCGGCATCTCCCCGTTCAGCCGGAAAGCTCTATAAGGATGCTGTTTCAAGCCGCTGGCTTATCGGTGCGGATATTCCCGAAGGGGTTGCAAATCTTACCGTGCAGGATGCAAATGATGCAAAACTCGCGATGGGAAAATGCAGTTTCGTCTTCAGTGCCCTGGAAATGGGAAAGGACGAGATAAAGGCCCTCGAGGAAGCTTATGCCGCGGAAGGAATTCCTGTAGTGTCGAATGCCTCCGCAAACAGATGGACTCCCGATGTGCCGATGCTGATTCCTGAAATCAACTACAGCCATCTGGACATCATCAAAAAGCAGCAGGCTCACCACGGATGGAGCAAAGGCTTCATAGCCGTAAAACCCAACTGTTCCCTGCAGACTTACATGATGCCGCTCCACGCATTGATTATGGCCGGCTATCCTGTAAAGCGCATGATTGTCACCACCGAGCAGGCAGTGAGCGGAGCAGGCTACCCCGGAGTCCCCAGTTACGATATGATTGACAACATCGTTCCGTACATTGGCGGCGAAGAGGAAAAGACCGAAAAGGAATGTCTCAAGATTTTGGGAAGTGTCGGTGCGGATTCAATTGAAAACGCAAAGGCTCCTTTGGTTTCATCAACCTGTACCCGCGTTCCTGTAATCGACGGGCATACCGCAATCGTGAACCTTGAGTTCGATCTGCCGGAAGAAAAAAAGCCGAGCCTTGAGGAAATTGAGCGCGTATGGACCAGCTACACTTCTGTTCCTCAGGAATTGAAGCTTCCTTCAGCACCTGAGCATCCGATTGTTGTGCGCCATGAGGAAAACCGTCCTCAGCCGAGACGTGACCGTGAGACCGAAAAAGGAATGGCCTGCGTAATCGGCAGACTCAGAAAGTGCAATGTTTTCGATGTGAAGTTCGTTGCGTTGAGCCACAATACCAAGAGAGGCGCCGCATTGGGAGGAATCCTGAACGCCGAGCTTCTTAAGGCAAAAGGATTTTTCGACAATCTGTAGAAAATTGAAGAGTCGGAACCTTGGCGGCGGTTTTTGATTCGCGCGGAGTGTTCAATACCCGTCAGTGCTTGAAGCTTTGCTGCGGATCCGCATCGGGTGTTGATGATTCCGGCTTCAAATCTTTTGAAAACGGCTGATTCTGGAGTTTTTTCGGGTCGGCCGTTTTTTATGAGTTGGTAAGGCCCGTGGAGGATTTATATGAAGGTTCTTATGTTGAACGGAAGCCGCCGCGACAACGGCTGCACATTTACGGCCTTGGGGATTGTCGCATCTTCCCTGGAAGCGGAAGGAATTGAAAGCGAAATCCTCAATGTGGGAAAAGATGCTTTCGGCGGAAAGCTGGATGAAATTGTAGAAGAAGTCCACGAAAAGATGAAGGCTTCGGACGCTCTGGTTGTAGGTTCTCCGGTTTATTTTGCAGGCCCCTCCGCGGAAATTCAGGCTGTGCTTGACCGTCTTTTTATGACGGCGGAAGCCGACCTCCGTTTGAAACCTGCCGCTGCAATTTGTTGTGCCCGCCGTGCCGGAACAAGTGCGTCTCTGGATGTGCTGAACAAATATTTTACATACGCGGAGATGCCCGTTGTTTCTTCACGCTACTGGAATATGGCTCACGGATTTACTCCCGCCGATGTGCTTGCGGACGAGGAGGGCGTACAGATAATGCGGGTTCTTGGCAGAAATATGGCATGGGTTTTGAAATGCATCGAAGCCGGAAAAAAGTCAGGTGTCGTGCTTCCCGCTGCCGAAAAAAAGATTTTCACGAATTTTATAAGATAGCAGGGTCATTTTTGCTGTTTTGACTCCAAAATCTCCACTGGAATTGATTTTCCCATTGTATTTTTTTTAAAATTAGGATAAAATGTGCCTTATGAAAGCGATTATTACAGTTGTTGGAGGGGACAAAGTCGGCATTATTGCGAAGGTGTCGGCTTTTTTGGCCCAACATTCCATTAATATTGATGATATTACACAGACGATTCTGAGCGGAAATTTCGTGATGATGATGATGGTGAGTCTGGACAAAGCAGACCTGACAATCGACGAGGCCCGTACTCTTCTCACCGAGGAAGGAAAATCCATGGGAGTCGAAGTAAACGTGATGGCCGAGAAAGTTTTTTCTGAGATGCACAGAATTTAGTTTGAGTGACGCTGAATCGCGGCATTTGTGGTGGGAAAAGTATTATGAGCGAGGAAATAATCGAACACAGCGGCGGAGTCGGAGCGCATTTTGATTTCGAACCCGTGAGTATCGAATCGTTTTTCGATAAAGACAAATTGGAAAATGATTTGGTTGTGGAAAATACGGGAATTACCGTTTTAACGACTCATCAGGAAGAGCTGGTCAGAAAAATGCGGCAGGCATTGGAACGTCATGCACCGCAGAGACTTGAGATTCTTGATGACAGGTTGAGCGATATAAAGGAACTTGCCACGGCGATTGCTCATTTCCCGTCGCTGCTCCAGCGCACAAATCTTACCAATTCGGTGCGGACACCGGCTGCCCTTGTGGAAAGCATCATTTCGTATCAGGAAGACGGAGACACTTTGCTCCACATGCCCTCCAAGGCGATTCTGGGAAAGGCATTCCTCGTTACGAAAATTCACACTTTTTATTCAATGTACAAACTCTCCAGAACCCACGCCGATATGGAAGAAAAAGAGGGCAAGCTGTATCTCGACGAGACTGTGAGCATGATGTTCACTTTGATGGCCGAGGACGTGTACCTGAATCTTATGAAAGACAAGACTCTTTCCATGGATTTGCGCCGTCAGCTTGCGAATTCCCTTATCATACTTTGGGAGCACCGTTCGGA
>DGXM01000131.1:0-9280 GCA_002396325.1 Treponema sp. UBA4232
CTCTGTACAAGAGATGCTGAATTCGGTTGCAGGCAACCACGTTCAGCATGATACAACTTCGTTCAGCCTGATTCCCTCGTCATCCCGAACTTGATTCGGGATCTCCCCTGTACAAGAGGTGCTGAAGCCCTGTGAATTTCCGGCAGGAAGTTGACAAATCCCCGGACTGTGCTATAAATGTATTTGTAGAACATTCTGGAAAAGATGTGCGGAATGACTTTTCCAAATGTTTTTTTACGGGAGTATATAATATGAAGAAAAAAATCCGGATTTTGATTTTGCTTTTGGCGGCTTCACTTGTCTTTGCAGGCTGCGGCGGGGAATTCAACATGGAGCTTTCCACCGGCGCACTTGTTTCTTCGCTCGAATCGGGAAAGACTTCCTCGTTTAAGATGGCGGTCCAAATTCACAGCATGGACGAAACCTATGCCTACGACTTCATCAGGGAAAAAGTCCCCTCATTTTCAAATCCACGCTATGTCGGAGAAGAGGGCAGCAAGTGTCTTGAATTCGATGTGCTGGTTCCCGTGGTGAGTGAAAAAAAACACAAAGTCGATGCGGGAGACGGAAATCTGCTTTACATAATCGCTTCTGACAAAGGTTCGGAATACGGATTTTCACTCCAGTACAACAAATCCCTCATAGACGCTCTGAATGCAATCGCCGACGAACAATATTCGTTCACCGCAAACCTTGACGATTTCGCCATACTGATTGCAGTCACAAACAACCGGAAGTCTGAATGCAGGGTGAAGGGCTTCAGCTGCTACATCGAAGGCGCGGACCCGAGTCCGTTCGAATCCGAAGAAGTGCCGCTCGCTCCCGGGGAAAAACTCGTAATCAAAATGAGTGAAGTCTTCTGCGGAGCCATGGCAAACGGCAGCGCCTACAAAGCATTCAGCATAGCAAAATAAGCGGTGGAAATCGCCGGAGCTCTGCTTTCCTGAATCCACGTGTCCGCAGGGCATGAAAACCGCTCCGCCGGAAATTCGGAATTCGGGAAAGGGGGCTTTCCGTAATTGTAGGCAACTCCCATGAGCCTCTTGAGAACTTTTACGATTTAGGATATTCTTTTCCATTATGAAGCTTTGGTTAAAATACGTTATTGGAATTGGAATCGGTCTTGTCGCCGCACTCATTTTACCCGTGAACAGCGTGCAGGGACAGGCTGCTCTTGAATTTGTAATGGATATTGTTGTCCGCATAGGCCGTTATATGCTGGTGCCGATGTTGTTTTTTTCCATTGCGACCGCCTGTTACAAATTGCGCGAGGAAAACAAGATTTTTAAAACCGGAGTCTGGACTTTCGGCGTGATTTTAGTGTCTTCCGTTCTGCTGGTGACTCTGGGGCTTGTCACGTCTTTGGTCATTGAGCTTCCCCGGATTCCCATTACAATAGAAAAGGTTGGCGATGTGCCGTCCCTCGATGTAAAGTCGCTTCTTACCCGCATTTTCCCGTATTCAGGATTTCAGGTGTTCAGCGAGGGGGCTTATCTTCTGCCGTGTTTCGTTTTTGCGGGGCTGATCGGTGCCGGAGCTTCAAGTGAAAAGAATTTCGCACGCCCCACGGTCACTCTTTTTGATTCCCTGAGCCGCGTGTTCTACAATGTGATGAGTTTTTTCACGGAAATTCTTGCGGTTGGGATGATTGCCGTTATGTGCAAGTGGACTGTCGATTTCATTGTCCTTCAAAAGGTCAAGGCGTTCATGCCCCTGATTATGATGCTTGCCGCCGATTTCCTCGTGGTTGTTTTTGTTGTATATCCTGTTGTCACCAGATTTCTGTGCCATGATAAACGTCCCTGGCGTGTTTTGTATGCCGGAATCTGTCCGTTCATGGTTTCGTTTTTCAGCGGAGACACAAACCTTACGCTTCCTTTGAGCATGAGACACGGACACGAAAGCCTTGGAATCAACCGAAGAACCAATTCCGTCACATTCCCGTTGTTCGCAATCTTCGGCCGCGGCGGTGCGGCATTGGTGCAGGCCGTCTGCTTCGTGCAGATTTTGCGTTCCTATTCAATGCAGGGTATAGACATGAAAATTGCGGCATGGATCGGAATCATGTCGCTGCTGCTGTCGTTCGTTTTGGTGGATCACCCTGTTGGCGGCCCCTTCTTTGCCATAACTCTTATGTGCATGATGTACGGCCCCAGTTTCGAAGCCGGTTATCTTCTTATTAAAGATGCCGCTCCGATTATCTGTGCATTTGCCGCCGCAATCGATACAATGACGGCGCTTTTCGGAAGCTATATAGTCGCCGTGCGCACAAACAACTTCCAGCCGCAGGAGATGAAAAAATACATCTGAGTGAACCTGTGGCTAAGGGTGCAAAGTTTTTTCGTGCGAATTTGCGGAAAAATGTCATAAAATCGTAATACAGACTTGACATTGTTTGAAGATTTCGGTAATATACCAGAACACGTAGACCGTGAACGTTTCCTGCTCTTGTAGCTCAGTTGGTAGAGCACATCGTTGGTAACGATGAGGTCAGCGGTCCGATTCCGCTCGGGAGCTTTTTTAGCACGAAATAAGATGATTTAAGGAGCAAAGATTATGGCAAGCAAGAAAAAGTCAGCCGTAGAAATTATTGCCTTGCAGTGCACGGAGTGCAAGAGAAAGAATTATACTACTTACAAGAACCGTAAGAATATCACTGGCAAGCTTGAGAAGAACAAGTACTGCCCGTTCTGCCGCAAGTCAATCCTTCATAAGGAAACAAAGGCAAAATAATTTTGTGAATTTCTCCTTCGGGAGTGAGGCGGGGTTTTTCAGCGGATTCCGCCGTATAAATTTTAGGTCAGTAGCTCAGCTGGTAGAGTCCCGGTCTCCAAAACCGGTTGTCGCGGGTTCGAGTCCTGCCTGGCCTGTAGAAAATGAAGCTTGATTGAGGAATGAAAATGGCTAAAGACATCGCAAAAAAAGAAAAGAAAGAAAACAGACTGTTCAAGTTTTGCAGAGAATGTGTTGCCGAACTTGGTAAGGTTTCCTGGCCCAGCTTCGGTCAGGTGGTTTCCTCTGTCAAAGTGGTTTTGATTTCCATCGTTGTGCTTGCCGTTGTTCTGGGTGCGCTGGATTTCCTGTTTATGGGTGGATACAGCTACATCTTTACCGGTAAGTTCCTTTCAAACTAAGGTAATTTTCATGTCAAAGAGTTGGTACGTCATTCATACATACACAGGGTACGAGCAGAAGATTGAGCGCACATTGCGTCAGCTTCTTGAATCCAATGATATTGACTCTAATGTTCTTACTTCGATTAAGGTTCCTATGGAGACTGTTGTTGAGGTTAAGGATAACAAGGCCCGCACACGTAATAACAAACTGATTCCCGGTTACATGATGCTTGAAATGGATTTGCCCGAGCTTGGCTGGAAGGCTACTTGTAATGCAATCCGCAGAATTCAGGGTGTCACGGGTTTTGTCGGCACGGCTCCCAATCAGAGACCGAGACCGATCAGCACAGAGGAAGCCCGTTCGCTTTTGCAGCAGTCCGGTGATTTGAAGGGCGAGAAGAAAGTCCGTGTCAAGCAGAATTACGAAGTCAACGATAAGGTCAAAATCATCGAAGGTCCTTTTGCAACTTTCGAAGGTGTTATTGAAGAGTTCAACGCGGAAAAGAACAAACTGCGCGTGAATGTGCAGATTTTCGGACGTGCCACTCCGGTTGAAGTCGATGTGCTTCAGGTCGAGAAAATTTAGTTCTGATTTCTGATGACGGCTTTCTTGTGTGAGGGCCGTTATTTTGTTGATTCATGGAAGAAGGTTTTCTTCTATATTATTACTTACATTCTGGTGTTTTCTGTCACCGGATGTTCTGATGTTTGAAAGTACAGATGCGGGAGATTTCGGTTTCCTGCGTTTTGCTTTGTTTGGGAGAGGTGCAGGTCCGTTGGACAGAGGCACTTCGCTAGAAACGGGTTGATTTCAGTTGAAATCCCGATTCACACCAATAAAAGGAGATATATTATGGCCGGAAAACAGGTTACAGCTGTCATTAAGTTACAGTGCCCGGCGGGCGCTGCTACACCAGCTCCACCAATCGGACCAGCTCTTGGACCCCACGGAGTTTCAGCTCCTAAGTTCGTGCAGGAATTCAATGACCGCACAAAGAGCATGGAAAAGGGACTTATCATCCCTGTAGTCATCACTGTCTACAAAGACAAATCCTACACATTCATTATGAAGACCCCTCCTGCCGCAGTTCTTATCCGCAAGGCTGTTGGTATTCAGAAGGGATCAGGCAACCCCCTCCGCGACAAGGTGGGCAAGCTCTCACAGAAGGCTCTTGAGGAAATCGCAAAGCAGAAGCTTCCTGATCTCAACGCCAATGATCTTGAGGCTGCAAAGAAAATCATCGCCGGTACTGCCCGCAGTATGGGTGTAGAAGTGGAGGCCCAGTAATGAAGCATGGAAAACAATACCGCAACGCACTCACCAAGTATGATGTTTCAAAGAGATACGAGGTGCTTGATGCATGCAAGCTGGTCAAGGATTTGCACTATGTCAAATTCGATGAGACCGTAGAGCTTTCTATTTCCCTTAAACTGGAAAAGAACCAGACAATGCGCGACACTTTGGTGTTCCCCCATCAGTTCACCGGCGAGAAGCGTGTTTTGGTGTTCTGTAAGGAAGAGCGCGTGAAGGAAGCCCTGGATGCAGGTGCCACATACGCAGGTTCCACTGAGTACATCGACAAGGTAAAGGGCGGTTGGACAGAATTTGATGTTGCTGTTGCTACTCCCGATATGATGAAGGATGTTGGACGCCTCGGTATGGTTTTGGGACGCAAGGGACTTATGCCTAACCCCAAGACTGGTACTGTTACAACCGACATTGCAGGTGCCGTTGCAGAACTCAAGAAGGGACGCACAGAGTACCGCGCAGACAAAGGTGGAGTAATCCACATTGCTGTCGGTAAGGTTTCTATGTCTGAGAACGACACAGCCGAGAACGTGAATGCATTCCTGGCTGAGCTTAACCGCAAGAAGCCTTCTGATGCAAAGGCCGGATTCGTACGTTCAGTTTCCCTTAGCTCAACCATGGGCCCCGGAGTCTGGATTGACTACAAGGAGGAAGCATAATGGCAGTTATCGCAAAAAAGCTTCAGCCTGCTAAGACAGCAGCTATCGAAGAGGCCAAGAAGATTCTTGGTGAGTATAAGGATTATATCTTCGTGGACTACCGCGGACTTACAGTGGAGCAGATTACATCCCTCCGCGACAAGCTTCGTGAGAAGAATTCCCAGCTGAAGGTGTTCAAGAACAATTTTGCACGCGTTGCTTTTGACGAGCTCAAGAATGACGCAGTCTCTGAGTATCTTAAAGGTCCCACCGCAATCACGATGGTGAAGGAAGATGCCAACGAGTCCGCAAAAATTCTGTTTGACTTTGCCAAGGACGCACCCGCTCTGGTAGTGAAGGGTGCCTGGGTAGAAGATGAGTTGTATGACCAGGCTAAGATTGAGGCTTTCTCAAAGCTCCCTGGAAAGAAGCAGCTCATTGCTATGATTATGTCTGCAATCAACGGTCCTGCCCGCAAGCTGGCTGGAACTTTGCAGGCATATGTGGAGAAGTTGGAAAAGGAAGGCCCTGTAGCAGCATCAGCTCCCGCAGCCGAGGCCCCCGCAGCAGAAGCACCTGCCGCCAACTAAGCAAAGAAGTAAAGACAGTGCGTGTGTCTGACGGCAAATGCTCTGTCTACCCGTGGTTAGGCTTCAACGTGCTGATTACTATCCGCGGACATAGTCCGTATGCAGGGAAAAGGAAACGGTATGTTTCTTGCTGCAACGGCAAAACAAAATGATGTCATTTTTATGACAGGAGAAGACAATTATGGCACTTACAAATGATGAGATTCTTGATGCAATCGCTAACATGACTGTACAGCAGGCTGCTGACCTGGTTAAGGCTATGGAAGAGAAGTTCGGCGTTTCCGCTGCTGCTCCCGTTGCTGTTGCTGCCGGTCCTGTTGCCGCTGCTGCTGAAGAGCAGACAGAGTTCACAGTTACTCTTGACAAGGTTGAGAACAAGATGGGTGTTATCAAGGCTGTTAAGGCTGCTTTGGGAATCAGCTTGATCGATGCAAAGGGTCTGGTAGAGAGTGCTCCTTCTACATTGAAGGAAGGCCTTTCAAAGGCAGATGCAGATGCTCTTATCGCCGCTGTGAAAGAGGCTGGTGGAGAAGCAAGCAAGAAATAATCTTGCCGTGCTGATTGCATGAAATAAAAAGGGCGGTTCCATAGCGGGCCGCTCACCATACAGATTGAATGAGCTTCGAAAAAGCTGCTTCGGGAGAGGTGTGTCTTTTTTGAGGCTTTGTGCGTCAGTAAACAATTACTTGGCAGAACTGAGTGACGCAGGTTTAGCCCGGAACGAAACACCGTAGGACGCAGTTTCTTGTGCTGAGCAAAGTTTTTGCTTGTAGCAGTCTCGGCGTACCAGTTTTTAAAAACCGCAGGGGTAAAGATGTTCGCGAAGAGCAGAAAAATCGAACGAGAGTATCTCGGTAAAGACATTAAGGACTTCCTGGAAATGCCTGATTTGATTCAGATCCAGAAAGATTCATTTGAATGGTTCATCCAGAAAGAAAGGCTGGATAAAGGTGAGCCGCTTTTGGACCAAGGACTTCAAGCTGTCTTTAAATCCACTTTCCCCATCAAGAGTCCGAATGAGGATGTGGAACTTGATTTTGATTACTACGTCCTCGACACAGAGAATATGAAGTATGATGAACTTGAGTGCAAGAAAAAGGGCCTGACATATCAGGTGGGCATCAAGGCTTTCATCAATATGATTTTCAAGAATGACGGACACATTTTCCAGAAGGATGTCTATATCGGAAACATTCCTCTTATGACAGACCGTGGAACTTTCATCATCAATGGTGCAGAGCGTGTTGTCGTCAGCCAGATTCACCGTTCACCTGGAGTTATTTTCAAGCATGAGAAGGGCGTTTACTCCAGCCGCATAATTCCATACCGCGGATCTTGGCTCGAATTCGAAATCGATCAGAAGAATGAACTTATATATACGAAGATTGACCGCAAAAAGAAAATCCTCGCAACAATTTTCCTCCGTGCTCTGGGTTATTCTACCCGTGAAGAAATTATTGACTGTTTCTACTCCACGGAAGATGTGAAAGTGCCGACCGCTGCCGACAAGCGTGAGAATCTGGTTGGAAAGATTCTTGCAAAGGCCGTCAGAATTACTGAGGGAGAGGAGGAAAAAGTCCTCTTCCGTGCCGGAACAAAACTGCAGTCACACGATGTTGACGATTTGGTCAGCAACGATGTAAAGACAATTTCCGTTGTGCAGCTCAAAGTCGGTGACGATGAAAAAAACAATCCTTCACTTGACAGCGAGATGATTATCCGTTGTTTCGAAAAGGAAGAGATGCTCTTCAAAAAGAAGGGAATCGAACTTGAAGACGGAGAGCCCACGAAGGCAAACTGCATCACTGAAGTCTACAATGTGCTTCAGCCGGGAGAGCCTGTTACTATTGACCAGGCCACGAAGGATCTGGAGGGCATGTTCTTCACGGAGCGCCGTTATGATTTGGGACGTGTCGGACGCTACAAGCTGAACAAGCGCTTCCAGTATAATCCTGAAAAAACAGAGCTTACTCTTACAAAAGAAGACATCATCAGAACGATGAAGCGTCTGGTGGAAGTTTATCTGGGAATTCTTCCTGAAGATGATCAGGACAACCTTGGAAACCGCCGTGTCCGTTCCGTGGGTGAGCTGCTTGAAGTCCAGGCATTCAAACCCGCTTTTGCCCGTCTTGAGCGCATTGCAAAAGAACGCATGAGCATGAAGGAAATCGACACCCTGAAGCCTGCCGATTTGATTTCAAACAAGCCGATTATTTCGGCCGTAAAGGAATTCTTCGGATCCTCACAGCTTTCACAGTTTATGGATCAGTGCAACCCGCTGGCCGAACTTACTCACAAAAGACGTCTCAACGCATTGGGACCGGGTGGACTTTCCCGCGACCGTGCCGGTTTCGAAGTGCGCGATGTTCACTGGACTCATTACGGACGCATGTGCCCGATTGAAACTCCTGAAGGTCCGAACATCGGTCTTATCGTTTCTCTCGCAATCTATACGCGCATCAATGAATACGGATTCCTGGAAGAGCCGTACCGCGTTGTGAAAGACGGAAAGGCAACTGACAAATGGGAATATCTTTCTGCCATGGACGAGGACAATTACAAAATCGGACAGGTCACGGAAGGTATGAAACCGGACGGATCTTTCCCGACGAATCTTATTCCATGCCGCTATTGTGGTGAATATCAGAGCATATCTCCGAAAGAAATCCAGTATATGGATGTTTCTCCGCGCCAGGTCATCTCTGTGTCGGCCTCTCTCGTTCCGTTCCTTGAGCATGATGACGCCAACCGTGCTTTGATGGGTTGTAACATGCAGCGTCAGGCGGTTCCTCTCGTGTTCCCTGAGCCTCCTTATGTTGGTACCGGTATGGAGCAGAAGACTGCATACGATTCAGGTGTTCTTGTCAAGGCAAAACGCGCCGGAGAGGTCGTGTGGGTTGAAAGCGACTTGGTGAAAATAAAGCCGACCGGAGTGAAGGGTGATGTTCTTGATGAATATCCTCTGCTCAAATATCAGAAGACAAACAATGACACCTGCAACCACCAGCGCCCCACCGTTCAGGTTGGAGACAAAGTGAAGAAGGGTGACGTGATTGCTGACGGTCCTGCAACATTCAACGGAGAACTTGCTCTGGGCCGCAATATTCTCGTAGGATTCGTGCCTTGGAACGGATACAACTATGAGGATGCTGTTCTCATCAGTCAGCGTGTGGTAAAAGAGGATATGTATACTTCCATCCATATCCACGAGTTCGAGACGGATATCCGTGAAACAAAACTCGGCCCCGAGAAGATTACGCGTGAGGTTCCGAATCAGCCTGAGAAGGTTACTGCAAAACTTGATGCCGACGGTATCGTTGTTATAGGAACGAAAGTAAAGGATTTGGACATTCTCGTTGGAAAAGTCACTCCAAAGAGCGAGACCGAGAATACTCCGGAGTTCAAGCTGCTCAACGCAATCTTCGGTGAAAAGTCGCGCGATGTCCGTGATACTTCACTCCGTCTGCCGCATGGCGTTCAGGGTGTCGTAATTGATGTTCAGCACCTGCGCCGCTCGGAGGGAGATGAACTGCCCCCGGGTGTAAGCGAAAGAATCAAGGTCATCATTGCAGACAAACGTAAACTGGTTGTTGGTGACAAGATGGCCGGACGTCACGGAAACAAGGG
>DGXM01000131.1:9442-11552 GCA_002396325.1 Treponema sp. UBA4232
CGTATGAACATCGGGCAGATAATGGAGTCAGAGCTTGGCCGTGTCGGTCTTGCCATGAACCGCTTCTTCAGTTCCCCCGCTTTCCAGACACCGAGTCAGGAGCAGATTGCAGAGGAGTTGAAAAAGGCAGGTCTCAGCCCGGACTGTAGACAGATTGTTCGCGACGGATTTACAGGAGAGCCTTTTGTGAACCCGATTTTCGTCGGAGTCATCTACTTTATGAAACTGCATCACCTTGTTGATGACAAAATGCATGCCCGCTCAACAGGACCTTATTCACTTGTTACCCAGCAGCCGTTGGGAGGAAAGGCCCAGTTCGGAGGTCAGCGTCTTGGAGAAATGGAAGTGTGGGCTCTCGAAGCATACGGAGCCGCAAACACACTGCAGGAGATGATGACAATCAAATCTGATGATATGACCGGACGTTCAAAGGTATACGAATCAATCGTAAAGGGTGATCCGAGTGCACCGATTTGTGTGCCGGAATCATTCAACGTTTTGGTTCAGGAACTCCGTGGTCTGGCATTGGATTTCACAATTTATGATGACAAGGGACACCAGATTGCTCTTACGGAACGCGACGAGGAGCGTATTAACAAGTCGGGCGCAGGATTCGACAAGGAAGGTGAGTAATAATGCGTGATATTCAGGATTTTGCAAGTCTTAAAATACAGCTGGCTTCACCCGAGACTATCAAGGAATGGTCGTATGGAGAAGTTAAGAAGCCGGAAACAATAAACTACCGCACGCTTCGTCCGGAGCGCGATGGTCTTTTCTGTGAGAAAATCTTTGGTACCACCAAGGAATGGGAATGTTACTGCGGTAAATTCAAAAGCATCCGTTACAAGGGTGTCATCTGCGACCGCTGTGGTGTTGAAGTGACACACTTCAAAGTGCGCCGTGAAAGAACAGGCCACATTGAGCTTGCCGCACCTGTGAGCCACATCTGGTATTATCAGTCTGTGCCGAGCCGTATGGGACTTTTGCTTGATCTCCAGATGGCGGCACTCAAATCCGTTCTCTATTATGAGAAATGGATTGTCATCAACAAAGGTGACACGGATCTTACTGAAAAGCAGCTTTTGACCGAGGAAGAATATCTTGCAAAACGCGAGCAGTACGGTGGAGACGCATTCACTGCCGGAATGGGAGCAGAGGCTATCAAGGCTTTGCTTGACAATCTGGATTTGGATGAGCTTGCCGCAAATCTCCGTGAAGAGATGAAAAACAAAAAGACCAAGGTTGACAAGCGTACACTCAAGCGCATTGAAATCGTGGAGAATTTCCGTTCGTCCGGAAACAAGGCCAGCTGGATGATTCTTGACGTGATTCCCGTTATTCCTCCGGAACTCCGCCCGATGGTGCAGTTGGAGGGAGGACGCTTCGCCACATCCGATCTGAATGACCTTTACCGCCGCGTAATCAACCGCAACAACCGCCTCAAGAGACTTCAGCAGCTTTTTGCTCCGGATATCATCATCCGCAACGAGAAGCGTATGCTGCAGGAAGCTGTGGATGCACTTTTCGACAATGGAAAGCGCAAGCAGCGTGTGGTGAAGGGTGCCTCGAACCGTCCTCTTAAATCAATTTCCGACCTTCTCAAAGGTAAGCAGGGACGTTTCCGCCAGAACCTTCTCGGTAAGCGCGTTGACTATTCCGGTCGTTCCGTTATCGTTGTCGGTCCTGAACTGAAGCTTTGGCAGTGTGGTCTTCCCGAAAAAATGGCTCTTGAGCTTTTCAAGCCGTTTATAATGAAGAAACTTGTTGACAAGGGTATGGCTGGAAACATCAAAAAGGCAAAGACTTATGTTGAGCAGGGCTCTCCTGATGTTTATGCCGTTCTTGATGAAGTGGTCCGCGAGCATCCTGTTATGCTGAACCGTGCTCCTACTCTGCACCGTCTGGGAATTCAGGCATTTGAGCCGGTGCTGGTGCCGGGTAAGGCCCTTAAGCTGCATCCGTTGGCATGTAAGGCTTTCAACGCCGACTTCGATGGTGACCAGATGGCTATCCACGTACCTCTTACTCAGGCAGCTCAGATGGAATGCTGGACATTGATGCTTTCTGCAAGAAACCTTCTTGACCCAGCTAACGGTAATACTATCGTTGC
>DGXM01000061.1:0-1769 GCA_002396325.1 Treponema sp. UBA4232
GTCCGATGGCACGAACTCCGCCGGAAGTGCAGTGATTTTCAACCCGCTACAGTGGATTCAGGCATTTTTCGCAGCCGAAGATTTGTTTTCGATTCAACTCAGTCGTTGGCGATTATTTCGTGGTAGAACTCCAGATAATCCTTACGATTTTCCTTTGTAAATGCAATTGCAGTCCGGGGATGCTGATTCAACACTCCCGTAAGCAGATACTGCAGGTCGTACCCCCACTTCTCCCCTTTTTCCTTCAGCGGCAGCATATAATTCTGGATGAATTCAATCACCGGATAAAGATTGTACTTCGGATTGTGCAGGAAGCTGATAAGATTTTCCATCGAACAGTTACCAGCCCCTCTTCCCATTCCGGAATAAGTCGCATCCAGCCAGTTCACACCGTCTCCAACAGCCTCGATTGTATTTGCAAATGCCAGCTGCTGATTATTGTGAGCGTGCATCCCGATTTCCTTGCCGTACTTCTCGCCGTACTCCGTGTAAAGATGAGCAATGCGGGCCACCTGCTCTGGAAACAGGGAACCGAAACTGTCAACGATGTAAATCGCGTCAACGGGAGACTTTCCGAGCATCTCCAGTGCAGCCTTCACATCACCTTCCTGGGCCGTGGAAATTGCCATAATATTGCAAGTCACCTCATACCCCTTGCGCTTGGCATCCTCAATCATATCAACAGCGGCAGGCATTGTGTTCACATAAGTCGCCACACGAATCAAATCCAGCGGACTATTGCATCTTTCCTGTATATCGTTCTTGTAATCACAGCGTCCCACATCGGCCATTACAGAAAGCTTCACACGGGGATCCTTTTCGCCAATCACGGAAACAATATCGTCATCATTGCAAAACTTCCATTTTCCGAATTTCGATGGATTGAATATATTTTTATCAGCCTTGTAACCGATTTCCATATAATCAACACCGGCTTTGATGTTGGTCTGATACAACTGCCGCACAAAATCGTCATCAAAGAAAAAATCATTCACCAGTCCACCGTCACGCACAGTGGCATCAAGCACCTTCACACTTTCCCTGTAGCCCAGCAGATTTGCAATTTCCTTCATATTAAAACCTCTTTTTTTGAGCCGAACGTCAACCTTCTCCGCAACGCCGTGCTTTCAGGAAAATCTTAGTGTAAATTCAAATTTTGCGCAATATGTTTTTATATAAAGAAACAAAATATTTTCATTTTCCGCCTCATCCCCCTCTCATTCCGTTGTCGGACGAAAGGCCCTGGTAAGCGGCTTGCGCAGTCCCCTGCATCTCCCGCTTTCCAGGGTTCCGTCAGCCCCGCTGCCTCCATTCGCCACAAGTGTCGAACCGCTAAAGCGGCCCTTCCAATCGGGCGTAAGATGTCAAGTTTTTGCGTTTTTTGCGCAGCAAAAATTCGAGCCTTCGCGAGAAAGCAGAAACTTGAAGAGCCGGCCTGCCGGCGACTGCCCTTACAATCGGGCGTAGAATGTCAAGTTTATGCGTTTTTTGCGCAGCAAAAATTCGAGCCTCCGCGAGAAAGCAGAAACTTGAAGAGCCGGCCTGCCGGCGACTGGCACTTACAATCGGGCGTAGGATGCCAGTCTGGAAGTCGGAATTTACAATCAATGATTCTCAACTCAAAAGTGATTTGGCCTGATTATCTTTGAGCCGCAACAGAGGACTCAAAAATGCCCTGAAACGGTTGCGAGAATGTACAAAAAAAAGAGCTGTTTTGAAAGACCCGGAGCGTAGGCGGTGGACGTGACGATGGGCATTTGGCGCGGGGG
>DGXM01000061.1:1916-6683 GCA_002396325.1 Treponema sp. UBA4232
GCGCAGAGACTTTCAAAAAAATATCTTTCACAATTTTGCCTGATTATCTTTGATAAAAAATGAATCGAAAGCCGCAACAGAAGATTAAAAAATGCCCTGAAACGGTTGTGGGAATGAACAAAAGAAAGAGCTGTTTTTGAAAGACTCGGAGCGTAGGCGGTGGACGTGACGATGGGCATTTGGCGCGGGGGCGGAAGGCTTAAGCATTCCGCCTTGATACCTATCCGCGCCACGGGAGCCCGTCGGCACGAACTCTGCCGGGAGAGCAGTGATTTTCAACATGTTACAGTGGATTCCGGCATTTTTCGCAGCCGAAGCCGGCCAGCTTTCAATCTACTGCTTTCCACCGGCAATCTTCTCGAATCTTTCCTTCATCACCGCCCAGGTTCCCATTATGGCGCATCCTTCAAGCACCGCGGTAACATAAGGCTGGAACAGAATCAGATAGGGAAGAACCACCACTGCGGCCGACGAAACGATGACACACCAGTAGCTTGAGGGGGCCTTTGCAATACATTCCTTGTCAGGAGCGGTTTTCTTTGCCCTGATGATTATTACAGCATGAAAAACAGTGAGTAAAATCCACAACACCGTGCCGCAAAGACAGATTATAAGATTCAGTTTAAGCGGATTCATTTTTCCTCCAGCCATAACAGCAGGGTTCTTTTTGCAGAATCAAACGCAAGCGGACAGTCATCAACATCCTCTGCCGAAGCGATTTTCTTCCATATAAAAGCATCAACCTCGCCCTGCTGCGGTGTAAGCGTGAATCCTGAAGGCAGCGTCGCAGTGAAAAAAAGGTCGCACGTCTTGTAACACACTGATTTGTATTCGTAAGTGTTCGGAAATGAACAAAGATACCGCACTGAAGAGGGTTTCACGCCGGTCTCCTCGATACATTCGCGCACAACAGCCTCTTCCGCAGTTTCATCGGGGTCTGCAAATCCTCCCGGGAGTGCAAGAAATCCTTTCCTAGGCTCCTTTGCCCTTTTTTCAAGCAGGATTTCACCTTTGTCATTCAAAATGATAACACCGACCGCACTTGCAACATTGTTGTACAAATCAAAACCGCACTCGGGACACTTCCATTTGCGTCCTCCCATAAGGGTTTCAATCCGTCTGCTTCCGCACTGGGGACAAAAGTTGAATCTATTTTCTTTCATGATTATTTAAACGAACAATAACCGCACATAAGGCACGGTCTTAAAACAGGAAAACAATTGACTGGGTTTCATTTCGTCCCGCAAGGCTTTTGAGCAGCAGGCAGGACGATTTTACAGAAAAAATTACTAGTTGTCTTTCTTTGCGCCGGCATTGGCGGGAGTAACGCTGATCTTCTTTGTGACGAATCCGCTGCGCAGACACTGTGTGCAGATGCGGAGTGTCATTGTTGTGCCACCCACCTCAGTCTTGATTTTGAGAAGATTGGGCTTCCATGTGCGGCGTGTATGATGATATGAGTTGCTCACCTTGTTTCCATGAACGGGATGTTTTCCGCAAAGATCACATGTTCTTGACATTTTAATACCTCTACAAATAAAGTGGTTTCGATATAATACAAAATTGAGTGCATCCTGTCAATTCTGAATACACAAATTTACACGAAATTCCAAAGATTTTCAAGTCCTTTTTTCAATTACGGAGCATGAAGTGAATTATGAATTTCAAATTGGGAACCTTGAAAAAAACGGGCTTTTCGACGCTGCCAATAGATTGAATTTCTTGGTTAAAAAATGAAAATTACATTAAATTTGTTTTTTTCCTGATTTTTTAAGAAAAAAGTGATGACTAAAATCAAAGAAAGATGTATAATGTTGGGAGCGTTTTGAAAACTGCGAGCTATTAAATAAAATTTTACAGACTGCATTTTTGCGTGTCTGACAAGGAGTGATGTATGGCTTTATCAAAATCCTATTCAAAAGACAAGAAATATTGCACCGTTACGTTTACTGTGACTCAGGAAGCGGCTCACGGTGCCGAAACGGTAACAATCGCGGGAGATTTCAACAGCTGGAGCAGCACGGAAAATCCCCTTACAAAGAAAAAGGACGGTTCCTTCTCTGTGAAGATGAAGCTTGAGGCCGGCAAAGAATACCAGTTCCGTTATCTGTTGGACGGCAAGCATTGGGAAAATGACTGGGCCGCTGACAAATATATTCCAGCACCTTTTTCACACACCGACAATTCCGTGGTGATTTGCTGATTCTGCCGACACGGTGGGATTTACTGCCCTCCGAATTTCAGGAGGGTGGTTACCATGGATTTCAACGAACTTAAAGCTTTTCTGGAGCTTTCCTCTTCCCTGCATTTTGCCAAGGCCGCGCGGGCTGTCAATCTGAGTGCATCTGCGTTGAGCCGGATTATTTCGCGCCTTGAAAATGAAACAGGAGCCGTTCTTTTTGAGCGCAACAACAGGGAGGTAAAGCTTACCGATGAGGGCAGACGTTTTACAGAGTTTGCCCGTGATTGTATTTCCCGGCAACAGGAACTTTTCTCCTCTTTTTCAAATGTCTCGAGCGGTGTGCACGGAGTCCTGCATGTCTATGCATCCGTCACTGCCTGCTACACGATTATGCCGCCTTTTATACGCCGCCTGAATGCGCTGTATCCGGCGGTTCAGCTTTCCGTTGAGACCGGAGATCCTGCGGGTGCTGCGGGTGCGGTGCGGGAAGGTCGTGCGGAGCTGGCTGTTGCCGCGATTCCCGACACCAAAATAGATTTGTTCGACTGCATTCCGGTGAGAACCAGTCCTTTGGTTTTTGCGGCGAGTTCCCCGGGTCCTTATGTGGAGGTTTCGGGAAGTCCTCAGGATATTGTTTCCTCAGTCCCGCTGATTCTGCCCAAGGCAGGTCTTGCACGCCGGCGCTTCGACTCCTGGGTGAAAAGCAGAAATGTGCGTCCGGTGATTGCGGCCGAGACTGAAGGCAATGAGGCTGTGATGGCTTTGGCGGCTTTGGGGCTGGGAATCGGACTTGTACCGAAGATTGTGCTTGAGAACGGACCGTACCGAGAGGGATTTGTATGCCACAGTGCGGGAAATGCCCTGGGCTATTACAACATCGGATTCATTCAGCTTGCGAAGATTTCAGGAACGGAAACCCACCGTGCATTGCGGGAGGCTGTGTCTTCGGTTCTGCACGGCGGCGGTTGGGAAAACAGCGGGAATGATTCGGAAATGCCTTTCAGCGGAGTCTAAGTCTTGCAGCGTGTGCGTGAGCGGCCAGACCCTCTGCATCTCCAAGGTGTCCTGCGGCAATTGCGCTTGCGTTGACTCCCTCTGAACCCGGCTTCACTCTGAGTGTCGTCACGGTCTTCAGGAAAACACGGACGGAAAGTCCTCCGGTGAAACGTGCGCTTCCAGATGTGGGAAGTGTGTGATTCAGCCCGGCAGCGTAATCTCCGAACACCTCGGCAGCTCCGTGTCCTATGAAAAGAGAACCATAGTTGTGCACCATGTTTTCAATCCTGTCTCTTTCAGGTCCTTCTTCCATTGCGAGTTCCAGATGCTCCGGTGCCTTTTTGTTTGCAATCTCCGCGGCTTCTTCAAGACTTTCCGTGATAATGATTTTTCCAAAGTTCTGAATGCTCTGCGATGCCACTGCCTTGGTGGGTAAAAGCTCAAGCTGACGGTCGATTTCCTCTGCCACTCTGCGCGCAAGGTTTTCATCGTTGGTTGCCATTACCGGCTGCGCCACAACATCGTGCTCCGCCTGTGCAAGAAGATCCGCCGCAACCCACTCGGGATCTGCCGATGAGTCCGCAATTATGAACACTTCGGTGGGACCTGCAATCATATCGATTCCAACTGTTCCGTAGACAAGCTTTTTTGCCTCCGCAACGAATTTGTTTCCGGGACCTACAATCACATCGACTTTGGGAATGCTTTCGGTGCCGAATGTCATGGCTGCGATTGCCTGACTTCCTCCCACGGCGTATGCTTTCGTTACTCCGCAGATGTATGCCGCTGCCATAATGTTTTCATCAGCGTACGGTTTGCCGCCTGCAAAAGGTTTCTTCGGAATTCCAAGTCCCGCTTTCCCGGCGCTCTCCTTGTCGGAAGGGTGCACTCTCGGCGGTGTACAGAGGATTATTTCCTTCACTCCTGCGGCCACTGCCGGTGTCACCGTCATAACCACGGTACTCACAAGCGGAAATCTTCCGGCGGGCACATAAACTCCTGCTTTGTCTACGGGAATGTTCTTCTGACCAGTGAAAAGTCCCGGCTCCAGCTCCACTTCGAAGTTGTCAAAAGACTCTTTCTGCTTGAGCGCGAATTTAAGGGCAAGATCGTGTGAATAGCAGAGCGACTTGTACAGATCGGGATTTTCCTTCTGCATTTTATCCGCAGCCGCCTTGAGTTCGCTCATTGGAATCTCGAAAGACGAAGGATCGGAAACATCGAACTGGGCTGTGTAGTGATGGAGTGCCTTGTCTTTTCCTTCTCTGACATTTTTAAGCACGTCACGGACAGTATCAATGCTGTCGCCAAAATCACGGCCCGCAAAAAAAGCCTCGTCCACATCACTTGATTTGACCATCTGAATCATAATACACCTCTTTGCCGCCGCACAGCCACGGCAACGGAAGCAGTCTACCACATTTGCCCGAAATATTCCATAGGTTTACAGATTCTCTCAGGGCTTCAGCATGAAACAAAATGCAAAGAGTTCAAAATGAGTCAGCGGGTCCCAGCTACAAAAAAAATCAAGGAATCCTCCCTTAAGGGTCCCTCCTTGCTTTTTTCCTGCGTCCCACTGCCTCATTTTG
>DGXM01000079.1 GCA_002396325.1 Treponema sp. UBA4232
GCTTGCATGGCATGCAAGAGGTAACCGGTTCAAGTCCGGTCATCTCCATCATAGGCCCAGTGATTTTTCATTGGGCTTTTTTTGTGTTTATCAACTATTTACCTTCGTTTTTGAATTCAGGAGACCTTTATGTTTAAAGAGATTCGCCCGGAGCAGATTTCAGACAATGTGTTCAAAATGATTGGAAAAGACTGGATGCTTATAAGTGCATGCCCCAAATCTGTGGATGAGGAAGGGAAGATTACGACGGGACGCGTGAACACAATGACGGCAAGCTGGGGAGGTCTCGGTGTGCTGTGGAACAAGGATGTTGCTACCGTGTACCTGCGGCCTTCAAGATATACCAAAGAGATTATCGACGGCACCGATACTTTTTCGCTGAGCATTCTGCCGGAAAAATACAGAAATGCCCTCAATTACTGCGGAAGCCATTCCGGCCGTGACGAGGATAAAATCCGTGCGGCAAAGCTGAATGTGCAGTATTGGAACGGCACCCCGTGGATAAAAGAGGCTCGCCTTGTGCTTATGTGCAGAAAACTTTATGCCCAGCCCTTTGATCCGGACTGCTTTATAGAAGAAAAAATGCTTAAGCAGAATTATAAAAATGATGATTTTCACACTGTTTATATCGGAGAAATTCTTAAGGTTATGGAAGATAAGCGTTAGTGTGCTTCCCTGAGAGGGATCTTATGAATTATGACGGAAAAAAGGAGTGGTTCATTGCGGCGGTGATGGGCACTGTGTTTACAGCGGCCTGTCTTGTTGTTTCTGTCGTTCAGTTTTTCTTTTACCGTGCCACTGTTCCGAATCTGGTGGTGCGGTACACGAGTCTGTTTATAAATATGACGGCTTTCTGCGGATTTATATATCTGCTTTTTGATCCCCTGCGTATGGGTGTGTACGTTGCCATTTTTTATTTCTACGGAGTGGGCAATATTGTCGATTCTGGCAATATGCTCGGTTTTCTATGTCTTCTTCTTAGTGCGGCTTTTCTTTACCACATGGGATTTTTTTCAGAGAAGCGCGTGCTGAAGGCTGTCGTTTTTGCTCTTCCTCCTACTGCGGCTTTTGTGTTCCAGTTCTTTTATCTCGGGGCGGTCAGTTTTTTCATTTCCTTGTTTCACATTTGCGCAACCTGCTTCATTTTCATTTTGTTTTACTTTTTGTACCGGTACAGGATACATTCTTCTTCCGCTTCTGATTTGACAGCGGCTTTTCATGGTCAGTTTTCCGAGATGGATGAAAAACTTTTGAGTGCTGCAGCCGATGGTAAACGTTACACCGATGTGGCGCAGGAACTGGGGATTTCAGAAAGCACTGTTAAAAGTCACATGATTGATTTGTACAAAAAACTGGGTGTGAAAGACAAGGCTGAATTTCTTGCCAAGTATCACACCCGCTGATTTTCTTTTTGCGTTAGGCAATGGAACCCCGTAGTTGCCGCCGCAGGCGGCAATGAGCGGACAGCGAAGGGTGGAACTGCCGGCGGGTCTGTCACAGGCAGACCCGAAACGCCCTTTTGTTTTTAAATGCCGTTGAAATGAGTCTCGGTTTTTTCCACAACGTAGTCGCGGAACTCTTCCAGTTTGAATGTGCGCTGGGGGAGTTTTGAGCTGAATCTGAAGCGGCATGTGACTGTGTTTTCTTCCTGCTCTTTGGCACCGACAACAAGGATGTACGGAGTCTTGTGCTCTGAAGAGATGACCTTGATTTTTGACTTCATATTTTCGTCGTCGGTGTAGGCGTTCACGCGGATGTCGTTCCGGCGGAGGGTGTCGGCGACTTTATTTGCATAGTCATTGAAGTCGGGGCTTACCGGCACAACTGCAACCTGTTCAAAGTGGAGCCATGCGGGGAATGCGCCTGCGTAGTTTTCAATGAGGATTCCCATGAAGCGTTCGAGTGAACCAAGGACTGCGCGGTGGAGCATGACGGGATGATGCTTCTGGTTGTCGGCACCGATGTATTCCGCGTTGAGGCGTTCGGCGGAGGGGAGCTGGTAGTCCAACTGGATGGTTCCGCACTGCCACTGACGGCCCAGGGCATCGATGAGGGTGAACTCAAGTTTCGGTCCGTAGAAAGCGCCTTCTCCCGGCTGGATTTCATAGTCGAGACCTGCTGATTTACAGGCTGAGGCGAGGGCTGCTTCTGCGTGCTGCCAAGTGGCTTCGTCTCCAACGTGGTCTTCGGGCATTGTGGAAAGTTTTACGAGAAGATTTTTGTCGAAACCGAAGTCTTTGTACACGTCTTTCAGGAGACGGCAGAATTTTGCGACTTCATCCTCAATCTGCTCTTCGGTGCAGAGGATGTGGGCGTCGTCTTGAACGAATCCTCTTACGCGCATGATTCCGTGGAGTGTTCCGCTGGGTTCGTTTCTTACGCAGTGTCCGAATTCAGCCATGCGGAGGGGGAGGTCTTTGTATGAGCGGACTTTGCTCTTGAAGATTTCGAGTGCTCCGGGGCAGTTCATCGGTTTTACTGCGAACATTCTTTTTTCGCTTTCGGTGATGAACATGTTGCGCTGGTAGTGTCCCCAGTGTCCGCTTCTTTCCCAGAGGGTGCGCGGCATGATTGCGGGAGTGTTCACTTCAACATAGCCGTCGCGGGCGACTTTTTTGCGCATGTAGTCCTGCAGTGTCACGTACATGCTCCATCCGTTGGGATGCCAGAAAATCTGTCCCGGGTCTTCGGGGTCAAGGTGGAAGAGGTCCATCTGTGTGCCGATTTTGCGGTGGTCGCGTTTGTCGGCTTCTTCAAGCATCTGCAGGTAGTCCTTGAGGTCGTTGGGCTTGTGGAATGCGACTGCGTACACACGGCTGAGCATTGTGCGGTTTGAGTCTCCCCTCCAGTATGCGCCTGCCGTTTTCATGAGCTTGAAACTCTGGGCGTTGATTTCCTTTGTATTGGAGACGTGGGGGCCGCGGCAGAGGTCCGTGAAGGTGTCCTGCGTGTATGTGGTGATTGTTTCGTTTTCGGGGAGGTCGTTGATGAGCTCCACTTTGTACGGCTGATCCTTGAATATTTCAAGTGCCTCGGCTTTGCTTATTTCCCTGCGGATAAAGTCGTGGTTTCCTGCGAGGATTTTGCGCATTTCCTTTTCGACTGCGGGAAAATCGGCCTCTGTGAGTTTGCGGTCGGCGGGGAATTCAAAATCGTAGTAGAATCCGTTGTCAATTGCCGGTCCTATAGCAAGTTTTGTTTCGGGAATGAGCTTCAAAATGGCCTCAGCCATAACGTGTGCCAGACTGTGGCGGATTGTTTGCAATTTTTCATCAACTGCCATATAAATCACCCTTTAAATGAAAAAAATATAT
>DGXM01000052.1 GCA_002396325.1 Treponema sp. UBA4232
CCCCGCCGCTCTGCGTCGAAATAAAGGGTATTGACCCCGACTGCAATACCTTATGAGAACACCATACCTCGACGCTCTGCATCGAGTGTTGGTGATTTTTTCCGCTTTTGAACATAAACAACACGGAAAAACTGCTTGTGGCATACTTACGAAAGTAAAAAAAGCGTTTCCAACGTTTACAGCCGGTATATGCCGGGTTATACTCCAAATCATAAGAATAGGGAGCAAGAAAGATAAAAGTTTCATAGATTTTAGTTTGGATTTTTTTTGGGAAATGAAAGATGTTCCCGAGGAGGCTGCTATGAAATTTTTGAGAAACAGGACATTTTTGGCTGTGATTTATGCATTGGCACTTTTTCCTTTGCAGTCATGCATGAATATGGAATCCGGTGAAGCCGCAGCATCAGCGGGAAACTCGGGTCCCACATCATACGTCAATCTTTCTGTCGGAAGAGCCTTCATTGGAGGTTCTTTGGTTTACAATCCAAAGGATGCCGGCACCAACCAGCTGCGTCCGGGAACAACCATTGCTGTCCGCGAGGGAAGCCTGCGTGTCGTCACTGAAACCGCCGAAGTCTACGAGGGACAGAACGGAAGAAGTGTCGACACAAATGCCGCTGTCTCGACCCGCCGCGAAATCACTTCATATGAAGACATCCCGGAACGCGCTGTATACGGCTACATTGTCGTGAACTACGCAACTCCCGATGCCATCTCGTTCAGCTACACCCGTTATGCGGCAGAAGGCCACGCTTCGTCATCGGCATCCTACACACTGCACGGCGGCGAAGGCGTTGATTTGAATGGCGACGGCATGAACAATCTTGTTTACCGCAGGCCCGACTGCATCCGCGATGGATTCGAGGAGGCCATGTGGCTGGAATTCGTTTGCGACTCAGACTGTGCCGTTACAGGACGTTTTGACCACCCCGCAACAACAATGTTCAGCGTCATCAAAAAAGGCGAGGAAAGCGGTATGAAGCGTTCGGCAGACGGTGCCTCTTTGAAGGAATCCGGCTATGGTCTTTACGGCGTGAACTCGGCTGGCCGCTACATATATATAGTTGAAGACAACGGCTCTTATTGTGCCCGTGGTGCCGCAGGCTCTGTCATTTCACGGAATGGGCTTCAGTACGGAGACATTGTTCTTGCGGTGGACAAGGAGTCCGAAATCAATCTGAGTGAAGATGGTGGTGCGGACAGTTTCGTGGCTTCATTTGCAAGCGACTATGACACATCCCTCTCTCTCAACAACACAGAAATTGGAACCTGCTACACTTATGTGAGAAGTCAGTTTGCTTCCGACCGCGGACCTGCGGATTTGCTCTCCCATCTTCCGGAAAAGGTTTTGAATCTTGCGGACCTTTCGAGCACAGCCATTCCGTCTTCTTCGGCAGAGTGCATCGATGCGTTGAATGAGATTCTTTCACGCGGCAGAGAGGCTTCCGGCATCCTTCTTGACCCCGCAACAGGACTCGTCAATCAGGTGTCCGGCGAATGGCTCAACGTGGAGATGGATGCTGATCACGTCCGCACGGCACGCCGTCTTATGGATTTGCTCTTCCGTCAGTCACCCCAGGCAGAACTTGAGCAGCCCAGCGTTACAAACATGTATCCCTTCCTTTCACTTGATTTGAGAAGTGCGTGTCCTGTGTTCGACGGCAACGAGACATCTTCAAACCGCATGGCTCAAAACTACAGCGATTACGACAAGCAGCAGAAGTCCATTTCCGACAAATTTGCGAAATACGTTTCATTCGAACTGAAGTCGGTGAACTTCGGAGAAGGTAACAAAGAGTTGAAGGATTACGGACTGAAGGTTGCTCTTGGACTTGACGGAAGACTCAGCATCTCAGGCTCCAGTGCCGGCGCAAACGTTTCCGCCGTGGTCTATGTGAAGCTTGACCTGTGCACCGGACAGGTTGCATCGTGGTTCACGAAGGAGTTCCTCGACAGCCTCAAGCAGGAAATCTCAAAGACTGTGAT
The DNA here is from genome assembly GCA_002396325.1 of Treponema sp. UBA4232. Lineage (GTDB taxonomy): Bacteria > Spirochaetota > Spirochaetia > Treponematales > Treponemataceae > Treponema_D. Next base: position 1,987 of record DGXM01000052.1, read on the forward strand.
GGTCGGTCCCGTTCCCATTTCAGTTGCAGTAAAGATGGAGTTCGGTCTTGATTTTGCACTCAAGGATTGTGATGGAAACGACCTGGATATTTGCCTCTGTTACTGCGGTCTTTACGGAGCAGGAGTGGACGTGGGTGCCAAGTGGGGATTCATCTATCTGAACTTCTGGAAAAATGCATACGTCATAAACGAAACAGCCTGGTACTTCGGCGGCAGGACTGACACGGCTGACGTCAACCTGAGCAAAGGCTTGAAATACGTTGTCACTCCGTCGGTGAAAGTCACTCCTAAAGTGGGACTCGGCCCAAGCTGGGCAAACTTCAATATGGGTGTACCGGTTACGGCAAGTCTTCCAGTTACTCTGACCGGCATAGTTCCTGTGATTATCCCGGAGAAGGTGGAGCTTGAATTGAAAGTCGGTCTTCAGGCAGGGCTTGACATCGGCGTGTGGAAATTCAAGGTTTCACACTGCTTCTACAGGAATGACAATCTGTTTATGCCCCTCTTCGGAAAGAATTCAACCCGCTGGGTGCTTTACGAGAAAGCGTGAAAATCATCTGCCGCCGTCAATAAAATGGAAAAGACCCCGTGCAAAAAAAACACAGGGTCTTTTTTCAAGTGAATCCTCCGCTTCGCAAAAAAGCGGTGCATGATTTTACTGCGGATCAGCGGACTGTGGCTGCGTCGTACAACTCTGCCACTTTCTTCCAGTCAACCACATTGAAGAATTCCTTCACGTAAGAAGCGCGGAGATTCTTGTATTTGAGGTAATAGGCATGTTCCCAGACGTCAATTCCCAGAATCGGCATATTTCCTGTTCCAAGGCTTATGGGATTGTCCTGATTCGCGGAATTCGAAATCACCAGCGAGCCGTCCTTTGAAACTGAAAGCCAGGCCCATCCCGAACCGAACTGACCTGTGGCAAGGGCTGAAATCTTTTCCTTGAATGTATCGAAACTTCCGAAAGCGGAGTCAATCTTCTGTGCGAGCACTCCCGAAGGTTCGCCGCCGGCGTTCGGACCAATGGTCTGGAAATAGAGATTGTGATTGTAGTAGCCGCCCCCGTTGTTTCGTATCGCATTCCTCAGTGCCGCATCGGGAATGGAGTCCAGATGTGAAAGCACGTCAACCACGTCTTTGTCTGCCACTCCGGCCTTCTGTGCAACTTCGTTGAATGTCTTCGTGTATGCGGCATGATGCTTTGAGTGGTGAGTTTCCATCGTCAGGGCATCGATATAAGGCTCCAATGCATCATAGGCATAAGGAAGCTGGTACTGTTCGAACATAAAGTCCTCCGTAAAAGAAAAATCGTGTCCCGCCGAAACGGAACCCCTTTAATCCACTCTAACATGAAACCCCGTTTTCTTCAACTGATATTTCTGCCGGGGTGAAATTGAAGCGGAGAAAATCCTCATGGCCGCAAACTTAGTGAGGTACGGCTGCCCCACGGCTTCAGCATC
>DGXM01000041.1 GCA_002396325.1 Treponema sp. UBA4232
ACCTTGAAACTCGACCTCGGCGACGACCTGGACAAAGTGCACGACATCTGGCAGAAAGTCAGATTCAACTGAAATCAAAATCATCAACACCCGGCGCAGATACGCAGCAAGACTTCAAGAGGCACCGGGTATTGAGGCTTCCGAACGAATAAAGAAAACGGAATAAAGCACAAGGACGAAAGTCCCGGGTAAGCGGCTTCCGCAGTCCCCTGTGTCTCCCGCTTTCCGCCCTTCCGCTGTCGCTCCATTCCGAATTGAATTCGGAACGCTGCCGCGGGACTCCAATCGGGCGTAGAGTCACAAGTTTATGCGTTTTTTTCACATAATTTCAAGATTGTTTTATTAAAAATTCTTTTTGCCTTTTTGGAAAAAACATAGTATACTTTAAAAGAGGACAGGCAGTTTGCCGCAGGTTCCAAATCAACATACAGGAGATACTACTATGAACAAATCAGTTTCAGCACAGGGATTTACATTAGAAAAAGATCAGAACGAACTTATCGAGCAGAAACTCAAGCGCATTGCCTACGCGGAAGAACTCATCATCGATTTGGCACTTAGAGTAAAAGAGGACAAAAAATACTACTTTGATGCCACGGTCAACTTCCGCTGGGGAGCTTCTGCCCACGTTGCCGCAGACGACTACGATTTTGCAGCCGGTCTCAACAAGCTTATGGATGTACTTGATGTGAAAGTCAAGAAAGAAAAAGACAAAATCCAGGAAAAAAAGTAATCCCCAGAGCTGATTCCGTTTTGTTGTGAATATAGGCACCCTCCAATCCCGGGGGGTGTTTTTTTATACGAAGACTTATCTGGCGTAAGAAGAAGCAATGTTCAACTGGGAACGGTATTTTGCCACAGTACGCCGTGCAATCTTTATGCCGCGCTCCGCAAGAATATCACAGAGTTTCTGGTCGCTCAATTTCTTTTTGTCGTCCTTGTGCTCTTCCAGAATCTTTGAAATTTCCATCAACACACTGTCTCGACTCACATCACCGCCGGCAGACATCACCGCCGCAGAGAAAAAATACTTCAGCTCAAAAAGCCCCCACTTGCATTGAAGATATTTCTCATTTGCAAGACGCGACACCGTGCTTTCGTGCACCCCAAGAATTTCCGCCAGCTCACTTTGCTTGAAAGGCTTCAAAAAGCCCGGTCCCTTGGAAAAAAAATCCCCCTGTATGCGCACAATCTCAAAAGCCGCTTTTTCAAGGGTGTTTTTCCGCATCTCCAGAATCTGCATAAAATCCTGAGCCTTTTTCACGCTCGAAGAAAGCAGTTTCTTTTCCTGGGCACTCACTCCCTTATCCGCTTTTGAAAGACGCACAAATTCCCTGTTCACGCCGAGACGGGGCAGACTTCCGCTCACAACCTTCACACGCAGCGCTTTTCCGCCCGACCACACGACACCGCTTTTTTCGTCATCAGAATCATCAGACTCTGAAATCTCTTCGCTTGGAATTTCCGTGACATAAATTTCAGGAGCCACGAAATGAGTTTCCGTCACCGTGTAGTCCCTGGCCGGATACGGATCAAGAGTGCGTATGAAATCAATTGCATCCTGAACACGCTCTTCATTCACAATGATGTCGTCATAACCTTTTTCCACCGAAACAGATGCAAACATCTTTTTCTGCTCATCCAAAAACGAAAGGATTTTTTTTTCAACTTTCGCAGCCACCGGAGGATTCAGAAAATCAAAATGGCCGTCAAGAATCAAAAGCGCAATATCAGGAGCATCCGGCAAAAGGCGAGCCTGCACCAAAAGGCTTTCCTCCGGCGAAGAAGTACAAGTTCCTGGAGGATCGAGGGCCTGAATCATCGAAATGCATTTTTCAAGAAGTCCGGGCGTTTCGGATGAATCCTCTGCATTCAAAAGAGACACGGGAGCAAGTCTGTGGAATCCGTTTTCCGAAAGATTGTAGATGAGTTTTTCACCAAGAGCATGCATGTGAGAATCCATGGAAATCGTGTTCCATTGCCGCATCAAATGTTCCTGAAGAGACTCGCGCTTATCCTCCTGCGCCTCAAGGGTTGCCTGAAAAGTATCGCTGGCCTCGTCAGACGCAAAAGACCGCACGGAAGAAACTCTCGTATTATCAAAGGTGCCGTTTCTTTTTTTCACATCAGCACCAGAAGCAAGCCTGTCTTCCACAATCCCCAAAGCCGGATTTTCATCAACAGCCTTGTAAATCGCCTCGCGCAAATCAGCAACCCCAAGCGAAAGAATCTCAAGCGACTGAATCTGCCGCTGGCTCATTATCTGCAACTGTGTCTGGATTTGATTCTGCTGAAAAGACATCTCGCTCATTCCTACAGTATAGCATAATTTTTTAATCTGCGGTATACTCTTCGTATGAAAAACTTTGCTGACTTTGGAATACAGTTGCCGGAAATCCTCCTGCCGGCTGATAAAAATCTCCTTTCATGGAGCGTGATTGCCTGTGACCAGTACACACAGGACAGGGATTATTGGAAAAAGGTTTCGGATGCCGCGGGTAAAAATCCGTCAACGCTGAACCTCATTCTGCCGGAAGTCTACCTGAACGACAACGACCGAAAGGAAAGGCTCGAAAACATACGGAAGACGATGCAGTCCTACATTGAAGACGGAGTGTTCGACAAAGCGGAAAAAGAATTCATTTATGTGGAAAGAAAAACCGCATACGGGCGCACAAGAAAAGGACTTGTCGCTGCCATAGATTTGGAAGCCTATGAATGGAAGCCGATGAGCAAATCACTTATCCGCGCAACCGAGGCAACGATACAAAGCAGAATACCTCCGCGAAAAGAAATCAGAAAAAACGCACCGCTTGAAAGTCCGCACATTATGCTTTTGGCAAACGACCCCGGCAGACTCCTCGTTGAAAAAACAGGTGCTCTTGCAAAAAAGAATTCTCCGGTTTATGACGGCGACCTGATGCTTGACTCGGGACACATCACGGGATGGGAGGTGAAGTCTGACGAAGCGCTTTCTTCAGTGTACAATTCCCTCGATGCACTCAAAAAATCCAACACGGCAGAAGACGGAAGCACATTCCTCTTTGCAGTGGGAGACGGAAACCATTCCCTCGCAACCGCAAAAGCCGTATGGGATGAATACAAAGAAGAGTTGAAGTCGCAGGGAAAGTCCAAGAGCGAGATTGAAAATTGTCCCGTCCGCTACGCACTTGTCGAAATAGTAAACATCTACGATGAAGGCCTCACATTCGAACCGATTCACCGTGTGCTTTTCAATGCAGATGCAGATGAGACGATTTCATACGTGCAGAAAAAACTCGGCGGCACTGTAAAACCGCTTTCCAATGCAGGCGAACTTGAAGAGGCCGTGAAAAAATCTTCCGCATCATTCGGATTCGTATCGACCGCAAACGGAAAAACCTGTTTCACACTGCTTGAGACTCCGGTGAAAGAACTTGCAGTAAGCCGTCTTCAGCCGGAACTTGATTCTTTCATTGCAGAAAAAAAATCCGCAGGAAAAGAAATTGAAATCGACTACATTCACGGAAGCGAAGAAGTGTTCCGTCTGGGAGCTCAGGACAACACACTCACAATACTGCTTCCCCCGATTGCGAAAAACAGTTTCTTTGACACAATCAGTTCAAGAGGACCGTTGCCGCGAAAGAGTTTCAGCATGGGAGAGGCTTCCGAAAAACGCTTCTACCTTGAATGTCGCAGGCTTTTTTCCTGAACGCAGTTTTTCATTCGGAAAAGACAGCAATGAAAAATGAGACAATCTACACGGCGGTTCTCACCGGCTGCGGAAGAATCGGTTACAGCCTGGGACTCGACCCCAAGCGCGAACAACCCGCAAGCCACACCGCCTCACTCATTTCAAATCCACGCATACAACTCACAGCCGGCTGCGACACAGACAGAAAGACTCTTGAAATCTGGGAAAAAGCAAATCCCGCGGCAATGACTTTCCATTCGTCAAAAGCAATGTACGGCAGACTTCATCCCGACATCGCGGTCATTGCAGTCAATGAAGAAAACCACAAAAGAGAAGCCATAGCCGCAATAAAAGCGCATCCCCGTCTTGTGATTTTGGAAAAACCCGTTGCGTTGAATGTTGACGAAGCTCTTGAAATAAAACAGGCCTCGGAAAACGAGGGAGTCGCAATCCTCGTAAACCACGAGCGCAGATTTTCCGCCGACTATGCACTTGCAAAAAATCTTCTTTCCAAAATCGGACGCCTGCAGTACATTCACGGCACACTTTGTTCAGGCATGGCAGTCTACACCCGCGGTGATAAAAACACGGGCGCATGCAGTCTTTTTCACGATGGCACGCATCTGGCCGACACAATCCTCTATCTGATGGAAAACACTGAAGACGAAAATGCACCGGAGATTGAACTTTCCAAGCCGACCATCACAGGCATTTTCCGCGACAATGAAAACACAATAAGGCAGCTTTCGTCACACTACTCCAGTTCTTTATGCCCCGACATCACCATGACATTCAGCGGAAGATCGAAATTCTTCGGTTTTGAGATTGACATCTTAGGCACTGAAGGAAGAATCCAAGTGGGCAACGGAATCTGGAAATATTCCTGCAGAACGGAATCCTCTCTTTACACAGGATTTTACAGCCTCGAAGAAAATCACGCAATCAGGCCTCCTAAAAGGACGGGCTATTTTTCAAACATGATTCAAAACGCCGTAGATTATCTTGACGGAAAAGCAGGCATCGGTTCAACAATAAAAAACGGAATCGCCGCCCTCCGCATTCTGGAAGAAATCAAAAACCAGTTATGAAATTGCGAAAAATGCCACCAATAATTGGAACTTGGCTCGACATGATTGCTCCCGTCATTCCAGACCTGCCACCACCGTCATTCCGCGTCTGTCACCACTGTCATCCCAAGCCCGCCACCACCGTCATCCCGAACTTGATTCGGGATCTCCTTTTCACAAGGGATGCTGAATCAAGTTCAGCATGACACAACTTCGTTCCGCATGACATTGCTTCGTTCGACATGACACAACTTCGTTCGGTATGACCACAGCTTCGTTCGATATGTTTCCCCCGTCATTCAGGGCCTGCCACCACCGTCATTCCGCGTCTGTCACCACTGTCATCCCGAACTTGATTCGGGATCTCACCTGCACAAGAGATGCTGAATTAGATTGCTTGCAACCACGTTCAGCATGACACAGCCTCGTTCAGCATGACAGGGGGGGGGTGTCACACGGATTCGATTTTCCTAACGGAAAATCTTTAAACTGAGAAATATTTATCACGAACCAATCAGTTTGTTTTTTAACAATCGGATTTGTTCATCGCTAACGCGATTCACGATAATAACTTTTGTCATTCCGAATTGGATAAAGCA
>DGXM01000202.1 GCA_002396325.1 Treponema sp. UBA4232
GGGAGGGCGGATGGATAACCGGACTGTTACCTTTCGATTGACGGGATTATGAGGAATTCCTGCGTTCCTGAACACTGGATAACAAAAGTGTTACCTTCGCGGAGGGTGAACCGGTTCCCGGGTATGGAGCAAACCGGAACAATCTGCTATAATAATCCACATGGATTTCAAAAGCAAGCTTCCTGTGGGAGTACAGGATTTCGAAAAGATTAGGGAGGACGGATGCCTCTATATTGACAGGACCAGCCTCATTCACAAACTGGTGACCGGCGGAAGCTGGTACATGCTCTGCAGGCCCCGTGGATTCGGCAAAAGCCTTTTTCTTTCCGCGTTGGAGGCGTATTTCCGCGGCAGGCGTGATCTGTTCGAGGGGCTTGCACTGGAATCGCTGGAATCGGAATGGAAGGAACACGATGTGCTCAGGCTGGATTTTTCCGCGGGTGTCTACGGAAGGCAGTCCGAAGAAGGCTCCGTCCTTGACTCAAGGCTTTCGTTCCTGGAGAAAAGGTACGGTGTGCCGCGGAACGGAAGGGCCCCTGCGGGTGAAAGACTTGCGGAAATAGTGAGGACCGCCTACGGAAGAAATTCAAGACCCGTTGTCGTGCTTATAGACGGATTCGACGCTCCTGTTTCCGCCGCAGAAAATGGAGAGGTTGCGGAGGATAACCGCCGTGTGCTCACGTCTCTCCTGGGTGCATTGCAGGGATGTGACTTTTACCTTGGCTTCGTGATGATAGCCGGAGTGACCCGTCCCGGTTTTGGAGGAGGCTTCGGCGGCGGAGTCAGATTTCAGGACATCAGCATGGATCCTGCTTATTCGGAAATCTGCGGGTTCAATGCGGAGGATCTTTCGGAAATCGCATCCCTTTGCGCTGAGAAGGATGCCCCGGATGATCTGGCATCTGTTTTGGACAAATGGTACGGAGGCTACAGGTTCGGTCCCGGAGGCGCGGAGGTGTGCTGCCCCCAGAGCGTGATCGGATGTCTTTCTTCCTGCGGGAGGGATGATTTTGCCCCGGGAATGCCGGTGAAGGAGGCCTGGGCTGTTGACGGTCAGGGCAGATGGCTTGTGTCCACTCTGATGGAAAGGCGGTGGGATTTGTACAGGCTTCTTTACGGAATGAGGGTTCACCGCACGGTGATTTCAAACGGCTGGATTGAAGATGTTCCCGTTGCGGCCGTTTTGTACCAGTCTGGTTATCTTACCGTTGCGGGAGGGGAGGGAACTTCCATTGACCTTGCAATGCCTACTGCGGAGGTTGCCTCGGTGGTGCTCCGCGCGATGCTTTCAGTGTTGACCGGTGCCGGCGAATGCGAGGATCCTATTGAATCCCTGGAATCGGCCCTTGAGAATGGAAACATGCAGGCTTTCATGACCAAGGCCTCCGAGCTTGTCTCTCCAACGGCGGGAAGGGACGGATGCGACTGCGGAAGACTTGCCTTCCATGTGCTTGCGAATCTTGTGGGCGAGAATGTCTCAAGCGATGCCAATTCCGATGTGATGCTTACGGTTGGCTCCGGTGAAGACAAAAAGGGATACGTGTTCGGACTCAGGATTGACCGCGGACTTGATGTTGACGACGTTGCGGGCGATGTTTTCGCAAGCATGGACGAGCGTGACTGCGGCGAAAGGATGGATGGATGCTCCTCCGTGGCTCAGGTTGCGGTTGTTTTTGCATCTGACGGAGGGGGAATATCCGGATGGCGCGTAAGGTGATTCTGGGGCTCCTTGCGGGACTGTGCGCATTTGCCTTTTTTTCCTGCAGGGTGAAGCCTTATGAATACGGAAATATAGAGACCCCCGATGCTCTTGCGGAAAAAAGCCGCGGGGAGCCTGTGCGGAGGGTGAGTCTTTCGGGAAAGGCCGAGGCTGTGACCGCCTCAGGTGAGCTTGACGCGGACGCCATGGAAAAGATAAGGAGCAGAGTGGAGGATTTTTCAGGCTCTCCTGTCGATCTGGATCTTTCCTCGTGCACGGTCCCGTCCGATGAAAACGGGGATGCCGCGCTGAAAAGGGGGTTTTTGTCGGGCCTCTGCAATCTTAGGTCGGTGGTGCTTCCCGGAAATCTTGTGACTGCGGGCGAGGGGCTTTTTTCTGAATGTGTCTCGCTTTCAAGAGTGGTGTTCCCGGAAGGTCTCAGGGCGATTGAGGGAAACGCTTTTTCAGGCTGTGTCTCTCTTTCCGATATAACGGCTCCCGGACAGGGGATTTATATTTTCTCCTATGACGGCGACGGTCTTTCCCATCCTTCCGTACTCTCCTATGCCGACCAGATAAGGGTGACTGCCGGCGGAAAGCCCATGTCCTACGGCGACTGGTACATGTCATGCTGGAATTACTCCAAATCAATTGAGCCTTTGACTCCCACGGTGGGGGAATGTTCGGTGAGCGACTGGGAAAAAGGGCACGGGGCGCGCTATCTTGCGGACGGCACATGGGGATTCTGGAAGGGAGGTTCCACTGCCAGACTCACGCTTTTTTTCACCAGGCTTGTTTCTGTTTCAACTCTTACTTTCAGGAACGGAAGCGGCGGCATGGAGGAATACTGGAATACGGGACGGGCGCATGAAATAGATGTTTATTTTGGTTCCGAGGAAAGCCCTGTGAGAATTGAGCTGAAGGACACTCCGGATCCCCAGACATTCCGTTTTCTGCTCGGCAGACGGAGGTTTCTGCGCTACACTGACGTGACTCTTGTCCTGAGGTCCGCTTACGGTGGAAATGATGCCGCGATTGCGGAAATCTCAGTGAATGATGTCGATATGAAGGGATATGTACCGGATCCGTTCACACGCAGACTTGATGCGGCGCTTGAAGAGCAGTGGCCCGGAATGAAGCATAGGATTGATTTTCCCAGGGACGGAATTCCCGTGGCTCTGTGTGTGCCTGATGCGGCGGATGATTCGGGAGAGCCGGATGACGCTCCTGTGCCGGTATGTCTTGAATGGACCGGCGGGGAGTGGGGCAGGGCGAAATACAGGGTTTCAGCTCTCGATTCTCTCCTTGAGCGGAACAGGGAGATGGGGCTTTCGTCGGTCTTTTCCTTTTCGGGCGGCGGCTGGCTTCAGGTTCAGTCATTCAAATCATCCGGGAATCCTTATGGAAGGCCTTCTTGCTTCGAGTGGGACGGCGGAAGGCTTTCCCTTGTGAATCCTGAGGAGACGGTTTTGATTGAAACGGATGCCTCTCATCTTCTGGACACTCTTTATGCACTTGAGAGCGGGGGAATTTACAACGTGAAGGTGAACGGCTCGCTCGACGGGGATTTTTTCGCTTCGTTATGGGATGCGGAAAGTCCCGGCTCTGTTCTTGCCTCAGAGAGGACAGTCTCGCTTGATTTGGGCGGCTGCTCTCTTTCTGCGGAAATGGGAGGCGTGCTTCCTTCAGGCTCAATCCGGGGATGCTACGAGACCCTTGTTCTTCCTGCGGCTTCGTCGGTGGCCGGGGACGCCGTGTGTGCATGTGCAAGGGAAACGTTTTTTTCTTCATACACACGGAGGATTGACGAGGGGGCTGTGCGGCCGCCTGATCCTCTTTACGGTGGCCGGAGGGGCAGGATCAGCTTCGAAAAGATTCCCGACGGCTGCGAAATGAAGGGAAATCTTCTTGTGCAGGGAGAGTCCGTGCTTTTTTACTGCGGCGGGGAAGGGGAGTCCGTTTCCATACCGGAGGGCATTTTCACTTTGTGCACCGGTGCATTCGCAGGAACAAAAACCTCGTCAATAAACTTTCCCCGCACATTTGCGTTTGCCAAAGAGGCCTGCTTCGAGGGAGCTGTTACCGCAAAGGCAGATTTTTCCGCCGTGGAAGTGGAGTCCCTTCCGCTTGAGACCGTGAAATCCCTTTCCGTTCTGCTTTCGGGGAGTCCGGGGATCTCGGTTGCTGGAAAATTCCGCTGTGTGAAGGCTGACGGCGTGGTAACACCTTCGTTATCCGCAATGATTCATGATGAAATGAAGTCGCTTTCAGGCTGCTGCGTGTATCTGGATATGTCGGGAACGGTTCCTTCCGAGGGCGGGAATGCTGTGGTTCCCGAGAAATTCCTTGAGAACACCGACAATCTTTACTGGATAACATTCGGCAAGGGCACGGTGATCCAGCCCTCTGTATGCAGAGGATGCAAATCACTTGAATGGGTGGAATTCACCGAGGAGCCGGCGGTGATAAAGAGGCCTGCGTTCAGGGATGTTCCTGTGTCGGCATTGGCAAGGTCGCCGAAGGGAGACAGGTATCTTTCGGAATATGCCTCCCTGGGAAGGTAACAGTTCATTTATGCTGGAGCACTATCACGGTCAGGTCGTCCTCAAGCGGCACACCGTCAGTGAATGACCTGAATACCGAGAGAACGCGTTCCAGTTTGTCAGCCGCATTTCCGTTTCCGCTTGCAGAGAAGGCTTCCGAAACTCTTTCCGCACCGAATTCCTCTCCGTCTTTATTGCGTGATCCGCTCAGACAGTCGGTGTAAAGAATCAGTGCGTCTCCTGCCGAGAATCTGAATCTTATGGCCTTGAAATCAGGCTCAAGTCCTGCGCCGATGAATCCGTTTGCCTGTCCGCCTGATTCAGGAAGTTCCGCCGCAAAGACACGTCCGCTTTTTCCGCTCCTGCAGAACACTTTCGGATTCCCTGAGTTTATCATCTCAATGGTGTCTCCCGAGATTCTCAAAAGCACTCCCTTCATGTAATCCTCACTGCCGCCCTTTTCATTTGCGAGGGTGCCGTCGATTTTCCGAAGCACTTTTGCAAGGGGTTCCGAATATCCCTCGTTGAAATGCCTGTCTATCACGGTTTTGGCAAGCATGGTCATAAGTCCGGCTGCAGTGCCGTGCCCTGAAACACTGAAAAGGCCTATACCGCCGAGACTGTCGCCGCGCGTGAAGAAATCGTACAAATCCCGGGAGACATCTGACACCGGCTGGAAGATGAAGGAAACATCCCATTCCGCGGTATTCGGGGAAGCCTTAGGAAAAAAGCTCCTCTGCACATTCGCCGCAAGAGCCATGTCCCTGTCTGCCTGCATTCCGACGGATTTCAATTCTGCTTCGGCGGTTTCAAGCTGTTCATTGGCTTTTCCGAGAAGTTCATCCGCTTTCTCAAGATTCCCGTTTGATTCGGAAAGTTCTCTGGCGCGCTCCTCCACCTTTTCCTCCAGGCTGCGGTTCAGGTCTTCCGCTCTTGTACAGGCGGCCGCAAATCTTCCTGCAAGAGTGAAAAGCAGGCACAGAACGGCAAGAAACCATCCCGCCGGGAAGATGAAGGGCATGTCGTGAAGTCCGGGTGCGTTGTGTAGAATCAGGTCCAGAATCAGTGCGGGCACCGTCAGTGAAAATCCCGCCAGAAGAGGAACCGGCTCCTTCTGTTTTTTCCGCAGGGCATCAATCAATATGTAAATTATGTAAATCACCGGTGGAATCAGAAGTGTCCGCGCCACGGGTTTTACAGCAAGGAGGCTTGCGTAATCGGGGACTGCAAGAACCGCAGCGGCGGGAATAACCATAAACGCGAGTCTTGCGGCAAGCACGGGCTTCTTTTCGGTCCTCTTCAGGAATGTGTTTATGAATGAGGTGACCAGGAAAGGCATTGCGAACGGCAGGGCGGCGGAAACAATCTTCTGGAACCAGAGCCAGGACATCCATTTTGCGGGCAGACCCGGAATCTCCCATATGTAAAAGACCGAAAGACAGACTGCCGAATTAACCGCAATCAATGCGAACATGAGATTTTCCCTGTCCTCACGGCGGCGCAGGAACAGCATCAGATGATAAACGGCCGCTGCGAGCATTAAGAATGCGGAAATCAGGTGGATCCGGCTTCCGAAGAATGATTCGATTGAGGCCCTCAGCGATGCGTCTTTGTAAGCGCCGATGAAGGAACCTGTGGAAATGGAGCCCTCTCCGTTGATCCAGATGCGCAGCATCAGCGTGTTAGGGCCTTTTGAAAGCAGTGTGGAGGGAATCCGGTAGAATCTTGCGGTGTTCCATGCACTGAATTCGTTGTCTCCGCCTCGTCCTTCTTCCCCGATTATGCTTCCGTTTATCATGGTCACGTCGGCCATTGAGATTCTTCCCAGATATAATCCGATTTCCTCGTTTTCCAGGGCGGGGGGCAGGGTGAAGTCTTTCCGAAGCCAGATGTAGCCTGTTCCGCCGGGGATGAGGGGAGTCAGGTCAGCGGTAGTTTCAGACGGAAGGCTGCTGAATGACATTGACGGTGATTCCGCCGTGCCCCGCGCATATTCCCATCCTTCGCTGAGAGAGAGCCGGGTGTGTTCTGAACATCCAGTCAGGGTGAGTGCAGCGGCCAGGAAAACGGGAAAAAATCTTCTGAATGAGAGCATGGAAAGCCTCCGTAGCTAACTGATAGTATTACTATCAATAGTATAAACCCGGGCCGTCATTTTTTCAAGTGAAATGTTTCTTTTTGCAGAAAAAAAATTTCCAACTATGGTGAAAAATCTTCAAATATATGATATAATCTAGTCTGGTGTTTTTAGAGGTGGCTCTAGGGATGCTGTGATTAAAAAAGGAATTAGGTCGATATGGAAAGCAGAGAACACATTTTTACTAGATATACATTGCTGATTGCAGGGACAGCCATTCTGGTGGCAGCCGCTATCATGGTTGCAAGGAATTTCATGATTCCCCTCAGTGATACTGCCGGAAAACCGATTCAGGAGCCGTCATCCCCTTCCCACAAAGTTCTTTTCCTCGATTCATACTCCCCGACACATTCCTCCTACCCCTTACAGGAAGAGGGTCTCAAAAAAGGTCTCTATAAAAACAATATTTCCTACGACGTGATCTACATGGACACGAAGAATTACAACAGCGAAAAGGATCTGGAGGATTTCTACCGGTTTTTCAAGACCAGGGTTGAAGGAAGCGGAAAAACCTGGGACGGCGTGATTGCAGGCGATGATGCCGCGCTCTCTTTTATTCTCATACATCAGGATGAATTTTTCAAGAATCTTCCCGTCGTGTTTTACGGCATAAACAATATTTCACTTGCCGAACGTGCCGCTAAAAAACCGAACATCACAGGCTTTACCGAAGAGACTTATCTGGGAGACACACTTGACCTGGCGGTGAAGCTTCTTCCCGAGGCAGACACCATAGCCGCAATTATAGACCAGACACCCACGGGAATCGGCGACAGGAATTCTTTCTGGGAATACAGGGTCCGTTATTCGTCATTCAAATTCCGGGAAATCAACACTTCGAAAATGACGCGCAGAGAATTCGAAAAGGAGCTCGAGGGCCTTGACAAAAACACCATCCTCATATACCTGACGGCGTTTGAAGATTCCGAGGGCAACAAGTACACCATTCCCGAAAGCGTGCAGACAATCGTTGAGCACACCAAAATCCCGGTGTTCCGCAATTATTCCGAAGGCATCGGCGAAGGCATTCTTGGCGGTACGCTGATGAATTTCCCGGAGCAGTGTTATCTTGCAGGCGTCACTATGAGCGATGTCCTTTCAGGAAACAGAAAAATCGAGGAGATTGCGCTTTATACCGAGACATCAGGCATTGTGAAATACGACTGGCAGCAGATGAAGCGTTTTGACTTGAACCTGAAGATGCTTCCTCCAGAGACACAGTTCGTGAACAAGCCCAAAAGTTATGTGGATCAGTACGGCAACGCGCTCATTCCCGTGCTGATGATTGTGCTTGGTCTTCTTGTGATTCTCGCGGCTCTTGCTTTCAATTACGCAATGCTGAAAAATGCGGAGGAGAAACTCAAGTATGATGCCGAGCACGACCGTCTTCTTGATATTTACAACCGCTCTTATGCCGAGACATATCTTTCCGCAGAACTTGCAAAGGGTCGTCCTCTTTCAATGCTCCGCATAGACGTGGACAACTTCAAGGCAATCAACGACACTTACGGACACATTGCCGGAGACAGGTATCTTAAACACGCCGCCGATTTGCTCAAGACATTCTGCAGGGAACACGATTATTTCGTGGCAAGATACAGCAGCGATGAATTCATCGTTATCATCACCGGGCAGCATCTTATGAAAGACAGCTGGGCATCCCAGGCAATCCACGAGCTTTTCCGCGAACCGATGCAGATTGGAACCGAAGGCCTCAAGACCACCGTGAGCATCGGCATTGTGAATTCCGATGCGGATGCAACCGTCGAGTCAATGTTCGTGAATGCGGACATCGCCATGACCACCGCAAAGGAATACGGCAAAAACACGTCGGCACTGTTCACTCCCGATTTCCAGGAAAAATCCGCAATGATCAACCGCACCCGCACGAAGGTTCTTTCTGCGATGGAAAACGAAGACTACTACATGCTCTACCAGCCGAAAGTCGATGCACGGACAAAGGAACTGGTTGGCTACGAGGCTCTCATCCGTATGCGCGGAGACGATGCACTTTCACCGGCCATGTTCATTCCCATAGCGGAGCAGAGCGGACTCATTTCACAGATCGGAAGAATCACCACTGAGTTTGCAGTCCGTCAGCTTGCAGAATGGCGGGACAAGGGAGTTCCGCTTCTTCCGGTTTCCATAAACTATTCCAGCAATCAGATAAACGACGAGGGCTATGTTCAATTCCTGAAAAATCTTCTCGAGAAATACGACATTGATCCCTGCTACATAGAGATTGAGATTACCGAAGGCCTCTTTATGGAAAGCACGTGGCAGGCGGGAAAACTCTTCGTGCAGCTGCGGGCATTGGGAATCAAGATTCTTATGGATGATTTCGGAACGGGTTATTCTTCATTGAGTTATCTTACTTACATCCCGGTTGACATCTTGAAGCTGGACAAATCTCTTGTGACCACTTATCTTGTTGAAGGCAAAGACTCTTTCATCCGCGACGTGATTTCCCTTGCCCATGACCTTGGCAAAAAGATGATTATCGAAGGTGTGGAGGAGGAATGGCAGTACGAGCGTCTTCGTGAATTCGGTGCCGATGTGATTCAGGGGTATTACTTCAGCAGACCGCTTCCTCCAGAGCAGGCCGCAAACTGGCATTGCGACAAATAATTTTATGAGAAATTTTTTCCAGAAGCAGACGGTGCATTATATCAGGAATATCTCAAGCTGATGGCATGCCCTCTGCTTTTGTGCCGTAATGAATATTGTTGAAGCTGCCGACGGCTGCATCGAGCGTTGATGACTGCCCTTGTTTTGATAACAGGAATATGATAAACTTGAATCCGGAATGAAAAGACAGACGGACGGTTTAAAAATCCGCAATATTTGAGGCTGAAAAATGAACTATTCTTACACGAAAAAAATTGACACTGCATACACGAGCATCGACCGCTCTGGCCGCCTTGGACTTGTTGAAAGCATGGATATAAATCAGGATATGATCACGGAATTTTTCGGTTCAATCGGAAGCGACAATCTTGTGCTCAGAAAACAAAACAATGCATCATGGGTTTACACGCGCACTAAAATGCAGATTATTCAACTTCCTTTCTGGAACACAAAGACAATCGCCAAATCCTATGTAAGCTCAAAGTCTCCAATACGGCTTGATGTCGATACGCTGCTTTGCGATGAAAATCATCATATTCTTTTCAAGGCAAAAACCCAAATGTGCGCAATTGATTTTGTAAAGCGGAATCTATGCAAAATTTCCGACATTACATTTCCTTCGGATTTGGAAAGTGAGACCTCTGCTGTTTCTGAACAGTATTCAAAGTTGAAAACCGAATTCAACGAAGATGATTTCGTTCTTGAAGAAAAAGTTTATGCGAGCGACACGGATTTTTCCCGCCACACCAACAACACCCGCTATGTGAAATATCTGATGAACACATTCGGCATTGATTTTTACGACACGAAGACGATTACTGATTTCGAAATACAGTTTGCAAAGGAATCCACGGCCGGAGATGTTCTGCGCATTTACAAAAAGAAGAGTGACGGGCACCAATATGATTTTATGATAAAAAACGGAGAGGAAATAGTCGTCAAAGCGGAATTGAAATATTCAGATAATCCTCCTGTCTTGCCGGATTATTTCGGCAGGCGGTGATTTTCTTTTGGATATAAATGAGGATGATATGAACCTTACTTACATCATCAAAAAATCCAGAATACGTTCCATTTCCGTGACAATCACAAAAAAATGTGAGGTTCTCGTAAAAGCTCCATACGGAATCGATGAAGAATATGTGCATAAATTTCTGAATTCAAAACACAGCTGGATTGTAAAGCACATTGAAAGTCAACAGCAGCAGAATGAAAAAGTGTGCAGTCTTGGAAAATTCTCAGCCTCTCAGATAGCGGAAATGAAAAAGCAGGCTCGAAAAATCATTCCCGAGAGAGTTGATTATTATGCAAAGATTGCCGGAATAACTTACAAGCGGATTTTCATACGCCTTCAGAAAACCAGATGGGGAAGCTGCAGCAATGACGGCAATTTGAATTTCAATTGTCTTCTGGTTATGATGCCCTCGGAAGTTTTGGACAGCGTTGTTGTGCATGAGCTGATTCACAGACACCATATGAA
>DGXM01000075.1 GCA_002396325.1 Treponema sp. UBA4232
GCATTTTGTTTCATGCTGAAGCCCAGTTTCCTTTGCGCGCTTAATTGACCTTGTGTCGAAAAGTAGGTATAATGTCCTATCTACAATTTAAGGGGAAAAGAATAATGCCGTATTCTGAACCAACCGATCTTGCTGTGGTAGCCTGTCCCGGCGGAGAATCCTTTGCGAACGAAGTGATTACCCACCTGCGCCACATGTACAAACACCGCTTTTCACTCAAGAGCGATGTCATCTCCAAGCGCTACAATCTGGAAAAAGAAGCTTTGGTCCAGCAGATTAATCTGGACAACGATTTGCGTACCAGCGACCTGTGCATCCGTGGTATGGTTGACAAATACCGTGCCCCGCAGTTCAAGGTCAATGCCCGCTTCACGTATTTTGCCAACGGTGAATTCAAGTGCGAGTTGAACGAATGTATCCGCGGAAAAGACGTGTTCATTGTGCAGGACGTGGAAAATCACGAGCCGATTGCGCTGAATGACGGAAAAAACAAGCTTTCCCTGAGCGTGAACGACCATGTTATGTGTCTTCTGGTTGCGATTGACGCGGTGAGACAGGCCGGTGCAAAGCAGATTACGCTGGTTCTCCCGGTTTATCCTTACAGCCGGCAGCACAAGAAGAAGGGGCGTGAAGGTCTTACAGCCGCACTTCTGGGCCACATTTACGAGAGCATGGAAGTCAAGAGAATCATTACTCTGGATCTGCACTCAAGGGAGATTGTGAACGCCTTCAGCCACACGCACTGCGAAAATCTGCATGCGTCGTACCAGATTATCCGCGAACTTTCACGTGTGATTGATCTTACAAAGGAAGATTTGGTTGTCGTGAGCCCCGACACAGGAGCCATTGACCGCAATAAATTCTATGCGACGGGTTTGAAAAAGCCTCTTGCAATGATTTACAAAGAGCGCGATTATTCCATCGTTACTCAGGATGCAAAGAACACCAACATCAAGAGTATCAAACTTCTGGGTGATGTGAAGGGCAAGGTCGCTTTCCTTGCTGATGACATGCTCGGTACCGGCGGAACCCTTCTTAAAGCGATGAGTTTTCTCCACGACCAGGGAGCCACGAAAGTTATTGCCGCAATCAGTCTTCCGTTCTTTACTGGAAATGCAGTGCAGCTTTTCGACGAGGCCTACGAGAAGGGACTTTTCTACCGTATCATCGGAACCAACGCAGTTTACCACGAGGAGCTTTTGAACAAGGAATGGTATATCAGCACCAATGTTTCGGGGCTTTTCGCAAACGTAATCACAAGATTGCATCATGGACAGTCCTTGAGCGATCTTTTGGATAACCGCACGATTATTGACAAAATGATCAAGGCAAGCCGTCCCTCTGAAACCAAGGATGAGCAGGCAGCGGATCCGATGGGCCAGAATCAGAACAACTGCGATCCTGTCGTGTGATTGCCGTTGAACCGATTTTTATGACGTATTTTATAGAAGAAATTGATTAGCTGATGGCAGCGGCCCGATGCAAAGGAGGCAGCCGTGAAACATATTTTGTGTGCAGACATAGGAACCTCTTCGTTGAAAGCCGCCGTTATTGATGAAAAAGGCCGTGTTGCTTCGTACAGCCGGCAGTCTTTCAAAAAATACGGAACAGAAAACGCCGCTTCGGAATGGATGGAAGCCCTGAAAAACGCCGCAGACGAACTTTTTTTCAGGGAGAACGTCTCTTTGAATTCGCTGAAGGTGGAGGCTCTGTGCATAAGCGGAAACGGACCTACAATCGTAAGCGACAAAGGCCTGACTCTTATGTGGAATGCCCCCGTCGAAAGCGGCGTACAAATCCCCGGCGGCGCGGAGCCGGACAAAAAGACAAAATCGCTTTTTATTCCCAGACTTCAGGCATTCAAAAAGAGGTACCCGAAGGAGTGGGACGAAAGCAGAGTGATTTTTTCAGGCCCGGAATATCTCATTTACAGGCTCACAAACGAGGCTCTCACAATCCTTCCCGAAGAGCGTTACGTTGAGGCGTACTGGTCGGCAGAATCTCTTGCAGACTCCGGATTTACAGCGGAAGATGAAACCAGACTCCCCGGATTCAAGGCACCCTCGTCAAAAGCCGGAGCACTTACGAAAGCCGCCGAATCATTTCTTTCACACGAAGAAAACGGCCTTTGCGCAGGTCTTCCTGTTTATTGCGGAGCCCCCGACTTCATTTCGGCACTGATTGGCACAAACACACTTGAGGCGGGCACTCTCTGCGACAGGGCAGGCAGCAGCGAAGGACTCAATCTTTGCACCTGCACACCGGTTGATGCCCCGGGAATCCGCACATTGCCTTCTATTATACCGGGGCTCTGGAACGCAAGTGTCTTAATCCCCGACAGCGGCATACGGTTTGCGAATTACAAAAAGCATTTTGAAGAGCAGGCAGGATTTTCCGTGACCTACGCGGATTTGGTTCACGCTGCAATTACGAGCGATGGAAACGAAGCCGTTTTGGATCAGGGAAAATATCTTATGCTGCAGATTGCAATGGAAGCACGGGACGGACTTTCGAAACTCAACGATGCAATCAAAAATACGGATACCCCTTCTCCTGTGTCGCTCACGGTCACAGGCGGACAAGCTCAAAACGATGACTGGACTCAGATGAAAAGCAGTGTGATGGGGATTGAAATACACACCCCCGAATGTCACGACGCGGAATTGATTGGAGATGCAGCCCTGACGTTTACGGGAATGGGCCTCTTCAGCGACATAAAAACAGCCGCAGGCGCATTGCACCGCAACGCAAAGATATTTTTCCCGGGCGGGGATCAAGGCTGAGTCAAAAAATCCCGGAGTCAACCGCCGTACACTCAGGCTCAATTTCCTTCAATTCGACTCCCGAATTAAATTCAAAATCCTTTTCTCTTGAACAAGCAGCGGTTTAGTGCTACACTGTAAAAATAGGTTCTGGCGCAGGACTTGGATTCTCACGCGGAATCGTTAGAGCAAATGGGAGCCTATAAAAACTTCAGTTTTTAGAGGTTGCCAAATTTCATTTTAGCGAGGTGTTGCAATGGCATCCAAAAATCTTGACTGGGGCAATTTGCCTTTCGGGTACATGGAAACGAACAAAAGCTTCGTTGCGAATTACAAAAACGGCGCGTGGGACGAGGGTACTCTCACCACTGACCATACCGTCACCATTTCGGAGTGCGCCGGTGTCCTTCAGTATGCCCAGACCTGCTTCGAGGGGCTCAAAGCCTATACCACGGCAGATGGAAAGATTGTATGCTTCCGCCCTGACTTGAATGCAGACAGAATGAAGGATTCCTGCCAGCGTCTTGAAATGCCTGTTTTCCCAAAAGACAGATTCATTCAGGCTGTTATCGACGTTGTGAAGGCAAATATTGATTTCGTGCCGCCTTACGGTTCCGGTGCAACCCTTTATATCCGCCCGTACATGTTCGGTTCAAATGCCGTCATTGGTGTGAAGCCTGCGGACGAGTACCAGTTCCGTATTCTGGTGACTCCAGTTGGTCCTTATTTCAAGGGCGGTGTGAAGCCGATCATCGTGCGCATTTCTGATTTGGACAGAGCAGCTCCCCACGGTACGGGCGACATCAAGGCAGGTCTGAACTATGCAATGAGCCTCCACAATATTGTTGATGCCCACAAAAAAGGGTTTGCTGAAAATATGTACACAGACCCTGCGACACATACTTATATAGAAGAAACCGGCGGTGCAAACATCCTTTTCGTTACGAAAGACGGAAAACTGGTAACACCAAAGTCAAACAGCATCCTTCCTTCAATCACCCGCAGATCGTTGATTCAGGTGGCGAGGGATTATATGCACATCACCGTCGAGGAGCGTCCCGTAAACAAGAACGAACTTTCTGATTTCGTGGAAGTCGGTCTCTGCGGAACAGCGGCCGTCATTTCTCCCATAGGAAAGATTTCGGATCACGGAAAAGAAATCAACGTTCCTTCCGGCATGGATGAAATAGGTCCTGTGCTGGGTAAACTTCGTGAATTGCTCACCGGTATCCAGATGGGTACCGAAAAGGCTCCCGAAGGCTGGATTTACGAAATAAAATAGGATTTCGATTTTCCCGGTTGATTCGTGCGGAGGGTTCAAATACCCCGACGCTCTGCGTCGAGTGTTGGTGATTTTCCAAGGATTTTGACCGGGAAAGAAAAGTCTTTTGCTTCGCGGGCAGGAGTTTCGATGCGCGTTCAGTCAGATTTTTCCAATTCAAGTGGATTTCTCATCAGAAAGTCATTCGGCATTGCCCGTGAAGAACCGCTCATCTGCGGGATGTGGCTTCATTTCCAACGCCACGGTTTTGTTTTTACCGAAAACGGTCTGCATTGGAATCTGCCCACTGCAATCAGCGTCCCGGGAAATTCTGAAAATCATTTCGAGACCGGAGTTTTTTTTATCCACGGCGGCGAGATTCCAGGAACCACCGTTGCGCTCAAACTCAAAGACGGAAGCATTTACGACTGGCAGCGGTATAAAATTGCAAAGAAAAAGCCCAGACCGGAATTTCTCATTCTCACACAGGGCGGCATAGAAAGATGCGTGAAACTCGGGCACATGGATATTGATGATGCCCAAAAACTCAGACGCATACTCATCGAATACGTGGCACGCGGAAGATTCCCGTATGAATATCTCTCGCAGTCGCCCATTGATACACTTTCCTTTCTTATTGATTCGTTTGTTGATTTCTTCAATGCCAAAAGATGCGGCTATTCCAAATCTGCCGATGCACGGGAGGGCACTGCCGCAAGAACAGAGTTTATAGGTGAACGGAACCGCGCGACGGATATTTCGTCCTATTTTTCCGCGAGAATGAAACGCCGGATGACGCCTTTTGCCGTGGTGCGCCAGATTTTCCGCTACGGGGTTGACATCATTGCGGATCTTGTTTTTGTTGCATCAATGCTGGTTGGTCTTAAACCCGTGCTGCTTCACCGCATGATTGCCCTGCCTCATACTTCTTTTTCCGACCTGCTGGAAAATGCGGGTTCTTTGTTTTTTTTCTTTGACCACACAACCCGCGAGCGTCTTTCATCCCTTTCGCTGCAGGGCAACATAATCGACTCTCTTTTGTACCGCAGGAGTCAGGTTTTCATCCTTTTGCTGGGGATTTTTGTGATTTTAAAGCTTGTTGTCATCTTCATTTCCCTGAAGGGGTCAAAAAAAATAATCCCTCTTGTGATTTTAACTCTCACTTTATGCTCAATACCGGTTCTTCCGAATCATCTGGGGCTTTTCGTTGCCTTTAATCTGCTGCTTTATTTTCTTATGCAGTTTTCACTTGGCTTCGATTGGATAAACACCGGCTACAAAATGCTGATTCTTTTTCTTCTGATTATACTCGAGTATTATTTCATCCACCTTTTCTGCTATCCGAATTTTGTGGACTATATCACTGTGATTCTTCAAATGCTCAGACTCAAGCCCGGAGTCCTTTGATTTTTCC
>DGXM01000161.1 GCA_002396325.1 Treponema sp. UBA4232
CCTCTAAACTTTCTGTCCAGAACAAAAAATACCAGGCGATAGAAAGGTTTGTTCATTAATTCTTTCGGATCTGTATCGCAGTACAGTCCTTCTCCAAGAAGAATCGTTCCGACGGCTCTGCCGTTTTTGGTGATTAAAAAAGCATGTCCTTTCAATTTGTTTTCAAAACCAAATTTCAAAGTGGCAATGAGGACCGGAACATCATCAACAAAAGCCTCAGGAATATCGGAGCGGTCAATTTCGTAAGCCTTGCTGCAATTTCTGAATGTCAAGTTTTCTAGTGTAAAATCCATCAGTTTCCATTCTATCACGTTCTTGAATATTCAGTCTGTTTTTTTTCGGATTTTTCGTAAAAAAAATATTTTAAGTATGGCTCTATGTCAAAACTCAGTTGAATTAATGTCAGGGCAAGGAGTTTTAAAAACCAAGCGGCAAAAAACTCACCTCAGTCTGCAACAACCTCCCACATTTCTCCCATATTTTTAAATCCGCCTTTCGGCATGCAGGAGGCACATGCAGATGAATTACCGCTTTCTTTTAAATGAGAGGCACAGCCCGGGCACGATGCGCATTTTTTCGGAGTGCATGAAGAACATGAGTTTTTGATATTGATTACGCGGCGAATCATTCCTGCCCTTTCCAGAAATTCTATGCGGCGCAGAATATCTTCCGTGTCGGTATTCAATTCAGCGGCAAGCATTTCCAGAGAACGGGAATGTCCATCACGAAGAAGATTTAATAATTCTTCCATAATTTACACCTAGTTTTCATTGTCTCTATTAGACTCCAGCCGACAATCCATATTTATGTCATTGTCGGACTTGATCCGACAATCTCTTGTCTAAAAGATTCCCGTGTCAAGCACGGGAATGACAACAGCTTATCCTCACAGTCGGGGTAATGCCATAAAAAATCAGCACTCCTATATGATATGCCACGCAGGCAATTAAAAGAGCCACGACGGTGTAATAGATTGCTATGATTGCAGTCCACTTGGCCGAATGTGTTTCCTGATATGTCGATGCGAGTGCCACGATACAGGGCATATTGAATGTAATTGCAAAAATGAATGCAAGGGCCTCGGGTTTTGCAACATTTGCCACAAGGAGTTCATTGATATTCGGGGCGGCCACTCCTGCAGCAACTGAACCCACCGTAATCATATTGTGGTCCGTGAAGATTGAGCTCAAAACACCGATGGCACCTTCTTTTCCAAGCGATGAAACTATAAACGCCATGAATGTCTTCCAACCGAGTCCGAAGATTTTTGTGACAGGCTCGATGAATTTGCCGACCTTGTACAAGATTGAATTGTCGATTGAGCCTGATGTCGTGAAAGTCAGGAGCCAGAAGATGAATGCAATAATCAAAATGATTTTCATGACACGGAAGAATGTATCTTTTGTGCGGCCAAGTACATAGCGCAATAATGAGCCCCACTTTGGTTTGTGGTACGGGGGAAGTTCCATAATCATTCCGCAGCGGTCCTCTTTTTTTACAAGTTTCCTTCCAAACACTTTTGAGGTGAGCCACATGTGGAGAATCATTACGAGAAGAATTGCGACAATGATTAAAGGGGCGGCTCCACCGAACCACACTGTGGAAAGCATTGGAACGACAGCCCACGCAGCTCCGCAGGGAACGGCCCAGGCAAGCGCAATGGTCAGGACTTTCTGCCCCCAGTTGTCAATTACGCGGGCACCTGCGGCACCTCCCATCGTGCAGCCGAAACTCACGAGGAAGGGCATGACGGATTTTCCCTGCAATCCCAGTTTCGCCATTGTGTTGTCAAAAACATAGGAGATGCGGGCCATCACGCCGATTTCTTCCAGGAGGCCGAACACAAGAGTTACGCCGAATACAAAGCCGAGCATTTTCAAAACAAAACTAAGCGAGTTGATTATAACGTCGCTGATAAGTGCGATAATGAATGGCGGACAATTTACGGAAGAAAGTGCATTGGTAATAGGACCGGATAATGCTCCTATTGCACTTCCCACGCCCATAAACGGAAGGGCCGGAATGAAGGATGCAATCAGTCCCAGTAAGACTGTCAGGACGACAACCGGTTTTCCCCAGATGCGGTGGGTTATCAGTCTGTCGAATTTTCCGAGCTTTTTTGTCTGAGTGTTTGAGGTGAAATTTCCTTCAAGGATTTCATCAATCCAGTTGAATTTTGCCTCTCCTGTTTTAAGGACTCCCTTTTCCAAAGAACTAACGGTCTGTTCAAATGCCTTGAGTTTTTCTCCGTCAAGTTTCGCCTTGATTTTTGCAATTACCGGAGCGTCTCCTTCCACCGCTTTTGCCGAAAGCCATGTTGAAGAATATCCTGGAAGCACGTTTTCCGGTACAATGGACTTTATTTTTTTGTACGCATCAATTTTTTCGTATCTTGATTCAAGGGCACTTGTGTCTAAAACTGTTTTTTTGCTGACCGCAGATTCAAGGGCCTCATAAAATGAATCATAATTTTTTATATCCTGTGCCGAAAAAAGGACGGCAGGAATTCCGTACAGGCGTGTGAAATATTTTTTTACGGATGACGTACTCGTTTTATATTCCTTTGCGAATTCCTCCAGTGTAAAATGTCCCCTTAAATCGGAACAGGCTTTCTCTTCAAGCAGGGAGGCCAGTTGTCTCTGTCCTTTAGAAAGAAAACCTACATCACAAGCCTTCAGATTAGGTTCATCCTTTGAGAAAATAAAAAGCAGCTCTATCAGATAATATCTTACATCTTCTATTGAAACATCATCATTTATAAGATGCTCCACAAGAGAGGAGGCTTTTCGCTGCCAGATTTCACTTGGAATTGTTCTAAAGCTTCCGCAGACTGAGCGTTCTTCGAGCTTTTCCAAGAAACTTAAAGGATTGATTCCCAAGACTTCAAACTCTTTTAGCGGACTGTTTTTTATTTCATCAAAATCAAAAATTATTTCCAGTCCTTTATAACGCGATGACGGATAATAGTGACCGGTTTTTGAAGCACTCGTGTCTATGCTTAAAATGCCGGCCCTTACGTAAACATAGTTTCCGTTGAAGAGAGAGACTTCGCAGCCGCCGTCCATGCAGAAATTAAATGACATTCCATGAAAACCCCGGTCATATCCTGTGGGAATCTCACGGCAGTAAACATCGTTTGCCCAGCAGTAGATGCCTTTAAAAGGAAGCGTCAGATAGATGAAGCTCTTTTTATCATCAGCACAGGGAATTTCCAGTACCTGATTGTAAACGTCTTTTTTGATTCCGTTCTCAGAGAGCCACTTCAGGACATTCATTTTTTATTATGAATCCTGCAAAACAGTTGAAAGCGGTGTGTAGCCTGAAGTGCTTACAATTTTTTCGAGGACTGTTTTTTCCAGCTGCTTTTTACTGCGGATTGTGACACTCTTTTTTTCAAGGCTTGCAGTCGCCCAAATGCCTTCCGTTTTATTCAGTGCATTTTCCACATGACGCGTGCAGTTTGAGCAGTGCATTCCATCAACGCTCATTATGTAGGTGTACGGATAATTCTCCTTGTTTTTGTCGGCAACTTTGATTTTCTTTTCCGGAGCATCGCGCTCTCCGCAGCATGCGGAACCATGCCGGATTCTGTGCACGATACTTTTAACGGCCAAGGCAGCCACCAGCAGAAGAATCAGTGTTACAAAAAATGTGCCCAAAATATGCCTCCTGAAAGTTTGATTAGCATTGGATAACTAATTCAGTGTAGCATTTTTGAAAATAATTAGCAATATATAATCGCAGCTGATTCGCCATCGAGCATAAGACTAAAACTTCATTCGTGCGGAGGTTTTAATATCCAGACAATCTGCATCGTATTTTCCAAGACTCAACGCATGATTTATCTTGTCTGCGGTAAACTTCCGCTTGAAAAATATGCCGTCATAACATAATATAATTTTAGGCTTTCCCCACACTTTTTAGGGAAGCCCCCAAAGCAATTTATAAAAATCCAGACATAGGAGAGAATCAGTAAATGGACAATGAATGGTCAGAGAAAAACAAAAAGATGCAGACTCTGATTGCAAAAGAAGCGACTTTTG
>DGXM01000042.1 GCA_002396325.1 Treponema sp. UBA4232
CTTGACGATGCATCTCTTGAGAAGAAGGCCGCCGAGTTTGTGAAGACAGACAACGAGGATCCCGCGCTGAACGTGGAGAGTGCCGCCGATGCGCTGAAGGGTGCGCAGGATATTATTGCGGAGCGTGTTTCACAGAATACCGAAAACCGCACTTCCGTGCATGATCTTTATATGGCCACCGGTACGATTGTGACAAAGGGAATTGTGCCCGAAGGTCAGGATGCCGAGACTGCCGAAAAGACTTCCACATACAAGATGTACTGGGATTATTCTGAGCCGCTGAATCAGGTGAAGCCCCACCGCATTCTTGCTATCAACCGTGCCGAAAGAGAAGGAGCCCTTGAGGTGACTCTTGACGTGAATGTTGACGGTGCAGTAGAAGAGCTTGTCAAAAAGCAGAAGGTGAACAACAAGTATCACAAGGCTGCGATTGAAGACGGTGTCGTGCGCCTTTTGAGCCCTGCCGTTTTGCGTGAAATCCGCAGCGATGAGTTTGACGAGGCAGATGAGCACGGAATAGGAGTTTTCAGCGAGAACCTGAAGAATCTTCTGATGACGCAGCCTATTAAGGGAAGCCGTGTGCTCGGTGTAGACCCAGGTATCCGTACAGGAACAAAGTGCGCCGCTCTTGACGAAACCGGAAAGTATCTGGGATATTTCCTGATTAAGCAGGTGACTGCCCCGGAAGCTTCATACAATGCCATAAACGAGGCCATTAAGAAATACAATATTCAGATTGTTGCGGTTGGAAACGGCACAGGAAGCCAGGAAGTGCAGGCAATTGTGAGCAAAGTCATCAGCGAGAACTACCCTGACGTGAGTTACACGGTGGTTGACGAGTCCGGTGCCTCCGTTTATTCTGCGAGCGACATTGCCCGTGAGGAATTCCCCGATCTTGACCTGACGATTCGTGGTGCCATCAGCATGGGCCGCCGTCTGCAGGATCCTCTTGCCGAGCTTGTGAAGATTGATCCGAAGGCCATCGGCGTGGGACTTTATCAGCATGACGTGAATCAGAAGAAGCTTTCCGACAAACTTGATGAAGTGGTCAGCTCTGTGGTGAACCAGGTGGGCGTGAATCTGAATACGGCAAGTGCTTCTCTTCTGAAGTATGTTTCAGGAATCAACAGTTCATTGGCTAAGAAGATTGTGGCATACCGCGATACGAACGGAAAAATCACCAGCCGCGAGGATCTGAAGAAGGTTTCCGGCCTCGGCCCCAAGGCATTTGAACAGTGCGCAGGATTCCTGAAGATTCCCGAAAGCTCCAATCCGTTGGACAACACCTGGGTGCATCCCGAGAATTACAACGTGGCAAGCGAAGTGCTTCCGCTGGTGCAGAAGGGAGAAAAGATTTCCGCAGACCTGAAGAAAAAGCTTGAGGAAAAGTACGGAATCGGTTCCACAACAATCAACGACATAATAGAAGAACTTGCAAAGCCCAACCGTGATCCCCGCGACGGATATCCTGCCCCGATCATGCAGAAGGGAGTTATGAATTTCGAGGATTTGAAAATCGGCATGAAAGTGACCGGAAAAATCCGCAATGTTGTTGACTTCGGTGCATTCGTGGACATTGGACTGCACGAGACAGGTCTTATTCACGTGAGCGAATTGAGCGACAGTTTCGTTTCCGACCCGATGGATGTGGTGAAAGTGGGCGACATCAAAGAATTCACGATTATCGGACTTGACAACGACAGAAAGAGAATCAGTCTTTCGCTGAAGAGTGATGCGGCAAACCGTCTTGCATCTCCCACAGGCAGCGGAGAAGGTTCCGGCTCCGGCAAAAAACGTGTGGTCGTGGTGAAAAAAGGTTCCGCAGCGGCAAAGGGCGGCGACAAATCCTCCCGTGGAGACCGCAGCGGAAACGGTCAGCGCAGGGAAAAACAGAGCTACGGCAGCGACGACGGAATGTATTACAATCCTTTTGCTGCACTGCTTAAAAACAAAAAATAATTCCTCTTTCTGAAAAAAATCAGAAAAATCCCCGGCCTGCCGCATATTCCTGCGGCGGGTTGTTTTTTTTGCAAATGTTACCGATAATATAAAAAATTGTTATATAATAGGAAGGGTTTTGCCCGAATATCGGCCCGGAAACACTGATTTCTGAAGAAATCCGTTTAAAAATACCGAGTAATGTGTTATACTGAAAAGAGAAATCTCTAAAAACTCTTTCCTGCATCGGGTTGGGCTGTCCGCTATAGGAGGTTTGCCATGAATAAGAATAGATTTTTTTTGACGGCGTTGACCGCAGCGGCTTTTTTGGCAAGCGGTTGTGACAATCTTGCGTTGCCGGAGTCGCTTTCAATCAAGACAAACGCAAAATATCAGGCTCCGCTCGGAACCGCTTCCTTTGATTTGACAAAAGTGCTGAGTCCTTCCGCAATGCGGGAAACCATACAAAATGCGATGGGCGGTTCTGCCGTGCTTTACGAATACATCCCCGGCAGTGAAAACATTGACGGACTTGACCCCAAAGCTCTCACGTATCTTCTGCACTATCCCGCCTACAACGTTCCGATTGACATGTCGCAGTACATAAGCCAGATGGATTTGGCCGGTCAGCTTGGAAACATAGAGAAAAACTTTGACATAAGTGCCGGCTCCGAGATTGACCAGTCTTTCACCGATTCAATCAGCGCCTTCACCGGAATGGATTCGCTGAACATCACCGGAAACACTGCGACTGTACAAGAATCTTCTTCAAACAGTATCATTGAGCCTGAATATCTGCCCACCATAGAAGTCTCCGGAGGCAATGAAAACTTCTCTTATTCCCGCATTTATTTCAAAACCGGAAAAATCTCCATGACCTTCAAGAAAACGGACACCTATCCAGCCGGAAGCGGATACACAATCAGAATAAAACCCCTGCTTTACGATTCCAGCGGAAATCTCTGCAAAGAAGGCGAGGAAAAGAACATCAATCTTAACACCGGAGCCGAAACCACGCTTGAACTTCCGATGACGTGCGAACAGGGACTCTCCCAGAAATTCTACGTAAAATTCCGGGCTTCGGTCACGGCTTCATCAGGAAATGCGACTCATACCTTCAATATATCCGCAAATTCCCAGGACATGGCCATAAAAAAGATTACCGGAGCCTCAGGCTCTGCTTCAAAGGAAATCAATCAGACGGTGTCTCTGTCAGCCCTTGGCAGCGGAATCACTTCCGTAAGCTTCTCGGACGCCGCCATAGGAATCGCATCCCCGTTGCCAGCAGGATGGACGGGAATGGAGTGCACGGTAAGCAGTCTTGCCGTAAGAAATTCCGCGGATACTTCCGACGTTGGCACCCTCACAAAAGTCTCTTCGGGAGGCGCAGGCTACACTGTGAAAGACATTTACAGATGGGGAGCCACAATCAATCCCGGCACAACGAGTTCCGTAAAGGTGAAGGGAACCGCCAAAATCACCATGACGAATGCCACAATCGACTTGAGCAGCACAGGCACGACGGCCTCCGTTCCCATAGGCGTGAGTTTCAAACTAAAAAAAGTGGATTCAGTCACCGTAAACCTGAGTGATCTGGGAGTGACCCCATCTTTTGAAGACAGCTCAGTGAGTCTCCCTGACGAACTACGCAATTTCGTCAGGAAAATAACCTTCGCCTCGAATGCGAGCAATGCAGAAGGAAATCCGACCACTGCGACCCGTGCAGGATTCGGTTTCAAGTGCGACATAACAGACACTCTTCCCGCCGGAAACACGGTGCAGCTCAATGTGTCAGCCTTCCGCAAAGTGAGCAATTCCGGTCAGTATTACTTCAATCAGACCCTTGACATTTCAGGTGCCCAGACCGCGAAAACAGTCTCCCAGAACGATTTCGACATTGAATTCAGCAATGCAGCCGGAGCCCCCGACAAGCTTTATCTGAAAATGGCGGTGAAAAATGCCGACTCATTCACACTGAAAAACATCGAACTTGGAAAAAGCTATACCCTCGGAATAAAAATCACCGACGTCATTTTCGACTGGGACAAGATCACGCTGGATCTTTCTTCGGTGCAGCCTTTCTCCGGGGAAACAGATATGCCGCTCGACATCCACAAGCTCCTTGAGCCCATGCACCTTGACACTGAGATTGAAAAGATGGAGCTTACGGCCTTCCCGGTCTACTTCTATGCACAGAAACCCTCCGGTCTTGGCAATGCTTTTGATTCAATCGGTTTCAGCGGGAAGATTTATCTTTCCTACAAGCCGCAGGGAGGCACCGACAAGAAATTCGATATGATTGCCGGAGTGGAAAAGTCAGAGATACCAAACGACGCAACAATCCCGCTGGTAAACTCCGTTCCATGGCCGGATTCCTCAGTCTCGCAGATTGTGGAAAACAAGACGGATTCAAACAACGTTGCCTACTATATGCAGGATGCCGATCCGAAACGCTACAGTGCAAAAAGCAATCTGAACCAGGTACTTATGACGAAGCTTGACAGCAGCACTCCGATGAAGCTGAATTATTCCGTGAAAATGACCGGAGGAAGTTCGGGTGTGGAACTTTCCAGAGCAGCGGTTGAAAATTCAGGAAGTTCATCCCTGAGCATAGACATGGCGGCCCTGCTTTCGTTCGACTTCACTCTGAAAGCCCCCCTGTACATAAAACCCATACAACTTGCGGACGAGCACTGGAACGACAAAGAAGACGGACATTACAAGGATGTGCTCAACAGGGAAAATGCCTCGACAATGAGCCAGTTTGCCGATTACGTTGATTGCATCAAATCGGTTACGGTAGACTACAAGGCCCGTAACGACCTTCTTTTGACAAAAAAAACGGACGGAACGTATTCAAATCTCACGGTAAAGGCTGACATGTGGGATTTAGGGGGCTCTGGCATCACCAAAAACATGCCTTTAAGCCCGGGATCATATTCACTTCCGCTTACCGGCACTGAAATAAAGAATGTGTTCACAACATGGCCATTCCACCCTGATGTGGTCGTGAAAGCAGGCCGTGATTTTGCGGAAGGGGAAACATCTCACTATGCCGCGGATGCGAAGGAGCACTGCCTTATTTCCCGTGCCGCTTTGTCCTCTTCGGATGCACTTTCGGCAGACGTAAAAGTGACTGTACAGATGAACGGAGACAAACCACTCTCTGTTACCGGAATCGCAACCGGATTGGTACATTAAAGGAGGAAGCCCATGAAACGAATCATAGCAATCTGCATAATGTTCGCGGCGGGACTTTCCTGCCTGAGTGCCGAAATGAATCCCCGCAAGCGCTACATTGAGATGAAATGGGGATTCGATGTCTATGCCGGCCAGAATGCAATGAACCTGACGGACATCTTCCAAAAGGAACTGGTTCTGGACTTTCCCCAAATCTACCGGAACATAGGAAACGGTCCGTTGAGCATTGACGTCGGACTCAACACCACCGCGTACGATTTTTCGGTGGTTTTCGGCGGATGGGGAGCAGGTATCCGAGCAGGCATTTCCGGTTATGGCACGTTCTCAGTTTCAAACGATATGGTGCAGCTTCTTGCGGAAGGAAACACACTGGACGAGGAGCAGACAACCTCTTTCAGTTTAAGCTCAGGTGTATTTATAAACTGCGATATTCCATTCTACTTCAAAGTAGGAAAACTCCGCTTCGTTGCCACCCCCTCAGCCTTTGTCCCGATGCTCTACATTCCCGCCTCCAATGTTACGGTGAAATACACGATGCATTCCGACGGTTCCATGGATTTGGTAGGATCAACCACCGCGAACGTATACTCGCTTGCAGCTCAAAACTTTTCAATGCAGGACACTACCAAATCCGTAAGCGAAATGACCTTTGATGCGGAAACGATTTTCCAATCCCTTGGAGTGGACCTTTCGCTGGCTGTTGAGTATCCCCTCTTCAAAAACCTTGACCTGGGAGGATACGCAACAGTCCCGATTATCCCCGGAAGACTCAACAAGAGACTTTCCGGCGGCACAATAGTCTCCATACACGCGGACCCCGTTCTGGGCACGGCTCTCAACGGCTCGAATCCTTTCACGGTCACCGGTCCGGACACAAAACCATGGGTTGTCGAGGATGCCGAGACTTTCTATGTGAACCGCCCCATGCGTCTTGGGGCAGAAGTGGCATGGAGGCCTTTCGGCGGAAACTGGTTTGTGCTTCACGGAAGAGTCGGAGGGGTAATGCGCAATCCATTCGGA
>DGXM01000188.1:0-4101 GCA_002396325.1 Treponema sp. UBA4232
TTTGTTTCATGCTGAAGCCCTGAGGGCAGGGTGCTGTGGAAAAATCACGGGTTAAGAAAATCTCTCCATTCAAATTATTCAAAAGCTGTGGTATCATAAGACTATGGACAAATTGAGATTATCGCTGACTTTTGACGACGGCCCCAACACCACGACATCGGTTCAAGTGCTGGATGTGCTCGCCAGCCACAACGTGAAGGCCTCCTTCTTTCTGATAGGACAGAACATAACGGAAAAAAGCCGCCCTGTGATTGAGAGACAGATAAGGGAAGGTCACAGTGTGGAATGTCATTCATGGACGCACCCAGAATTCCCGAAACTCAGCGCGGAGCAGATGACTGACGAAGTGAGGCGCACCAATGCCGTCATAACCGAATGCACAGGAGGAATCGCACCAGTGTTTTTCAGACCCCCGTTCATTGCCCTGAACGACCTGATGTTCGAGACCATACGTATGCCTTTCATCTGCGGTCACGGAGTCGAGGATTGGGAGGAATCGGCAAGCGTGGAGCACCGCGTGAGAGGAGTCCTTGAAAATGCGCACGACGGACAGATAATTCTCCTGCACGACACGGAGGGAAACGGAAAGACAGTCCTTGCCCTCAAGGAGATTATCCCCGCACTTAAGGAAAGGGGAGCGGAATTCTTCACAGTGAGGGACCTGTTCCGTGAATGCGGAGTGGATCCGGTGCGTCCTGCATCAGAAAAGAAAATATGGACAGACCTGTTCTGATTTTTTTCAGCAGGGCAGCGTTGATTGAGTCACATCCCGGTTCTTAGGAAACATAGCAGCGGGTTCCGGTCGGTGAGCCTAACGAGGATATACACAATCCGGATTTTCCGTTAGAATATGAGCATCTCTGAAAACATCAGCTTTTGGAGACAACTTTGAAAATGCGGTATTTTAAGTCCTTCCATCTTGGGAACTTATAATTCGTCAGCTTTCTAAAAAGGAGCACATACAATGCAGACAGTACACGATTTCATCAAGTCATGCGGCACGTATTATCTTGCCACTGTGGAAGACGGTCAGCCCCGCGTAAGGCCGTTCGGAACAATCAATATTTTCGAGGGAAAACTTTATATTCAGACCGGAAAGTCGAAGGATGTTTCCAGGCAGATTCAGGCGAATCCGAAAGTGGAGCTCTGCTGCTTCAACGGAAAGGAATGGCTGCGCCTTGCCGGTGAACTTGTCCGCGACGACAGGGTGGAGGCAAAAAGAGACATGCTCGAAAAGTATCCGTCGCTGAAGGCAATGTATTCCGCCGAGGACGACAATACCGAAGTCCTTTATTTCAAAAATGCAACCGCAACCTTCTCAAGTTTTACGGAAGAGCCGAAAATCATCAGATTCTAATCAGGGAAGACTTCTGCCTCGGGGGATCACACTGCGGTTTTCTCCGAGGAGGAATAGTCGTGCCATTCAGAATCGAGTGCAACGACATAACGAAAGTACACACGGACGCAATCGTGAACACCGCAAATCCTCTGGAATCGATGTCTTCGCGGTGAGAGATAAAAAAGCATTGCCCCGAATCAGCTCTGCCTTTTTCGGAAAACATTCAGTATCAGTGAGTTGATTCCCTTGTAGATAAGACCCGCCGCAATGGAAAGAGCAATGACCGAAAGCGCATAAATCACCCTGTATTTCAAAGAGTCTGGAGATGCAAATGCCCTGACACCCCGGCATACGGTTATGGCAAGAAGATTCATCATGTATGTCTCAAGCGATATTTTTCCAAAGAACGACGACACCGGATTCACCGCATGGTATTTGTTCATCACAAGGAAAAGAAGGACCATGCACATAATCACCTGCGGCATCTGAAGAAGGAAGGTTATGAATTTTCGTCCTATGCCGGGCCCATTTCCGTTCCACTCGGTCCAGTATCCGATTGAAGACTGCGCCCAGCCGGAAAGGAACCATGAAAATGCAGCGAGGATTATCACGCACAAAACTTTCACCCAGAACATCTTCCTGAACCACGCCACAACCGCTTTCTCATGGCACGCAAAGAAGAGTCCCAGCCAGAATGCAACAGCTGAATTGACCCACCATTCTCCAGAGAACCAGAGCACTTTGTCGGCCATCCACCATTTTCTTCCGAACATTCCACGAAGCCACCAGTTGGGTTTCCCAGCCCACCAGGCAAAATGTCCGTTGACCGCAAAGACGGCGCCAAGCAGCACCACGACCGCAAAGACAATCGCAAGGCAAACTCCGCGTTTTTTTATTTTACCGAAAGTAAGATAAAATGCAACATAAAGAACGGCAAGCACGATAAGATACCATGCATACTCATTCACCATCGTGAGTCCGAGTGTGTTTGTCACCCACTGGGCAGGCTCGAATTTCACTCCCGAAAGACATTTCCAGACAGTGTAAACCACAACGCTCACGTAATAGGGAACCACAATCACCGGCAGACGCCTTGAAAGAAATCCCTTCATATAATCCTGTTTGGTGTCCATGCTTTTTATGAGACCGTACCCCGAGCAGAAGAAAAACACCGCGACAAAAAGAAATCCCACGCCGGAAAAAAAAGAAAGTTCGCCGGCTTTCTGAAATTCCCCCTCCTGAGCTATGTGATGCACAATCACACCCAGGGCTGAAATGCCACGCAAAGCCTTCGTCACTTCGAGCGACATGAAATCATCATGGAATTTTCCCTTTCCTGAAAACCGGCCGCCCCAAATCAGCAGCACGGCAAAAAACGCGTAAACGGCATAGGTCACGTACATAATTAAATCCCCTTGTTTTATATGAAAATCTCCAAAAACTTTTTTTGAGACACTCTTCCGGTCAATTATACACCAGTATCAAAGATGACGCACTTGGTAATTTTACCGACTGTAAAGTTTTCAATCCGATTTTTATAAATTTATTACGGTCATATCATCGTGTACTTTTTGCGTTCCCTTTTTTCCCCCGGGTGAATTTCCCATTGTGCATAAACTGTTTACAAACCTGTTGAAAAACCCTGTGAATTTGTGAATATTTTGCGCAGAAAATGTGATTAACACATTGCTAACCGTTGACCAGTAAACAAATTAGCGGTATACTGGGTCTTACATATATATATGGAGGACATTAATGGCTAAGACCAAATATGTTTATTACTTTGGTGATGGCGACGCTGAAGGCGATGAGTCAATGCGCCCGTTGCTCGGCGGAAAAGGCGCCAACCTTGCACAGATGGCAAAGAAACCCTTGAGTTTACCGGTTCCCCCGGGATTCACAATTTCAATCGACGTTTGTCAGGAATACTACAAGCTCGGCAAGAAATATCCGGCCGGACTTGATGCTGAAGTTGCGAAGTATCTTGCAAAGCTCGAGAAGTCTGTCGGAAAAAAACTCGGTGACGAAAACGATCCGCTTCTTGTTTCAGTCCGTTCAGGCGCCGCAGAGTCCATGCCTGGTATGATGGACACAATCCTCAACCTTGGTCTCAACGACAAGTCAGTTCTTGGTCTTGCAAAAAAGACAAACAATCCCCGTTTCGCATGGGATGCATACCGCCGTTTCATTCAGATGTACGGAGACGTTGCAATGGGTGTTGACCACGACAAGTTCGAAGAAATCATTGACGAAGTGAAGTCACACCGCGGAATCAAAGAAGACACAGAGCTCACAACGGAAGAGCTTCAGGAAATCGTTACAAAATACAAGGCAATGTACAAGGCTGCAAAGACAGACAAAAAGCCTGCCGGAGAGCCATTCCCCCAGGATCCCCAGAAGCAGATGTGGGGTGCCATCGGAGCCGTTTTCGGTTCCTGGATGAACGAGCGCGCAATCACATACCGCAAGCTCAACAACATCGATGAAAGAGTAATCAAGGGAACAGCCGTCACTGTCATGGCCATGGTCTTCGGAAACATGGGCAACACCTCAGGAACAGGAGTCGCATTCAGCCGCGATCCTTCTACAGGCGAGAACCACTTCATGGCAGAGTACCTCATCAATGCACAGGGTGAGGACGTTGTTGCCGGTATCCGCACTCCCATGGACATCTCCGCACTTGAAAAGCAGCAGCCCAAGATTTTCGCAGAGATCACAAAGATCCGCAACCGTCTCGAAAAGCACTACCGCGACATGCAGGA
>DGXM01000188.1:4169-11190 GCA_002396325.1 Treponema sp. UBA4232
ATGCAGGACATGGAGTTCACCGTTCAGGAAGGAAGACTCTACATGCTCCAGTGCCGCAACGGTAAGCGCACAGGACCTGCAGCAGTCAAGATGGCTGTTGACATGGTTGAGGAAAAACTCATAACAAAGGAAGAGGCTCTTCTCCGCGTAAAGCCCGATCAGCTCGACCAGCTTCTGCACCCCCAGTTCGATGCAAAGGCTCTCAAGTCTGCAACACCTCTCGCCGAGGCTCTCAACGCTTCACCTGGAGCCGGATGCGGACACATCGTATTCACAGCAGAAGAAGCAGTTGAATGGGACAAGGCCGGAAAGAAGGTCATGCTCGTCCGCAAAGAGACATCTCCCGATGACATCGCAGGTATGTATGTCGCACAGGGAATCCTCACCTCAACCGGCGGACGCACATCACACGCAGCAGTTGTTGCCCGTGGTATGGGAACACCTTGTGTCTGCGGATGCTCAGATGTTAAGTTCACAGGAAAGGATGAAGTCACAATCGGCGGCAAGAAGTTCAAGAAGGGCGATGTTATCTCGATCGACGGTTCAACAGGAAGAGTTTACGGAGAGGAAATCCCCGTTACACCGGCTTCTGTTTCAGGAGACCTCGAGACATTCCTTGGATGGGCAGACGAAGTACGTGCAAAGTCAGTGCGCACAACCGCATCCGGAAAGACTGTAAAGGGATTTCAGGTTCTTGCAAACGCAGAGCAGAACGAAGCTCCCCAGGCATTCCGCTTTGGAGCAGCAGGTATCGGTCTTTGCCGCACAGAACACATGTTCTTTGAGGAGCCAAAGCTTTCTTCATTCCAGAAGATGATTCTTTCTGACGACACAGAATCCCGCAGGAAGAACCTGAAGGAAATTCTTCCGCTCCAGCAGAAGGACTTCTTCGAAATCATCAAGACTATGGAAGGACGCCCTGTCACCATCCGTCTCCTTGACCCGCCGCTGAACGAATTCATCCAGGCAGAGACTCCGAAACAGGCAAAGGAACTTGCAGAGAAGCTCGGCTATGATGTGGAGAAAATCAACGCAAAGTATGTTGAGCTCAATGAGCACAACCCGATGCTCGGACACCGCGGATGCCGTCTCGCAATCACATATCCTGAGATTTACGAGATGCAGGTTGAGGCAATCGCACTTGCAACAGTCGATGCCGAGAAGAAGGGAATCGCACATGACGTACGCATCATGATTCCGAACGTGACCACATTCGCAGAGCTCAAACAGATCCGCGAACAGGCAGAGGCAGTCATCGCTTCTGTAAATGAAAAGAAGGGCACAAAGCTCAAGTTCCAGATTGGTTCTATGATTGAGTTCCCCCGCGCAGCATGTACAGCAGACAAGATTGCAGAATATGCCGACTTCTTCTCATTCGGAACAAACGACCTTACTCAGACAACATTCGGTTTCAGCCGCGATGACTATGGCAAGTTCATTGACTCCTACCTCGACCAGAAGGTGCTCTTCTCCGATCCTTTCAAGACTCTTGACGAGGATGGCTGCGGCACTTTGATCGGCATCGCAGAAGACAAGGGACGCTCAGTAAAATCTGACCTCCACCTCGGAATCTGTGGTGAGCATGGTGGTGATCCTGCTTCAATTGAACTTTGCTACAAGCTCGGACTCAACTATGTTTCCTGCTCTCCGTTCCGCGTTCCGGCAGCACGTCTTGCCGGTGCACAGGCCGTAATCAAGTCCAACACTGGAAGCGCAAAGAAGACTGCGAAGAAAACCGCTGCAAAGAGTACAGCAGCCAAAAAGACTGCCACTTCAAAGAAAACAACTGCAGCAAAAAAGCCCGCAGCAAAGAAAACAACAGCCCGCAAGACAACAAAGAAATAAGTGAGGCATCACTTTGATTCCTGACCTTGCGAGGTCGTGTCCCCCGGATTCTTCCGGGGGATTTTTTTTTCTGTACCCATAAAATCAAAAAAAACGTCATAAAACGAAATTCACACTAAACAAAATCAAAATGCTCTGTTATAATGTTAGAAAAAGGTGATTATATGAAAGCCGTAGCAAACTATCATACGCATACAAAATTATGCAGGCATGCAGAAGGAACTCCGGAAGATTATGTAAGACAGGCAGCAAAGGAGGGATGCACAGCATTGGGATTCAGCGACCATTGCCCTTACCCTGACTCCTTTACCGATGTCTGGCCCCATATCAGGATGTCCGAAGATCAGATTCCTCTTTACCGTCAATATGTACGGAGTGCCGCCGAATGCGCTCCCTTCCCGGTTTACTGCGGATATGAATGTGAATGGGATTCAAATTACAAGTCATGGTACCGAGACGGGCTTCTGGGAGAATACCAGGCAGACTATCTGATTCTCGGATCTCATTGGTGCACCTCCGGCTCTTCGCACAAATACTGTCCTGACCTCACGGGAAGCGAATTGAACCGCTACACTGACCAGACCATCGACGGCATGAGAAGCGGACTTTTCCGTTTTCTCGCACATCCCGACCTGTTTATGAAAGGCTACAAGGAATGGGATGAACAGTCCTCTGCCTGCCTCAAGGCAATCCTCGATGCCGCAGTGGATCTCAACCTTCCAATCGAAATCAACGGTCTGGGACTAAGCCGTGAACCGAACGAAACTTCACGCGGCATGAGATATCAGTATCCTTATGTTGAATTCTGGGAGATGGCCGCACAATCGGGGGTACAGATAATCTGTTCCTCTGACGCACACGACCCGAAAGACGTAATATTGAACAACTGGAAAGCACGTGACTTCGCAGGAAGATTCGGAATCACTCCGATTGAAAGCCTGAAGATTTGATACTCATCAACGGAGGAAACATTGAATTCGGAATTGTTTATCATCGACTTTGAAAGCAGTAAAAGCAAGCGCTACTACCAGCTCTATGAACGGATAACCCGGCTCATAAAAGACGGATCACTCAGAGAAGGTGAAAAACTCCCGTCCATACGCGTGCTTTCGGAAAAACTCGGAATCAGCAAGAACACCGTCACAAAGTCCTATTCACTGCTGGAAACAAACGGATTCCTTCACTCCGAAGACAAAAAAGGCTACTTTGTGACTCATTCGGAAAAATCTGCACCAAAAAAATCACCGTCGAAGCCCCGTGGCAAAGACGACAGCGATGATTCTGTCCCCACTGTAGAAGCCATTCTCCGCATGAGGGGAAATTCAATTCCGGATTTCTCACCCGCAGAGGAACAGGAAAAACCTGTCATAGGCATTGAGGACGCTGCAACAGGAGAACATAATCCGAAAGAAAATCCTGTACCCGTAAAAACGCAGGATGACACCGAACATCCGCTTTTACATTCTTTCAGGAAAATATTATCCGCACACTCATTGATTTTTCCTCCATCCCCGTTCGGTCTTTCTTCCCTGCGTAAGGAAATATCATCGCTTGTAAGCAGGCAGTTTTCCATCAGCACCGAACCGGAACAAATCATAGTAGGAAACTCACAGCTCCATCTTCTATGGATGACTCTCCAGATACGCTCGCTAAGTTCACCCTGCAGGAAATCAGACGGCATGGGGCTTTTAAGATTGGCGAGCCAGCTTACCGACGGTTCGGTTCAAACCATACAGCCGCGTGTCGCATTCAACGGAGACTGTCCTTCCGCTGTAAAAAAGATTTTCTCCAGCAAAAACATCCCCTCGGTAACTCTGACGGCATCCGATCTGCCGTCAAAAATATCACAGGCAAGCGACGGACAGGCCACGGTCTTTTTCACCCGTTCAAGTGAACATCCTTCAGCCTACAGCAGTCAGCTTCTTTCCTGGTCAAAATCCCGGTCATACAGATCCGTGATTGAATTCGACGACCTTGCCCCCTCGTCACGGGAGACCAGACTCAAATCAAAAGACATAGACGACACTGTGATTTACATAGGCCGCCTCTGTCCCTCCACACCGGTGGAAGCCGCATTCGCTGTCCTTCCGAAAGACATATGTGCGGATTACCAGCAGCATTATGATATGCTCGACTGCACTCTTCCGCTATTGAACCAGCTTGCAATTGCCGATTTTATAGGTAAAGGAAGTGCCGATGTCTAAATCCCAGTCCACCAAGAACACTCAGAATGTTTCACAGTCCAATGCAGAACTCTCAAATGAAAAACAGGAACTGCACCGTCTGATTGAAAGCCAGAGAGAATATTTTTCATCCGGAATCACCCTGCCGGTTTCCTGGAGAAAAGCCCAGCTCAAAAAACTGTATGCCTCAATAAAAAAACACGAGGCCGACATCTTTCAGGCACTCAAAAACG
The DNA here is from genome assembly GCA_002396325.1 of Treponema sp. UBA4232. Classification (GTDB taxonomy): domain Bacteria; phylum Spirochaetota; class Spirochaetia; order Treponematales; family Treponemataceae; genus Treponema_D. The sequence goes on from DGXM01000188.1 coordinate 8,431, forward strand.
ATTTGAACAAATCAGAATACGAGGCTTTCACCACCGAATCAGGATTCATACTGCGCGAGCTTTCCCATCACCTGAAATGCATAAAAAAGTGGTCACGCACTAAAAAAATCCGCGGAGACGAAGCCTACAAACCGGCAAAATACAATGTGATAACAGAACCTTTCGGAGTCACACTGATTGCATCACCATGGAACTATCCCTTCCTGCTTTCCTTCCAGCCGCTCGTCTCGGCACTCGCAGCAGGAAACACCGCAATCATCAAAACATCCGAATATTCACCCGCATCGAACAAAGTGATAGAACAGATTGTATCTGAAACATTTCCACCGGAATACGTGTCCGTTGTCCAGGGAGGCTACATTCAGAACCAGCTTCTCCTCCACGAAAAATTCGACTTCATCTTCTTCACTGGAAGTTCACGGGTTGGAAAATCAGTGATGGAAGCGGCGGCAAAAACGCTCACACCGGTCTGCCTTGAACTCGGAGGAAAATGCCCCTGCATAGTTGAGGAGGATGCGCCCGTTGCAGTCACAGCCCGGAGAATCGTCTGGGGAAAATTCCTGAATGCCGGACAGACATGCGTTGCTCCCGACTACATTCTTGTGCACGAATCAAAAAAACAGGCTCTCATAAAAGCTTTGGAAGACGAGGTTTTCATCCAATACGGAGAGAATCCGCTGACCAACGAAGATTATCCAAAAATTATAAATTCAAAGCATTTCAGCAGGCTCTTTTCAATGGCTCCAGATGCAAGCGCAGATCCCGCGTCAAACAAAATCGCACCCACAATACTTGACCTGGGTTCAATCGACTCCTCGAACGCAACGACTCATCCCTCAATGAAGGAAGAGATTTTCGGTCCCATTCTGCCGGTAATCACTTACACAGAACTTGACGAGGCCCTTGATTTCATACGAAGACTTCCGGTTCCTCTTTCGCTTTATCTGTTCACCCGCAACAAACTCACGCAGAAAAGAATCGTCAGCAGCATGCGGTTCGGCGGAGGATGCATAAACGACGTTCTCTGTCATCTGGGCACGAGCAAGATTCCCTTCGGAGGATGCGGGGAAAGCGGAATGGGTATGTATCACGGAAAATACGGATTCGACACTTTCTCAAGACGCAAGAGCATTCTCATACAATCGCACAGAAGAGACAGAAAACTCCGCTACGGCCCTCACAAAAAGATTTCCTGGACAATCAGGCTTTTCTTCAGATAGACCCGCTGCAGAAGATTTCGTCCCTGTGCTGCCTTCCAAGTTTTTCCAAAGCCTCCTTCATGGAAAGGTTCCCGTTTTCCTTCATGCAGTTCCTCAAATCGATAAGAAAGCGGTTCATGGAAAAATGCTGGTAGACGAATACTTTGTTCCAGGTTTCCGATGTGCCGTATGATTTCTTCAACTCGTCCCTGTACGGAAGAAACAAGCCCTTTCCCTTGAGTTCGGAATATCCGACAAGCCACAATTCCGGCTCATAATCTCCGGAAGAACCCTCTACAAGTTTCCGGTGAAGTTTTGAAGCCATACGCGCCATCTCGATCTGACTCTCAAGAATCAGCTTTTCCATTTCACTTCCGCCGTTCTTTATCAGATACCTGAGATGAGATGTTTTTGCAGTGTGCACCGGAGTTTTGTTCATAATGACCACATTTTTCCTGAAGTCTATTTTTAAAGACGGATTGCGCCTGAAAAATCCTTCTGCGATTCTTCCGCTCTGGCCCACAAGGTAACGTCTGTTTGCCGAAAGCTGCTCTTCTTTTCCGGGATTGTCTCCTATCACAATCAGCTTGATTTCGTCTTCCCGGTTGATTTCATCATAGGCGGTATTGTAGACTACGGCAGTCTCAAGCGGATAGTCAGGTGTGTCTTTTGCACCTGCGGCTTTCTGCAGTTCCTTGAGTGCCGGAGAGTAATTCATCCATTTTCCGCACAAATCCTTCAGTCTGTCCCTGTATTCACAAAAGGCGTTCCATTGAACATTGTTCATTCTTTCCTCTCAAAAAAAAAGGCCGCCCGGTCAAGGGCAGCCTGTATTGCAGATTGATTTTTATTTTGCCCGGTGCAATTCAGCGTCTGTAATGCGGTAGGAAACGACAACCGGAGTATTGGGCATATCCTCCTGATTCACCTTTCCTACACTGAAGAATCCCATCACGCCGTAGGTTCCGTTGGGAATAAAGTCGATTCCACTCTTTATGAGCTTGTCGTTGATGTAGACATTGTATTTTCCGTCAACAACACGAATCTTGAGTTTGTTCACGGAATTATAACCGCGGTTGATTGCATTGTTCTTGTAGAAGTAAGCCGTTCCCTCGGAGTTGGGCTCGACAAGGTCGGTGTAAGTCTTTCCATCCCACTTGTAGAGGGCATATTCTCCATCGGTGTTGATTTCAAAGCGGATGTAATTGTACAATTCCCCGATGGGACTTGGCTTGGTATAACCGAACACGAATCCGTACGCCGATTTCGCATATCCGGATTTCTTGCTGAACTCACCTTCAATCATATCGAACTGACCGAATTCAGGAGACGTATAGAAATATCCGCAGTCCTCGATGTCCGAGAATGAAGGAGACTCCCAGTCGGTTGTGAACTTCTTGAGCTCCTCCATGACAACGGCTTTCTGTGCCTCGGCTTCTGCGGCTGTCTTTCTGGACGTCTCCTCTTCGCGCTTCTTCTGTGCCTCCTCAGCCTTCCGTGCTTCCTGAGCGGCTGCGGCTTTTTTCTGTTCGGCTGTATTCGCAAGTCTCGAAGCCTGTGC
>DGXM01000097.1 GCA_002396325.1 Treponema sp. UBA4232
CAGGTTCAGCTTGAAAAATGCATTAAGGGTTCAATGAAAAACCTCGACATCCTGCGTCCGGGAGAGTTCTTCGGTGAAATGGCCATTCTGGACAATTCTCCGCGCTCTGCAACCTGTATCGCAAGGGGAAACGTCAAGTGTCTTGAATTCAACAAGGAAAACTTCAAGCTGCTCATCATGGGAAATCCTCAGATTGCAATGCACCTTTTGAAGCTGTTCTGCAAGCGTATCTACGATCAGCGCCGTCGTTTTTCAATTCTTGTCATAAAGGATTTGCAGGCTCGTATTGCAGACGTGTTCATGATGTACGATGAGATGCAGCCGGCAGAGTTTCGTTCAAGCGAGGGAAGCCAGCGGCGCAATTTCCAGCTTACCATTAGCGATGTGGCTCAGTGGGCCGGAATTTCCATGGATGAGGCAAAGGAAGAACTCAGCAAGTTTACGTCCAAAAACAAGATTGAGATTTTCGACAATTATATGATTGTACATAATATTCAGGAGATGAGACGTCTGGTGGATGCCTATTTCTCAATTCACGAAAAGCGCGGCATAAAGAAATAGGAAACCTCTGAAAATCAGGGGATGACCAATAAGTTTACCACCTAGTGTCATTCCGAACGCTACGCCACGACCGCACACCAGTTACGCTCGTGTGTTTCGGAATCTATAAACCTAGATATGGTGTAGATGCTGAAACTGTCATCCTGAACTTGTTTCAGGATCAGCATGACAATGCTTTTTGGACAGCCCCATGACAATACTTTTTGGACAGCCCTTTTTTTATGACTGACTCCGTGTACAAGGATTGACCAAAGTGCTCCAATCTGATATATTGAATTCACTTGCCAACTTAGCTCACCTGGTAGAGCAGCGCCCTCGTAACGCGCAGGTACTCGGTTCAAGTCCGGGAGTTGGCTCTAAGGCTTCCGTTCAATCGGAGGCCTTTTTTTTTGCAGTGAACGTTTCAGAATGACAGCCGCAGTGGAGCCGTTGAAAAACGCGGAGCATGGTCTGACATTCGGACTTTACTTTTTTCATACATCATAGTAGAATTATAGTATGTTTTAAGGCTTCCAACTTTCTTCCATATTATGTGATGAATGTTGGATGAAAGGAGAGCGTATGAAAAAACGCGTTCGGTTTGCGATTCTGGTCGTCTTTTCGGGGCTTTTTTCGTGGAGTCTTTTTGCACAGAGTTCTCAGAATCCGGCTGACAAGGATAATGATTTCACTCCGGTTGCAACGGAAATAGAAACCACGCAGAGAGAATTTACACCGTTTGAAATAAGGTTTCCGTCGTTCAAAGCGGTATCGGCGACACTTGGATTTAACACCGGCAATGGATTCGAGCAGTACCACTTTTTGGGGCAGGCAATGTTCATCCTTGACCACGGTTCTTTTTCGGCGTATTCAGGCATACAGGGCGGCAAGGGTTCCTTTGACTTTGTTGCGGCCGGAATGTACTGGCCCCTGCGTCTGGCGAAATTCCGTCTGGGAGTGGGTGCCGTCTACAATTTGAATTTTTATTCCGACATCAGCATGACGAATAATATTCTGCCCGGCATTTATATTGACTGGAGACCCAGCGATCTGTTCTACTTCGGTTTTTCATTCAAGTATATGCTGAAGCTGCGCACAATCTATGCAATTGCAGACAAAATCCCTGCGCTTGTGAACAATACCGTTGCCTTCGGTTTTCTGTTCCAGTTCAATCTTCCCCACGGATTCGGAGTTTATCTTGAGGCGGCGTCCTATGAGCGTTACCGTTATATGATTATCGGAGTTCCGTCTTTCACGGCAGGACTCACGTACAGAATGAATCCTTCCTGGACATTCGGATTCGAGGCTGTAGTCCGTTTCATAGATTTCTTTACTCTTTCCGCCACTTATGATGATTCGGAATTCAGACTTTCAGCGAGGTACACGTTATGAAAAGACTTTCTTTATTGCTCGCCCTCATTTTAGCATCTCTTTCCCTTGTTTCCTGCGAATACGGACTTTGGGAATTCCTCTACCACGGGGAGACTGTGCAGACCCGCGCCGAAAATTTGACTGAACTGAACGATGCCGGCACATCGGCCCTTGTGTCTCATTTGAACTCCAAGGCTTCTTCCGGCACATACAAATTCCTTGTCATTACGGACATCCACTTCGGAAAGCCGAACAAAGACCGCCGCGATGAGGATTTGTACGAATGGCTTGACTCAAACGGCTCCGGCATTGACTTCTGCGTGAACCTGGGTGATACTGCCGACCACGGACTGCCTTCCGAACTCGACAATATGGCTCCCCTCGAAAGTGCAATTAAAACCAGATGTCCAAATTTCCCCGCTGCAACAAAAATCTACAATATTCTTGGAAATCACGACCTGTACAATTCGGGCTGGACCGGATGGAAGGAAAAAATGTATCCCAATACATCATTTTACCACTTCAAGACGAACGGTATGAGCTACTATTTCCTGGATTCTGGAAGTGCCACGCTTGGAAAGCCGCAGTACAACAGGCTGAAAAAGGCCTTTGCTTCCGATCCGCTTCCGAAGATTGTGATGACCCATTATCCGGTGTATGCTGATTCCTCTACCGTCCTGGGGTATTTCACAATGCAGAACAGCGAGGAGTCATCTGCGCTCATCAGTCTGTTTGCCCAGTACAATGTGATTCTGGTGCTTGACGGACATACCCACAAATACTTCAAGGCTGATTTGGGAAAGTTCGTTGAATTCAACACTCCCAGCCTGGTGGACAATGTGAAGTGGTCTGTGGTGACTGTGAACGAAGCCGCCAAAACCGCATCAGCCGAACTTGTGGCAGGAAAAAGGGCCCGTTAACGCAAAAGCACAATCGTGGAAAGCGGCGCAATGTCCATTTGTCCGTCTGCGGATGACCGGGAATCGGTTGCGAAAATCATCCTGGCATCCGTCCATCCTTCGGGAAGCGGCCCCTGCAAGTTTTCTTCTGCCGAAAGATTGTGAATCACCAGTGCCGACTCATCCTCGTCTTCCATCATCCAGGAAGATGCTTTGGATGTTCTGAACGGAAGCTCGACTGCCTTGAATTTTCCCCTCAAAAGAGATGTCCGTGAAGTCTTTAATCGTATGAGTCTTTTGTAATATGTGAGCAGGGATTCTTTGTCTTTCTGCTGCTCCGCAATGCTTACGGTCTTTTTATTGTAAATACAGTCCGAATCCTGTGCCCAGGAAGTCTGCATTGCATCCTTCGGCTTTCCGTCTTCGGTGAGGGAATTCCACAAAAGGGGAGTGCGCTTGCTTTCGTCACGGGTTCCGCTCATCATTCCGATTTCTTCTCCGTAGTATACAAACGGAACTCCTTCGGTAAGCAGATACATTGCCGCCGCGAGTTTTTCCCTTGCAACGTCTCCTTTTAAAAGTCCGGCCGCACGGGCTTGGTCGTGGTTCGTCAAAAACGGTGCGTCCACTGATCCGGGGGCTCTTTCGCGGAGAAGGTCGTAATCTCCCTGAAGCACTCTTGCGTATGTGTTGTCCCCGGCCTGTTCCGTCTGAATCTGCGGTATGATAAATTTGTCTCCCATATTGAAGTGG
>DGXM01000011.1 GCA_002396325.1 Treponema sp. UBA4232
AACTTGATTCGGGATCTCCTTTTTCACAAGAGATGCTGAATCAAGTTCAGCATGACACAGCCTCGTTCAGCATGACATAGCATGACACAGCCTCGTTCAGCATGACATAGCATGACGATGCTTATCGGCCCCATGACAATCCTTTTTAGACCGCACGGCTTTCAACAAAGTGATTCATCAATCTAAATGCCTCTACACATTTTCAAAAGAACATGCTACAATTATAGTGCATCGAAATCTGGGAGAGAGCCGTGTCCGACACTGCATTGGCAGTACAAATCTTTCAATTAAACTTATTCATTCAGGAGAATAACTTCCATGCGTAAATTTCATGTAGTATCAGATTATGAACCGAGCGGCGACCAACCGGAAGCGATTGCAAAACTGGCGGAAGGATTTCTCCGCGGCGACAAATACCAGACGCTTAAGGGAGTGACCGGCAGCGGAAAAACTTTTACGATGGCGAAAATAATTGAAGCAGTTCAGCGTCCCACTCTTATCATCAGCCACAACAAAACTCTTTCCGCACAATTGTACCGCGAGTTCAAAACTTTTTTTCCTGACAATGCGGTGGAATATTTTGTCTCTTACTACGATTACTACCAGCCTGAAGCCTATGTGCCCGCGCGGGATCTCTACATTGAAAAGGACGCGGCAATCAACAAGGAAATCGACCGGCTCAAGATGGCGGCAACATACAGTTTGATGGAGCGGCGCGATGTGATTGTTGTTGCAACGGTGAGCTGCATTTACGGTCTCGGTATGCCGGAAATGTACAAGGACATGAGGGTGCATCTTGAAAAAGGACAGATGCTCGACACTCATAAATTTGCGATGCAGCTGACGGAGATTCAATATCAGCGGAACGACATGGTACTCGACCGCGGCAACTTCCGAATCAAGGGAGACGTGATTGAAGTGTACCCGCCCTATCTTGAGTTTGACGAGGCATACAGAATTGAACTGGACTTTGATGAAATTGTCCGAATCCGAAGATTCAATGTGATTTCCGGCGAAGTGAGAGAGGAACTTGACGAAACGGTGATTTATCCCGCAAAGCAATTCGTTGTGCCGCACGATGCTCTGGCCGCTGCAACAGACAGAATCAAAACGGAACTTGATGCACGGCTTGAAGAGTTGTATGCACAGAAAAAAATGCTTGAAGCCGAAAGACTTAAGACACGCGTGACCTACGACATTGAAATGATGAAGGAAATGGGCTACTGCTCAGGAATCGAAAATTATTCAGCACCGATTGCCGGCCGCAAAAAAGGTGATCCGCCTGCAACCCTGCTCCACTATTTTCCTGATGATTTTTTGTGCATGATTGATGAGGCACATGTGACGGTTCCGCAGATTGGAGCAATGTATGAGGGAGACCGCAGCCGTAAGCAGAATCTTGTTGACTTCGGATTCCGTCTTCCTTCCGCGCTTGACAACCGTCCGCTCAAATTCCCCGAGTTCTCCGCGAAAATGAATCAAGTGATTTACGTCACCGCCACCCCGCGACCCGAGGAAATAAAACAGAGCACACAAGTGGTTGAGCAAATCATCAGACCGACGGGACTCTTGGATCCCATAATCGAAGTGCGTCCGAGCGAAGGACAGATGCAGGACATCTACAAGGAAATTCAGGAGCGCATTGCAAAAAACGAAAGAAGCCTTATCCTTACACTCACAAAAAAAATGGCAGAAGATTTGACCGACTACCTCACAGGACTTTCGATGAAAGTGCAGTACATTCACTCGGAAATAGACACATTCGAGCGAGTTGAAATTTTAAAGAAACTGCGCAGTGGTGAAATCGATGTGCTGATTGGAATCAATCTTTTGCGCGAAGGAATTGATTTGCCGGAAGTCAGTTTCATTGCATTGCTTGATGCAGACAAAATAGGATTTTTGCGGAGCACCACAAGTTTGATTCAGATAATCGGAAGAGCCGCCCGCAACTCGGAAGGAAAAGTCGTGATGTATGCAGACCGAATGAGCGACGCAATGAAAGAGGCCATCACAGAGACGAAACGACGACGTTCAATACAGGAAGCATACAACAAGGAACACGGCATTACACCAAAGACAATCAAAAAGGCGGTGGAAGATATTCTTGAGCACGAAAAGGAAGATGCAGAAGAAAACAGTCAGGTGAATGTTGCCGTTTTGAAAAAGAGTGCAAACCTGATGGTTCCCGCTCAACGCAGAAAACTGATAGAAGTTTTAAGAAAGGAAATGATGGAAGCTGCCGACCGCTTGGATTACGAAGAAGCCGCAGCCTACCGCGATCAGATTATGGAAATTGAAAAGACATACGGAAAATAATCGGTGCAGAAAGACCTGCGACTCTACGCCCGATTGGAGCACAGTTTCCGAATTGAAGCGGCGCTTCAATTCGGAATGGAGTGATAACGGAAGTGCGGAAAGCGGGAAACACGGGGGACTGCGACAGCCGCTTGATTTGAAATGTCGTCCAGAAAGAAATAGGTAAGTTAAATATGCCCTTGAATGTCACGCAGTTGTCCTGAAAGATCACGATGGATGCACGTGTCCAAAAATCCTTCGTTTATGAAAAGAGTCCGGGTTGCTTCGGCATTGTATTCGCCTGACTCCACAATCAAAGTGCCGTGCGGAGAAAGATGCTCCAAAGTCTGGGGCACAAGATTCCGCATTATGCCAAGACCGTCATTCGAACCGCTGGGACTTCCGTCGAGTGCAACATCGCCATCCAATGCAATAAGCGGCTCTGCGCGGCCGTCGTTCAAAAGGGACTTTGCTTCGCTTCCGGGAATGTACGGTGGATTTGAAACGATGAGGTCGAAGCTTCCGGTGACGGTTTCAAAAAGATTGCTTCGGACAAAACGAAAATTGGATCTGTGTTCCGAGAGATTGAGGTGCGACAGATTTTTCAGCGCAACTTCCAAAGCAGACGGACTTATGTCAACAAGCGTGACGATGGGAAATCTTCCATTTTGGAAAATGCGGTTTTCGATTCCGGCTTTGAAAATGGAAAGACCGACGCAACCGCTTCCAGTGCACATATCGCAAATGGTGAGAATTCTTTCGGGGTGCTGTGCGGTTTTCTCTTCGATGCACTCCAGGGATTTTTCAACAAGCAGTTCGGTGTCTGGTTTGGGAATCAGGACATCCTGCGTGACCAGAAAATCAAAACCGAAAAACTCGCGGTGGCCCGTTATGTATGCAATTGGAAGTCCTGTCTTTCGTTTTTCGAGTGACGCCAAAAATTCATTTTCCTGAGATTCATCAAGAATTTTTTCGCGGTGAAAAAGCAGAGTCGTTTTGTCGCAGGAAAGAATGTGAGAAAGCAGACAGTCTGTGTCAAGTTCAGGAGTCGGACTGGAAACGAGAGCCTGTCTGCCGGTTTTGCGGGCCTGTTGAATCGTCATTGCCTTGTGTAAAAATCAGCCTTCCAAATCAGACACATCGCGCAACTGCTCTTCCTTTGCGTAGACGTTCAGTGCATCGAGCATGTCGTCCATATTGCCCATCATAAATGAGGGGAGATTGTGGAGGCTCAAATTTATGCGGTGGTCCGTAACGCGGTCCTGGGGAAAATTGTACGTGCGGATTTTTTCGCTTCTTGCTCCGCTGCCGACCATGCTTTTTCTGGCGTCTGCTCTTTCGGCCTGTTTTTTTCCTTCTTCCAAATCAAACAGACGTGCACGGAGAACGCGCCATGCCTTCGCTTTGTTTTTAATCTGGGATTTTTCGTCCTGCTGGATAACAACTATACCGGTCGGTATATGAGTGAGACGAACTGCGGAATCGGTTGTGTTGACGCACTGTCCACCCGGGCCTCCCGCACGCATTACATCCACGCGGACATCTTCCGGTTTGATGTCTATTTCAGTTTCTTCCGCTTCAGGCAAAACTGCGACCGTTGCTGTTGAAGTCTGGAGACGGCCTTGCGATTCAGTTGCAGG
>DGXM01000043.1:0-6485 GCA_002396325.1 Treponema sp. UBA4232
TTCTTCGGGCGTCATCTCCACTTCATCGGGGTAATCGTTCGTCTTGGGGTCTTTTTTCACTTCTGTGAACATATCAACATATTTGTCCACTTCGTGATATTTGTATGTGTCGTCCTCTCCCTGTCCGGAGATGATGAGAGGAGTACGGGCTTCATCAATAAGAATGGAGTCGATTTCGTCAACAATACAGAAGTTGAATCCGCGCTGAACTTTGCGGCTCATGTCAATCTGCATATTGTCGCGAAGATAGTCGAAGCCAAGCTCATTGTTTGTTCCGTACGTGATGTCGCAGTTGTAGGCGGCCTTTCTTGCATCGTTGTCCATATTTGCGAGAATGCATCCTACGCTTTGTCCCAGGAATTTATAGACTCTTCCCATCCACTGGCTGTCACGCTCTGCAAGGTAGTCGTTCACGGTCACGATGTGCACACCCTTTCCTGAAAGCGAATTCAGATAAGCGGCGGCAACGCACATAAGGGTTTTTCCTTCACCGGTTTTCATTTCGGTAATGCGTCCTGTGTGAAGAACGAGGGATCCCATAAGCTGAACGGGGTAGGCTCTTTCTCCGAGCACACGGTATGCCGCTTCACGTGCAAGTGCGAATGCTTCCGGGAGAATGTCGTCAAGAGTCTCTCCTTTTGCAAGCCTGTCTTTCAAAATCTGTGTCTGCTGCGGAAATTCCTCATCCTTGAAGGATTGTGCCCAGCTCTCTTTTGCTTCCACCTGAGCGATTACAGGTTTGAGAGCTTTCACGTCTCGGTCATTCTGTGAACCGAAGAAAAAAGTTAGAACTTTGTCAAACATAACCAATTGAGTCATCCGCAGAAAAAAAACGGATGCTCCTCCTGCATTTTTTTTGTTGTGTTTCTGTATCCCGCCTAAAATCATGACAGACCCAAAAGCGGTTCTGAACATTATATAGAATTTTTTTTACATTGACAATATCCACGTTATTCTTTATTCTATTATATTATGGATATTCAGAAAAAGTTCGCGCTTTTAAAAACAACGGCTCTTTGCTTTCCTTTGTGTGCGCTTCTGCTTTCAGCGTGCGGCGGGCCGGTGGTTTCCTCGCTCAAGGAAGAGGAGATGTTTTCTCTTGAGTACGGCAGTTTTGAGGATGAACTCAACGTTTTTGATTACAACAGGATAGGTTCAATCCGCAACAGTCTGGCCATGCGCGACGGATTTTTCTACATTGCAAACCGTGAGTCGCAGAAGATTATGGAACTGAACTCTTACGGCGACCTTCTGACTCTTTTTTACAATGAGGACTCCAATCCCCGGCCGTCATTTGCTATGGAGGAAGGACAGAATTCAACCAGAAAGGCAGTGTCATATCCCTTCAATGAAATATCTTCCGTTACTGTGGACAGCAGGAAATTCGTTTATGCGGTTGACAAGCTCCCCGTCGAAAGGCAGGAAGTTGACGAGGAAAGGAACGAGACGCTTTCGCAGATTGTGCTCCGCTTTGACGGTTCGGGCAATTTCGTGGATTATCTGGGGCAGGAAGGACCGGGAGGCACACCGTTTCCGTTTGTAAAGCAGATTTATGTGACGGAGGCAAACGAGCTGGTGGTTGTCTGCACAACGACAAAGGGGCCCATAATCTATTGGTTCTCGCAGAACGGCCATACACTTTTCACAGTCCCGATTGAAACAAAAAATGTTCCGGTTCCGTATGCGCAGAATCAGGACTGTTATGTGGAAATCGAAAACGTGGTTCCTGATTACAGCCAGAGGAAACTTTACATGAAGGCTGACTACTATCTTCCGCACGTGGACGAGGCAAGCCGTATGATGTCGGGCATTGATTACGACAGAACCATGCTTTACACGCTCAATGTCGAGGACGGCAGCTACGAAGCCCCGCTTTCAATCCTTCCGTACACAGAGCAGGAGCAGGGCACTTTTTCCAACGAGCAGATAGAAATTCCATACGATTTTTTGGGAGTGAGCGACACGGGATGGTTCTTTTTCGTCATCTCAACCGAAAGCGGATTCCAGATTCAGATGGTGCAGGAAAACGGACAGCGCATTTTGAACCGCACACTCCGTCTGGATCATCACAACACTCTCTATTACACATTCAGTCTCAGCAATGCGGGAATCATTTCCATACTTTCGATGACGCAGGACAAGGCGACCGTAAACTGGTGGAGAACCGACAGCCTGATTCAGACCGTCATAAAAGGGTAGGAGGAGTGTATGGCATTCGGTGATGATATGATAGACGGATACCCCGAAGGTGAGGAACCTCTGGTATTCCATCACAAAAACGGAGGATTCCGCGAAAGAGAAAGCCAGGTATACCGCGACCTTGCCACTGGAAAAAATCAGCCCAAAAAAGGTTTGTTCCGTGTCCTCGTGAGCACGAAGATGAACCGTATGATTTTTTTTGCAATGATTATGACGTTCGGTGTGGTGCTTGCGGTGAGTCTTTTGGGTGGAAAGGCAAACGAAGGACTTGTGAACGGCGTCTACTGCTCCCTGAATGCTTTTTCTTTCGGTGACGATGTGTACGTGTCCGTTTCAATGCGCCGGTCTTCGGCGAAAAAATCTGCTGAAATCAAAGGTCAGCGGGTAGTGCATTACAAAGTGGTTGCAGTCAACTCGGATGAAGCGGATGCCGATGTTCAGGAACAGGACGTTGTGTTCACGGATTCGGGAGACGAGGAAAACGCCAGGTTTGTTTTCAAAAATTACGAAATTACAAAAATAAATGCCGGGCTTTCGAGCGGAGAAGAAACTTTGAATTTGACGTGCAAGGTGCAGGCCCGTTAGGGTTTGTGCCGATTCATATTGAAGGGGGAATACTTATGGAACAGTTTTACTGTCTTTCGGTTCTTGCAAACTGCATTGCAGGTCTCATACTGGTGTACGGAACCGATCTTACGAAAAAAACGGACTCCACTGCTGTAGTTCCTGCAGAGGATTCAGGCAGCGGTAAAAATGTCATGCCGGAAAAAAAAGCGGCTGCAAATCTGCTTGACGGAAAAAATCTGCGCCTTGTTGTCGGTATTCTTTCGGTGGTCGTGGGATTCATGAAAATCCTTCTTGCTTACGGCGGAATCCCTGTGCTAGGCGACCTTCTTCCTGCCGCTGCGGGACTTGCCGGAGGTGCTGCGATTCTCACCGAATACTACGTGACTTCAACCACTGACGAGAGTTTTTCCCTTTCCGAAAATCTGCAGATCTTCTTCATAAACTCGCGGAAGTATCTCGGAGTCGCCTGTCTTGCGGTCGCACTTCTGCATTTCATTTTCCCAAGGGCCCTGTTCCTTTAGCGGAAGAAAAACTTTGGAGGATTTATAATTTATGTCGAAGACTTCAGTAACGGGAATTGCTCTTGACGGCCGCCTTGTGCTTGTGGCCCACAGGAATCCAACCGGACAGATGGGGGGCAGATGGGAATTCCCCGGCGGAAAAGTGGATGGAAATGAAACTGACCAGGTGGCGCTGGCAAGGGAGTTCAAAGAGGAATTCAATGTGAAAGTGAAGGTTGGTGAAAGCGTTGCCTCTACGCAATTCGAACACAACGGCCAGACTGTAAATCTTCACGCATACATCGTGAAACCTGCACACAAGGGCATTGTCATAAAATACAAACTCACCGAGCACACCGAATACCGCTGGGTTGACATCGACACAATAAAAACAATGAACTTTGTTGACAGCGACCTGAAACTGTATCCCGATGTCAGGAAATACGTTTTGTCGGGGGGAAGCGCAAAATGACAAAATCCCTCAGCTTGAAATACATCGCTCTTCTGGCGTTTGCCGTAATCCTTGTCTCGTCGTGCCGGAAGGAAAAATCCATCAACGTGGCAAATCTGGAGTCCCTTTCCCTTACTCCCGGTGTGGAATGGGCCGTTGTTCAGGAACCCTACGCCGCATTCAGAAAGGGACCTTCATACGAAGAGTCGGTCGTAAGCCAGACCCGCCGCGGTGAAGTGCTTCAGGTCGTGGGAAAATCATACGTGACTACGGGCAGCGGAAGATCGAAGTCAGTGTCAATGTGGTATAAATTCGAAGAAGGCTGGCTCGACGAAAGATCCATCATCCTTTATGACAACAGACTGAAGGCTCAGAAGGCCTCCGACGATCTGCTTTCAAAGTAGAGAAACTTCCGGGAGTCTCCAAGAACATCAGTTTCGGCAAAATGCCTATGCTGCATATTAAGAGACAAGCTTGAAATCTCCCGAAAACAGAATCCGTTGTGTCAGGACTTCTTCTGGAAATGGCTGAACGTCATGCTGAAGCTGGCTCTTCCCTGTGTGACGGAGCGGAGACTTGTGGTGAATCCGAACATCTTTGCCATGGGTGCCTCCGCGTGCACAATGTTTCCGCCGGTCTTTTCATCCATGCTGCTGATTATTCCGCCGCGCTGGGTAATCTGGCTCATTGCCTCTCCCACGAATTCCGTAGGCGACTCAATGTCCACAGCCATCACAGGCTCAAGCAGTTCCGGGGATGCGGAAGAGCACACATGATCGAAAGCCTCTGCCGCCGCCGCTGAAAATGCCACGCCCGTTGAAGTCTGCGGATTGAAGTCTATCGCCGTGAGCGTGATTGCAGTGTCGGTACAGGGGTATCCCATCTTTATGCCGCCGCCGAAACAGTTGTTTATGCTCTGTTCGATTGCATCAAAAATCTCGACCGGAATCTCACCGCCTTTTTTAACCGCACAGGTATAAAGATTTCCGCTTCCGGTTTCCCTGGGCTCCACGTGCAATGTAAGCCCCGCAGTGTTTTCCTTTCCCGCAATGGTCCGGCTGTAATTTTCCGTGTAGTCCGCGGTCGAAGTGACGGCTTCCCTGTAAGTTACCTGTGGAGCACCCACTCTGCACTGCACTTTGAAGTCATCGCGTATTCTTGTGACAAGCACATCAAGGTGAAGCTCTCCCATTCCGCTTATAACAAGCTGTCCGGTCTCTTCGTCATCACGGTGAGTGAACGTTGGGTCTTCGCGGCTTAAAATCTCAAGGGTTTCGTTCAGCTTATCCCTGTCGCTCATCGTCTCGGGCTCAATCGCAATCGAAATAACAGGCTCGGGGAATTTCACGCTCTCAAGCAGAACAGGCATGCCCTCGCTTCCAAGAGTGTCTCCCGTCTGCGAAATCTTCAGCCCCACAAACACGGCAATGTCTCCGGCACTCACGCTGTCCATCTGCTCCATGTGGTTTGCGTTCACCCTCAAAATGCGGTTGATTCTTTCCCTCTTTTTCTTCGACACATTGTAGACCTGGGTTCCTGTGCTGATTTTGCCGGAATACATCCTCACGAAAGAAAGAGGGCCTGCCTCGCGGTCGTACTGGATTTTGAAAACAAGTCCCGCAGGAGTCTTTGAAGAAGGATCGCAGGGAATCTCAATCTGCTCTTCCTCATCGTGTTTCTTCAAATGAACTGCCTGTGCCGGAGGAACTTCATCGGGGGAGGGAAGGTAGTCCACAATTGCGTCCATCAAAGGCTGCACTCCCTGATTGCGCCGGCTCGAACCGCAGAGGAACGGAACCAATGCCCTGCTGATTGTTGCCTTTCTCAAAGCCTTTACCATCTGCTCGGTGGAAATCTCTCCGCCCTCAAGATAAATCTCGGCAAGCTCGTCATCGGTGGATGCCACTGAGTCAATCAGCTTTGCCCGCCATTCCTCAGCCTTTTCCTTCATCTCCGCACTTATTTCGCCCACCGTGAATTTCTCGCCTTCAGTCGCCGCATCCCAGTGGATTTCCTTCATCCGCACAAGATCAATCACTCCGTCAAAATCCTGACCCGCACCGACAGGAATCTCAAGGGCCACAGTCTCGCACTTGAATTTTTCCTTCACATCGTTCATGGCACCGAAAAAGTCGGCACCTGTCCTGTCCATTTTGTTCACGAAACAGATGCGCGGCACATTGAATTCGTCCGCCTGTCTCCAGACTGTCTCCGTCTGCGGCTGAACCCATCCCACCGCACAGATGACCGCAACCGCACCGTCAAGAACACGCAGGGAACGTTCAACCTCCGCTGTGAAATCCACGTGTCCGGGTGTGTCAATAATATTTATCTGATGTCCCTTCCAGCTTGTTGTGATAGCGGCTGATGCAATCGTGATTCCGCGCTCCTGCTCCTGCTGCATGAAATCCATCGTGGCGGCACCGTCATCAATCTCACCGATTTTGTGAATCTTTCCGGAATAATAAAGGATTCTTTCCGTGGTCGTAGTCTTTCCGGCATCAATATGCGCCATGATTCCAATATTTCTCATTTTCTCTAACATAATCTTTTCCTGCCAGTCGGTAAAAGTGATTTCGGGGCGTTTTCCCGCTGAATAAATGCGACAGTATTATATAGAAAAAAAAACATAATCTCAAGAGGTAGTTGTTTAATTGTGATTCGGACGAAAGGCCCCCGCAAACGGCTTCCGCAGTCCCCCGCGTTTCCCGCTTTCCGCCCTTCCGCTGCCGCTTCATTCCGAACCTGCCGCCGTCATTCCGGGCCTG
>DGXM01000043.1:6599-10403 GCA_002396325.1 Treponema sp. UBA4232
TCGGTTGCAAGCAACCACGTTCAGCATGACGGTATTCAATAGATGCTGAATCGAGTTCAGCACGACAGGATTCAATGGATGCTGAGACAAGTTCAGCATGACAATACTTATTAGACAGCCCCGGCACGATAACCTTGCGGAACCTGGACGGTCTCCGGGGGAATCATTTTTCTGTGGCCTGTTCGTAGCCCTTCCATTCCTGCGGAGGATTTTCCATGAGGCGCGAGCATTTTGCGCAATATTTTGCGCTGACGGGGTCTTTGTCTGAAAGAGCCGAGAATATCCTGAGTGCCTCGCTGAATCTTCCGTCGCAGAATTCATTGTAGCCTTTTTCGAATTCTGAAAGCAGCTCTCTGTTTGCGTCAGCTTCATCCTGCGTCATCGGGAGGAATATTTTCACGGGGTCTTTTCTTCCCACCACGGCAATGTTTCCAATCCGTCTGAAATACAGCGTGCTTCCGTTTTTCTTTGCCTCTTCCATTGTGGATTCGGAGCAGCAGGTGTATGTGCCGAACTGCTTGTTGATTCCTTCAAGCCTGGAGGCAAGGTTCACGGTGTCTCCCATCATCGTGTAGTCGAAGCGGTTTGAGGAGCCGAAGTTTCCCACTGTAGCGATTCCCGAATTGAGTCCTATGCGCTGGAGAATCGGTTTCCCCGTAATCTGCATGAGCTTTCCCTGCATTTCGCGAAGACGTTTCTGACATTCCAAAGCGGCCTCGAGTCCCCTTTTTGCGTGGTCTTCCTGATCCGTCGGCGCGTTCCAGAATGCGATTATGGCGTCTCCCTCGTATTTGTCGATCGTGCCTCCGTGCGAAAGGATTATGGCAGACATTTCGTTCAGATATGTGTTCAAAAATGAAGTCATTTCTTCCGGCGACATCTTTTCGGAAATTGAAGTGAATCCCTGAATGTCGGAGAAAAATGCGGTGATGTTCCGTCTTTCGCCTCCAAGTTTGAGCGTCTTCGGATTTTCAATCAGAATGTCTATGACAGTGGGGCTCAGGTACTGGCTGAATGCCGCTTTAATGAACCGTCTTTCCTTTCCCTCGCTCAGGTATGTCTCAAACACCGTGATTACAAAAGAAATCATGAGTGCGAACAGCGGAACCGTGAACGGAAGAATCGTGCCCGGAATGAAGAGCAGGAATGTCGCCGCCGCATAAAGTATTCCGACCGCAAGAACGAGAACCACTTCTATTATTATTGATTTCGAGTTGGCCTGTTTTGAAACGCCTCCGATAAGGCATCCCAGAATGACGGCAGCAGCGATAATCAGCAGTGAAAGCGGAAGGGGAGAGTCCTTGAGGAATGATTCGTTGAGCATTGTGTCAAGCTGGCACACGTGTACTCCGACTCCGGGGTAAACTTCCGAAATGGGGTTCGCGCATATATCGAAAAGGCCCGGTGCGTAGAGACCGAAGAAGATGTGCATGCCTTCAAACTGGGCAGGGTCAATCAAATCTCCGCTGAAGTCAGGGGTGGTTCCGTTTTTTTCCGCATTTCTTACTGCGTATTCGCTTTTGAGAATTGTGGATGCGCTGTACGGTGCGAATCTGGACAAATCCTTTTGGAATCTTACGTACATGCCTCCGTCTTTTGCCCTTGGTATTTCATCGATGTCAATGCCGTGGTCTCCGAAAGAAAGACTTGCTGTGGCGAGTCCGGGATAGGGCGGCGTGGTGTCTGAGTAAAATCCGCTGCGCCTTACGCTTCCGTCGCTGTCAGGGGTGCTGGTCACATTTCCGAGAACAGCCGCTCCGTCTGCAATGCTGTCCACCGGCTTCAGAGGATTTCCATTCGCTGTTGCAAGATAGACAGTCTGCACAACACGGCCGAATTCCCTGCTTGATTCTGCAAATGCCTCGTCATCTGCATTTCCGTAGAGAGAAGGCTCTGTATAAAGCATATCGAAGGCAACCGAGGCCGCATGTCCTCTGTTGAAGAATGACACCAAATCTCCGTAAGCGGATCTGGGCCACGGATACCCCCATCCGTTTTGGGCTCTTGCCCAGTCCAGACTTTCCTGATCCAAAAGAACCAGCGCAATCTCCTCGGAAGGTGCGAAGAAGTCTGCTGATGCCTTCATTCTTGCGTCGTAGGATTTCTGTTCTGCAAACGAAAACAGTCCTGTAATCTCCAGAAGAGTGCAGATTAGAAACACAATCAGCGCAGTTACGACCAGACGGATAAATTTTTTGTTTTTCATGCGGGCCTCGTTTTTCAACCTTCGAAAATATATTCAGGCAACCTCTAAAAACTATAATTTGAGGTTGCCCGAATGTCCTTTATTTTGTGGCGGTGTTGTAGCGTTTTATGCGGTAGGACTTCGTGTCGTCAACCAAAAGCATGGGGAGCGTTTTGTTGGCGTTCGTAATGCGCTTGTCGGGACTCGGGTGCGTCTTGAACAATCCTTTGCCTGTATTTGAAGAACTGCGGCTTTTCATGTTCTGCAGCATTCCGATAATTGCCTGGGGGTCGTATCCTGAATCCGCCATAAGCTGAATTGCGAATGAGTCCGCGTCGAATTCCTGCTGCTGCGAATAACCGTTGTTCACCATATCGGAAACGACTTCTCCGACTGCGTTGTCAAGATTTGTGGCAAGGGCGGCTCCCACTGTGTCCTTGATGGCCTGAGTGTAACGGCTTGTCTTTATGGACTTGAGGCTGTGCTTCAGCTGTATGTGTCCGATTTCGTGCGCAATTACAGCGGCCAGTTCGTCTTCGGAGCTTGTGCAGTCTATGAGTCCCCTCGTGATGAGTATGTGTCCGGCTGAAGTTGAAAATGCGTTCACTTCGCTGGAGTCGAGAATCTTCACGTGGTATCCGTTGTAGAGTTCGGGATCTTCCGAATTGACCACTAGGACCTGGCAGATTTTGTTCAGATACTGCTCAAGACGGTAGTTTTCATAAACCTTGTAATTCGTGAGGATGTTTGCAGTCACAGAGCGTCCGATGTAGTATTCGTTTTCAGGGCTGATTTCCTCGGCTGCCTTTGACATGCTGTTCAATGCTTTGGCGGCTGGTTCGTATCCTGCATCGGCGGCAACGGAGCCTGCAAGTGAAAGAAAATCCGATGTGGCGCAGGATGTGAAAGCGGTTCCCAATGCGAGTGCCGTAAATGCGGCTTTTACAAATGTGCTGATTTTCATTCTTCGCCTCCGGTCAGGTGTCCTTCCCTGATAAATGCCTGGACAGTCTCTTCGTCAATCCTGATTTTTTCAATTGCGTCCACTGCCTTGAAGTCAAGATTCGGAGATGAGGCTTTGTAGGCGTTTTCCGCTTCCTCTGTAAATCCCTTTCCTGCAAGGGCCAGTTCCTGAGAAGACACTGCGGATTTTGCGCCGGATGAAACAATCTTCCTTTTTGTGATGCTTCCTATTGGAATCCATCCCTTGAGCGATGAATTGCGCTGTGATTTCACTTCAACCTTTTTTTTGCTCACGCTGATTACGGTGAGTGCATCTCCGTAGTTCACGGTGCCTACGGTTTTTGACATAAAGCCTGTTCCTGATTTCAGACTTGTCGATTTGGCGGAAACATAAACCGTATCGCCGCTTTTGAAAGTTGTGGCTGCGAATGCCGTGAATCCCAGAAGGGCGCACAACAGCAGCATTATGCTTTTTTTCATGGACAACTCCTTTCTATAATAATATACAGTAATTATAACCCCTGAAAACCGTTTTTTCAATCCCTTTGTTTTGACTGAATTTTTTTGCTTAAATCTTTTCCGGCTTCAGGGCAGTATGTTTTCTTTACAGTGAGATAGTCGGGGTTTCAGCATCTATTGAACACCGTCATGCTGAA
>DGXM01000043.1:10509-10683 GCA_002396325.1 Treponema sp. UBA4232
TTCAGCATCTCTCGTACAGGGGAGATCCCGAATCAAGTTCGGGATGACGGTAGTGTCAGGCCCGGAATGACGGCGGCAGGTTCTGAATGACGGTAGCAGCAGGTTCTGAATGACACCGGGTGGCAAACTTGTCGGACATCCCCTTGATTTTTTGCTGACTCATTTTGAACTCTT
>DGXM01000043.1:10752-11530 GCA_002396325.1 Treponema sp. UBA4232
CTTTGCATTTTGTTTCATGCTGAAGCCCTGTTCTTTACAGTGAGATAGTGGACAGAAAAGTTTTTTTTTTGTATATTAGACAGAGTATCGGTAAAACGGGAATATTGTCTGCTTTTGCGGACTAACGGTACAGATTCTTTTGGGAGAAGAAATGGAAACTTTGATTAAAAACATCCGTTGTGAAGATGAGGATGACGACAAAAAGAAAAAGGACGAGGCTTCTGATCCTCTTGCTGAAAAATTTCTTAAAACACGTCAAATTCTTTTGAGTGGTGAGATAAACGAGGAAAATGCTGATAAAATAGTCAGACAGCTTTTGATTCTTGAGGCCGACAGCGATAAACCCATCTATATGTATATAGACAGCCCCGGTGGAGATGTTGATGCAGGATTCGCGATTTTTGACACAATCCGCTTTATAAACGCCCCTGTCTATACCGTGGGATGGGGACTCGTGGCTTCTGCCGCAGCGTTGATTCTGCTCGCCGCACCGAAGGAAAGACGCATAAGTCTTCCGCACAGTCATTACCTCATTCACCAGCCTTCAAGCGGAATGAAGGGTGTCGCCACAGACATTGAAATTCACGCTGCCGAAATCGAAAAGACAAAGGCAAAACTGAACGAGCTTATTTCAGCAGAAACGGGCACCAGTATAGAGAAGGTTTCAAAAGATACCGACCGCGACTACTGGCTCAATGCGGAAGAGGCCGTGTCTTACGGACTTGTGAGCCGTGTGATTACCAAGCGTTCCGAGCTTTAGTTGTACAGAGGCAGAGAT
>DGXM01000071.1:0-10890 GCA_002396325.1 Treponema sp. UBA4232
GGAAAAAAGCAAGGAGGGACCCTTCAGTGAGGATTCCTTGATTTTTTACGTAGCTGGGACCCGCTGACTCATTTTGAACTCTTTGCATTTTGTTTCATGCTGAAGCCCTGGAAGGAGACTGCCGAACACTTGAAAAAAAATGCGCAATCAGTTATAGTCAAAATGCAACAAACGTTGTGATGAAGCGCGGCAGAACACCACTGCCACAGGAGCCCACGTCCGCTCGGAATGCCGAATCGAGTGTATGGGAAAACAAAAAACTCCCGTACCAACAGAATTTTTTGCGCATGTCGCAGCGGAGGTATCCATGAACAAATACGTAAAAAGGTATTTGATTGATGCGCTGGGTGGAATGGCCCAGGGACTCTTTGCATCCCTTTTGGTGGGAACAATCGTAAAAACACTGGGACAGCTTTTGCTGCGTCTCGGCACAAATCCGGTCTTCCAGTTTTTCGTTGACGCGGGCAATTTCGCCTCAAGTGCACCGGTAGTCGGAGCGGCAATGGCAGTCGCAATCGGTCACGCGCTTTCTTCCCCGGCACTGGTTCTCTTTTCTCTCGCAGCGGTAGGTTCAGCCTGCAATCAGCTCGGTGGTGCAGGAGGGCCGCTTGCAGTTTTGGTCATCGCAATCATAGCGGCAGAACTCGGAAGCCTCGTAAGCAAAAAGACCAAAGTAGACATTCTGGTGACTCCCCTCGTCACACTTTTAAGCGGCACACTTCTCGCAGTTCTCACGGCAAAATGGATTGGTCTTGCGGCATCTTCAGTCGGCACTCTCATCATGTGGGCAACAAACCTTCACCCCTTCGTAATGGGCATAATAGTTTCGGTAGTCGTCGGCATAGTCCTCACCCTCCCCATCTCTTCAGCGGCCATCTGCGCAGCACTCAGTCTCACGGGGCTTGCAGGCGGAGCGGCAGTTGCAGGATGCTCGGCAAATATGGTTGGATTCGCAGTTCTCAGTTTCCGTGAAAACAAATGGGGAGGTCTTTTAAGCCAGGGACTCGGAACCTCAATGCTCCAAATGCCGAACATCATCAAAAATCCGCGCATCTGGCTTCCCGTCATCCTCAGTTCGGCAATCACAGGCCCCGTCTCAACCTGCATCTTCAAACTTCAAATGAACGGCGCACCGGTTTCCTCAGGAATGGGCACCTGCGGACTCGTCGGCCAAATCGGAATGATTACAGGCTGGTACTCCCCGGTAGAAAGCGCAGTCGCAAACGGAGCCACGGCAATCAAGGCTGGAGCGTTTGAGTGGACAGGACTTCTTTTGGTAAGCTTCATCCTTCCCGCAATCCTCACCTGGGCCTTCGGACTTTTGTTCCGCAAAATCAACTGGATTAAACCGGGCGACCTGACCCTGAAAGATTAAGGACATCTCAAAAAACCGAATTTTTCGAGTTTTCTCTAAAAGCGGCAGAAATTTTCAGAGGCTTGGACGGCAGGCCAAACCCGCGGCTTCCGCCCACCTCTGCGTATCCTGCTTTCCGGGGTTCCGTACGCTCCGCTACCTCCATTCCCGCCTGCGGCGTGAACCGCTAAAGCGGCCCCTCCAATCAGGCGTAGGTGGCATCAATAAGGACAATGCAACCGGGGCTGACCAACCATCTGGTGTCATTCCGAACTCGTTTCGGAATCTATGCACTATATCTAGCGCAGATGCTGAAACAAGTTCAGCATGACAATACTTTTGGGTCAGCCCCGACTCCCATAAGGTAAAAATCACCGACACTCGACACAGGCACTGAGGTATGGTATTCTAACAAGGCATCGCAGTCGGATTCAACACCCTTTATTTCGACGCATATCCGCACGACCAACAGGAAAGATTTTATGGAAAACAAGACGCTCTCCACAAAAACAGACACAATGCAGACGAATCTTTCACGGAAGGATTTCCTGAAGCTTCTTTTAAAACTCGCCCTGCCCATCTGTTTCCAGCAGTTTATGCTTGCATCAGTGGGTGCGGCAGACGCCTTTATGCTCGGAAGCGTTGAACAGAATTCCATGGCGGCAGTCTCTCTTGCCACGCAGATTCAGTTCATCCAAAACATGATTATGGCATCCGTCATCAGTGCCACAACCGTGCTCGGTGCCCAGTACTGGGGAAAACAGGATATGAAATCCCTCGACGACATCTTCAGCCTGAGCCTGCGGCTCTGTGCATTTGTTTCCGTTCTATTCTTTTCGCTTTGCACTCTCATCCCCGGAAAGCTCATGTTCATATACACAAACGAACCGGCACTTATCGCCATCGGTGAAAGCTATCTTCGCATCGCAGGATTTTCATATCTTTTAACAGGCATTTCCCAGAGTTTCCTTGCAATGATGAAAGTGACCGACCACGTTTTCACCGGGGCACTCATTTCATCGTCAGCAGTCGTGGTAAACATTGTGCTGAACGCCGTTTTCATCTACTCATTGAAACTCGGTGCCATAGGAGCGGCAATTGCAACTCTCACCGCCCGTTGTCTGGAAGTGATTTTAGCAGTGAGCACATCTTTCCGCCGCGGATTCATTCATCCGAAACTCAGGGAACTTCTGCACATAAATAAAAATCTTACCAGCGATTTTTTCAAATGCATGCTTCCTCTTTTGGGTGCAGGGCTTTTGTGGGGTCTCGGATTCACATCCTATCCTTCGTTTATGGGACACCTTGGAACCGATGCTGCGGCCTCGAATTCAGTTACTGCCGTAATCCGTGATCTTATCTGCTGTGCCTGCGACGGTCTTGCAAGCGGTTGCGGCATCATGGTGGGAAATGAACTCGGAAGCGGAAATCTTGCCCGTGGAAAATCACATGGACGGCGCATGCTCAAACTTTCGTTCATTGTGGGAATTCTGTCTGCACTCCTTATGTTCGCAATCTCTCCCGCCATTTTAGCCGGCGTCAAACTCACAGAACAGGCACGAACTTATCTTATGCAGATGCTCGCAGTCATGTCTGTCTATATGATAGGCCGCTCCGTGAACAGCATCACAATCAACGGAATTTTCGCAGCCGGCGGAGACACCCTTTTCGATATGTATTCACTTGCAGTCGTTATGTGGGCCATTGCAGTTCCTCTTGCCGCCTTGGGCACATACGTATTCCACTGGCCGGTTGTTTTGGTCTATGCATGCACATGTCTCGACGAAGTGGGAAAAATCCCCTGGACCATGCTCCACTTCAAAAAATACAAGTGGGTAAAAGATTTGACCCGCGACCGGCAGTAATCCAAATACTACAGGCAGAAGGCTGAAACAGGGCAAAAGAACATTTGCGTTTTCGGAAAAGCAGTGGTATAATTGTGGCAAATGCTTTTGTCGCGAAAAGTTGCAATCCTTTGCACCGCAAAAATCCATGATTACCGCACTTATGAATTCGTGTCAAATCTGAGCAGACACCTTTCGACCGAAGGAATCATTCTATTTGTATACAACATCAGCACCGATCTCTACTGGTCCGACAATATGCCGGCTGAAGCATCCGTTTACGATTTGATTGACTGGAAAATTGCCGACATCGTGATTGTTATGGACGAAAAAATCAAAAGTCACCTTGTTACTGAAAGTGTATTGTCAAAAGCAAAAAAGCACAATGTCCCCGCCGTGATTGTTGACGGTGTTCACCCCGATGCATTCACAGTCGGCTTTGACTATGAAAGCGGATTCGAGGAAGTTGTGCGCCATATGATTGAAGACCATGCCTACAAAGACGTGCATTTTCTTGCAGGAATTCCCGGCAACAACTTTTCGGACCGGCGCATTGAAATCTTCCGTAAAGTCCTCGAAGAGAACAATATTGCATTTTCGCCTGAAATGATAAGCTACGGTTATTTTTGGTCAGGTCCGGCGAAAAAGGCCGTACAGCTTTTGGCAGACAGCAAAAAAATTCCCCGTGCCCTCATTTGTGCAAACGACAACATGGCTCTGGATGCACTCGAAGTGCTTCAAGAAAACGGCATTTCCTGCCCCGACGAATGTGCAGTGTCCGGATTCGACGGTATGGACAGCATTTATTTTTCCACACCGCAGCTCACCTCAAGTCATTGCAGTCACGCAAAACTTGCCGAAGCAGCTGCAAAGACCGTGCTTAAAATCCTTCACGGAGAAAAAATCTCGAAATCACCCGTACTTGTAAGACCTGAAATCATTCTGGCACAATCCTGCGGATGCAGAATCGGCCACCTGCCGCCGCCCGAATACCTTGTAAATCTGAGCAACCGTTATTTTGAATTCCCCGACGAAACCAGGGCAATCTTCCGTGTGCTTGAAAAAATGCAGACGAGCAATTCACTGAATGAAGCATCCGAAACTTTAAGGCGGGATCTCATCTATTCGCTCACAGTGATGGTCAACAAATCCTACACCTCGCCATACAACGAACCGAACCGCCAGAGCGCAAAGCATTTTGAAGACACGATGTGCGTTTTTTACGACAGCGAAGCCGGGAAGGATTTTGAGCCATACGACATAGACCGCAGCGAAATCATCCCGAATCTGAAACAGGCTCTTGCTTCTTCCGAACCACTCATTTTCACAGCCCTTGATTTCGTGAATGTCACCTTCGGATATATGTGTTTCCATTTCAGTTATGATGACATTTTGAATTATTCGCGCATACCGATGATTGTTACCGCATTAAGAAATTCCATCGGAGGATTCGCACACAGGCAGTATCAGCGTTATCTTGGAGCACAGATGGAAGAACTTTACAAAACGGACTCGCTCACAGGTCTTTACAACCGCAGCGGATTCAACCGGGTTTTTGAATATTTCACAGAAAGACTTAAAAAGAGCAAAGGCCCTGTCACAGTGGTTCTTTCAGATTTGGACAGACTCAAGCAAATCAATGACCTCTATGGACACTCCGCCGGAGACAAGGCAATTCAGGAATCAGCACGTGCATTCAAACTTGCCTGTCCGGAGGATGCACTCTGCGTAAGATTCGGAGGAGACGAACTTTTGGCCGTGATTGAAGGAGATGTGGACACCGATGCCCTTAAGAAGAAAATCGCCGATTATCTCGACTCCTACAATGAAATTTCCGGGAAACCGTACAAAGTGAAATCAAGCATCGGCGTATTCAAAACCACCGGCGCAGATGACATAGGATTCGAAACCCTTGTCCGACGCGCCGATGAATCAATGTACAAAGAAAAAGAAATGCATCACAAAAGTGAAAACTCAGCGTCTACTTTTCAAGTATGAATTCCACGCGTCTGTTCTTCCATCTGTTTTCAAGGTCGTTCTTGTCTGCAATAGTCTCAAGTCCACCCTTTCCTTCAGAACTGAGCCTTGATGCGGAAATCCTTCCCTCCGTTATGAGCCACTGACGCACGAACTGGGCACGCTCCAATGAAAGTGCTTTAAGTCCACGTCCCCATGAGCCGTCTCTGTTTTCCTCGGGGTTGTCCGCTTCGTCTCCGTTCCACGGGTTCATCGGATTCGCATGGCCCACAACTGTAACGCTGTATTTGTCGAACTTCTTCAAAATCTGAGCCACACGGGTGAGCACACGGATATTGTTTACCTTCTGTTCCTCGGTAAGACTGCTTCGTTCAACAAGATTTCCATTTGCATCACGCTCGCCTGACAGCACGAAGTCTGCCGCATCACCACGGAATACAATGGAAGGAACCTGCATCTTCAAGCGTCCGTTGTCGTAAATCACAAGCACGTCAACAGGGATGATTCCAGTGTATCTGCTGGTCATGCCCATGTCATCGGTGACTGAGAACACGTAAGGATAATCTTCCGCAGACATGACCATGCTTCCGCCGGTACCAACTCCGTCCCAGGTGACTGATGCACGGTAAGTGTCGGGTCTTCCGTCTGCCGGCATTGTTGTTCCGCCGGTCTTCCAGAATGTGATTTCGTTATTGCGGCTGTCTTTCACTTCAAGAGACCAGCTCCTCACATTGGCCTTGGTGACTGCAAAGAGAGTCATCAAAAGCTCGTCTTCGTTTCCGTCGTTGTCGGGGCTGAAGTAGAGTCCCTGGGCAGGATTTGCGCTTGACATTACGGAAAGAACCGGGGCAGTTGCCGTTGAGACAAATCCCACGGACGCATCCACGAGGTTTCCTTTTTCGTATGAAATGTGCAGCTTTCCTGCAAACTGGCCTTCAGCCACATCACCACCGGATGTCTTTCCGTCCCAGCGTATTGTTGAAGGCAGTGCTCCGTCTTTCGCCTTGTTCCATTCACGCACTGAATTTCCGTTTGAATCAACAATTTTGAAAGTCCAGTCGGAAATGCCTTCGGTAAGATTTGCCCTCACCGTAAATGTCTGTGAATCCTTGAATCCGTCGCCGTTCGGAGAAATGCTTCTTTCGGAAGCCGTCACATAGGCTCTGGTGTCGCGGTTGTCCAAAGTCACATTGCTCACGAGAACATTGGTCTTGTTGCCGGCTTCGTCCTCCGAGAAAATCTCGATCTTGTAACCGCCGTTGGGAGCCGGGTTTCCGTTGTTGTCCGTGCCGTCCCAGACAAAATCTTCTATTTTACCACCCTCGGGTTTGTCGGCCTGCCATGTGAAAGTCTTTACCTCGTTTCCGTTTTGGTCGCTGATTGATGCGGTCCACAGCTGTTCATTTGATGACTCGCTGACTGTTACCGGAAGAGTCTGCCTTGTGCTTATTTCAGCAGGAAGTCCGTCGGGGGAGAAGATTGTATACGGGACACCGGCCTTAACGACAGGAGCCACGGTATCAAGCACGAATGACTTTCTTGAGGATTTTGCAGGGGTTCCGCTCTTTGCAACTATGCCGCAGTCAACATAATAAGTGCCGTCTTTGCACAATCTGCCGGTAGAATCCTTTCCGTCCCACACAATTGCGGCGGGGATTGAGTCTGCACCGGTGAACATACGCACCACATTGCCGTCTGCATTGTAAACGGAAAGCACATAAGAGTCGATTCCACTGGACGCTTTTGCCGCTGGATTGAAAGTAACCGTGTCGCGGACTCCATTTCCATTCGGAGAGAAAGCGGAAGGAGTTACTGAAAGCATAAGCTCGGTCTTCGATGTATCCAAAGTGAACGGAGCGGATGTTACAGAGCCCTTGTTTCCGGCCGCATCAACAACGCGGAGAGTATATGAATATGTGCCGTCTTCCACGAAATGATTGTCATTGTCAAAACCGTTCCACTCGACTGAATCAACAAGCCTTGTGCCGAAATCCCAAGTGCGCACAATCTTTCCGTCTGCGCGGCGGATTTCTCCCGTCCACTTTGAAGGCTTTGCAAGCGGAGAATCTTTCGTTGTCTGCTTCTGCCTGATTATGAGGTTTCCGCTTCCGTTGAAAATGGATTCAGACACAGAAACTTCCGCACCGGGAGCAGTAAGATCCAAAAGGAAACGAGGAGACTGTACTGAAGGAGGTTCATAGCCGTTAAGATAAGTTGCACTCAAAACAGCTTTGTATTCACCCTCAGGAAGAACATTTCCGTCCGCACCGCGTCCATTGAACACAAACGCAGAGTCCGGAGTGGAGCCGCCGTCTTTTTTGAAGTAAACAGTGTTGTTGTCTGCCCCGACAACCTGCACAGACCAGGATGAAAGCGAATTGAATTTGTTTACAGGAGCGGGGACCGTCAAATCAAAAGTAATGGAGTCGGAGTTTCCGTCGCCGTTCGGTGAGAAACAGTTGTTTCCATGAATTGCAATTGCGATGACAGGTTTTTCAGCAGAGAAGATAATGTTTGTGACCTGGGATTTTTCGGATTTGTTTCCGGCCTTGTCTGTGGCATAAATCTCGTAGGTGTAGATTCCGTCTTCAACCAGGGTTCCGTCGTCATTGGTTCCGTCCCAAAGGACCACGGGAGCCGGGCTTGAATTTTCCCAGCGGAACGACTTCACTTTTTTTCCGTCGGCATTGTAGATGATTCCGGCAGTCCACTCTGATTCCTCGGAGCCTGACTGTGTGATGCGCACGGAGTTTTTATTTCCTTCACCGAATATTTTTTCTTCGTCTGTGAGAGCTCCGAAAGTCACCTGCGGAGGAGTATTATCCACGACCACATAATATTTGGGAGAGCTTCCCGTATTGTCATAGTTGTCCGTGGCACTGAAGATGTAATAGTAAACACCGTCTGGAGCGATTGAACCGGGCTCAAGTCCGATGGATGCGGCTTCATCTCCAAGGCGTCCGTTCCAGGAGACGGAAGAGGGAACGTCAACTCCGGTCTTCGGTGAAAAGAAGCTGCCTAAAGTCTCCGAAATGGATCTTCTGCTGTCATCCTTGCGTTTATTGCTCACAGTCCGCACAAGATGTCCGTCTTCGGTGTAAATGGAAAGCGTCCATTCCTTGATAATGCTCTTGTCTTTTACGCGGAGTGGAATTTCAAGACTGTCCTGCACGCCGTCGTTGTTCGGGGAAATATATTTGGGGGCCCTTTCTGCCCAAGCCAAAGGAGCTGTGCTCAATGCAAAAAGCGCACATACAAATCCAAAACAAGTTCTTTTCATATCAAATCCTTGGAGAAAAATCTCCCGTAAATCTCTGCAATTGGCTCACAACCAAAAGATTAAGGCATCTCTAAAAACAACGGTTCCTAGAGGCTTCCATTACTTAGAAATCCGCTTCGTCATCCCACAGAATAATCTGCGGCGGTATATCGTCTTCCTGTCCCAGAAACACCGTGACTCCAGCACTGATGTCGTGGAAGTCTTTATTAATATTCTGCCATCCCACAGTCGGAATCAACTCGCTCTTTTTCCAGTCAGAACTGCCTGCTCCCGATGAAATGACAATCTTAAAACCGAGCCCCACAGAAGGAAGATTCACTCTTGCTCCTGAAGACAACTCGCGTATATTCGCATCCCAACCCACATTCAGGAAAACAAAATCCCTGAACGAAAGTCCGAACGAAGTTTCAAAAATAATGTTCTGGAAGGACGGAAACGAAAAATCCGCACTGAATCCGCCGACCAGTCTGTTGTCGTGGTTGCCCACGGTAAAAAGCGTTGCCGCAAAGGAAGCCCTCGGTGTGAAAATGCCTGGAAACGACACATTCGAAGTGCTTCCGTCAATTCCGTTCACCTGATATCCGCTGTGCATGGGCATTCCCATATTCAATAAAGCAGCAGCGATTCTCACGTCACGTAAAAAACCGAGTTTCTCAATCCGGTACACAGCTCCCAAATCGGCACCGACAGACAAATCGTTTCCGTGTCCGAAATAAAAGCCCGTATAAATGTTCGCACCTACGCTGAGTCTTTCGGTCATTTCCTTAGACACGCCAAGATGCACAACGATACTGTTCCCCAGCTGCATTGCAGGATTGTTCTGGAACATTCCCGATACATTTCCACTGAAGACCACATATCTAGTCGGAACCACAACACCGGACTGTATGCCCCAACCGACTTCCTGATTTCCATCTGCAGAGAAGGAATCCACAATTGCAGAGCCAGTCAGATTCACAATGGTACGCTGCTCACCTGCAGGCAAGGCAGGATTGTACACAATTGAAGAAGACGACACGGAAAACAGCGGTCCCCCGGACGCAGAGCCTTCCGTAAGCATTTGGGGCTGGTTCAGCTTGAACAGACTTTCTCCCCCAAACGCAGGATTATAAGCAAATGCACAGGACGCGGCCAAAGTCAGCAAGCCGGCAAGTACAATACGTTTCATTCGATTCCCCCTAATTCAAAACAGCCGTATTATCTAAAAGTATCAGTCAACGTTGAAAAAATGAAATTTTTCGAGGTCTCCACTTTCAAAATGAGGAAAATCCGACCGTTTTATCAATCCCTCTTTCCCTTCTATTAAATATATCAAAAAAAAGGCCTTATTTCAACCGTGGGAAATAAAAATTGCAGTTCAGGAGACTTGTTGAAATTCCTGCCGGCTGATATACTGAATCCCATGAAAGTGATTCGTGCCCGGGTTTTGGGCTACTGCATGGGAGTAAAAAGGGCTGTTGAGGCCGCCGAAAGTCTTATTTCAAACAAAAATGATGAAAGTCCCGCAAAATATACTCTGGGACCTCTTATTCACAATCCGTCCGTGCTTGAATCACTCCGCGAACGAGGAATGGCTGTGCTGAAACCCGCCGATATTCCGCAGATTCAATGCGGCTCCGAAGTCGTAATCAGGGCCCATGGAACCACCCCCCGCATTTTGGAAGAACTCGAGCAAAAAGGCGCAACCATAATCGATGCCACATGCCCAAAAGTCCATTTGAGTCAAAAAAGAGTGCGTGAATGGAGCAGAAAGGGCTATTCCGTAATCATAGCGGGAGACAGAAACCACGGAGAAGTCACAAGCATTTCAGGATATTGCGATTTCTCGGAAAAAGGCGGAAATGTGACGGTCGTACAAAACAGGGAAGAGGCACTCTGCACAAACGTACCGGAAAAATCAATTTTAATTGCACAAACAACGTTCAGTCCCGTGGAATTCGAAGAAATAAGGAAGATTTTGACCCTGAAAAATCCCGAGATAAGAGTTTTTTCTTCAATCTGCTCGGCCACGATGGAAAGACAGAATGCACTCAGCGAACTGCAGGGCCGGATTGACGGTGTGCTTGTAATCGGAGGAAAGGATTCCGCAAACACAAGAAGACTTTTCGAAAGCGCACAGGCCAGGTTTGCAAAAGCCGCACTGATTGAAACGGCAAAAGACATTCCTGAAGATTTTTATGCCCTTGAAAAAATCGGTCTCACGGCAGGAGCAAGCACCCCGGATTCCGTGATAGAGCAGGTGGAAAAGACCCTGCTGCAAAACAGCACGAAATGACCTCACTCAACGCGGATTCACAGCAAAGTTTCAAACGGCACTGGATACTGAGGACTCCGCACGGATAAATCAAAAATTCCACAGTGGATGCACATATTTCCGCCGGCTTTTATCAATGAGTTAAACCGCAAACCGGCTTGACCGGTTTGTCGGCTTTGAA
>DGXM01000071.1:10940-20213 GCA_002396325.1 Treponema sp. UBA4232
TCGGCTTTGAACTTCTTGTTATGTGATTTTGCTATAAGCGTTTAAGAATGTTATTGTAGTAAGTTTTGTTGATTTCAAAACCTATATATTCCCGATTCAGATTTTTTGCTGCAACTAAAGTTGTTCCACAACCACAAAAAGGATCTAAAACAACTTGTTTTTCTTTAGTAACTAATTTAATCAATGTTTCCATTAATGAAACAGCTTTTTGTGTAGGGTGTAAACCTCTATCAGAAGCTTCGGTTTTTACTTTTAATATATTGGAACAAATTTCAAGACCGGAATTTAGCGTATCAGATTGCTTTAATGCAGCTTCATTATAACCGCCTACTTCATAATTAATTATGTTATCAGTAAGTGTTCCTCCGATTGGATACGGTTTCATAAACCAAAGTATGGGCTCAAAAAGGGGTCTTAGATTTCCAATTTTCCAACCTTCCCATTTTTTAGAATTTTCAGTGTCATTTCTCCTGTCAAAAACACAGCTTACTCTTTGTGCGCGATAAGCAGCTGCATCTTTTTCCCAAGAAATCATATCTTTAAAAATAAAGCCTGAATCTTCCATAGCACATATGCAACGATGAGCCATTCTTCTACCTGCGAAAATAAAACAACTTGCACCGGGTTTTAATACTCTATACCAATCAGGAGCCCATTTTAAACACCATTCATAATATTCTTTTGAAATTTTCTTATCTGCTTCTGACCAGCCATTTAAAGGCTTACCACGACTTTTAAAAACGGTACTTTTTGCTTGTGCAGGACTAGAACCCAACAAGGCACTGTTTGTATTCTTATGAAGAACA
The DNA here is from genome assembly GCA_002396325.1 of Treponema sp. UBA4232. Lineage (GTDB taxonomy): Bacteria > Spirochaetota > Spirochaetia > Treponematales > Treponemataceae > Treponema_D. The sequence goes on from DGXM01000071.1 coordinate 11,747, forward strand.
TCCCATTCATCATAATTAATTCCATACGGAATATCAGAAAGAATAAGATGAATTGATTCATCATCAAGAGTCTTTATTAATTCGAGAGAATCTCCAAGTTCAACTCTGTTCATCGACATCTCCTAAACTTGACAGATAAGAATTAATTACAGAAATTCTCTCTTCTAATTTTGTTTCTTTTATCAGTTCAGAAATTGCCTGTTCATGCGTATATTTTTTTATTTCTTCAATTTTATCTTCGCAATAGGCAAGTTCCAAACTGCCACGTTTTACAATAATCAATTTTTGCTCATTTAAGAGTTTTAAGAATGAAGAAATATCCATACCTAATTTTTTTGCTACAAAAGAATTGATTTTAGGAAGGAAACAACATTTTGCATTTTCATAAGAAATCTTAGAATCCCTGACAAGCATTGATGAGCTATTCCAAATTGTTTCTAGAGAAAAATTCTCATTTTCAGAAATGTTATTATCCAAGAGAATTGAAATATGTTCCCATGCAAATAAGCATACATTGTCGTCCAAAGCCGTTTTATATATTTGACTCTCTGATTTCGGATATTGAAAGTACGGAGAGACTAAAACTGCATATTCATTTTCTCCCCCACGCCAATTACTTAAAGCAGCTACCTTAAAATCCTTTTGATTTTTAGCTGTTCGACTCATTTTTTGCATCAGCAACTAAACTATATTTATGATATAAACTCTCTGCGATTACATCTGCACTGTCGGCACGTTCTGCTACAGCTTTTGATTTTAGTCCTAACATTCTGAAACATCGTGCCAAAATAACATCAGAGGATTTCGAAAAGAGTTTTTCTTCAGAGGAGCTTGCTTTTATACATTCTGGAATAGTTCCGATTTCTTTTACGATTATTTTAATATCATTATCAGATAAGGAATCTACATATTCAATAACTTTCTTCGTCTGTTCCTTAAAAGAACCGTTGTCTGAAAATTCTAAGATTTTGTTTAAGAAGTTCTGAAACATATTTCCTCCCAACTTTTAAATATATCAAATTTTACAAAAAATTTATATAGCTAAAGTCCATATTATAGAATTTCCAAACAAGCCCACAGTGCGGGCATCCACATAACACGCTTTTTGACGCCACAAAAAAAGCCCCCGCATTTCTACGGAGGCCTCTTGTCACAAAACTGAATCAGTCTTCAGTCTTCTGGATTTTCTTTTCGGGGTGAGGTCTTGTGTGATTCGACCACTCTCCGCTCTGCCAGTTGCGGCGCATAAGAGCGATAAATCCGGAGCTTATGAACATTGAGGAGTAACATCCGGAAATAAGACCGATTGTAAGCACGATGGCAAAGCACTCGATGGAACCCGTGTTGAATACCCACAAAGCAACGGATGCAAACAAAGTGGTCACTGTCGTGATGATTGAACGGGTAAGCGTGTCGTTCAGCGCTTTGTCAAGAATCTCAGTGAATTTCTTTGCCTGTGTTGTTTTCAGACTCTCACGGACGCGGTCCAAAATAACGACGGTTGCGTTGATTGAATAACCGAAGATTGTGAGGACTGCCGCCAGAGTCGTGGTTGAGAACTCAATCTGGAACCACGAAATGAAAGTGAACATAATCAGGAAGTCATGCACAAGAGCCACGATGGCACCGAGAGCGAAGTCCCAGTGGAAGCGGATTGTGGCATACAGCCAGATTAAGAACAAAGTCACGATGGTAAGAAGGATTGAGCGAATCAAAAGTGATGAAGACCACTGGGAACCCACGAAATCCTGCTTCACGACCGGCACATTGTCTGCACCGAACTTTGCCTGCAGAGCGGTAATAATCTGGTTCTGAAGTTCCTGACTTGAAACCTCGCTGTCCTTGTCAACCTTTGCACGTAACTGGAAACTGCGGTTTTCTTCGGTTCCCAATTCCTTCACGGAAACATCAAGTCCTGCCACAGCTTCTCTCACCTGCTCAACTGAAGTCAATTCCGAACTCGGCACATAAAGGCGCAGAGGATTTGAAGAAAGTCGTGAGGTCACAAGGCTGTTCATAAAGAGTCCGTAAGAGTCGGCATCTCCAGAACCCATGACCTTTGCAGAAACACCGGAAACACCGCTCATGGCAGCCGCCATTGCATTCACAGTCGGATTCTGTCCGAAAGTAAATGTGCGGGTTTCGTTGTCAGCACCGGCACCACTTATAATCATGCGCAGACTTGTGTTGTCAAGTTCCACATTCACAGTCGCTGAGCCGGAATAAGTCACTTCGATTGCAGCGGGAGCCACACGGACTTCCTCGACAAGACCAGGCACAAAGTCAATACTGAAATTGATGCCGCGAACACAAACTCCCACAATGCCGGCCAAAATCAAAATGCCAGAAAAAATCGCGCACGGGAGGAACGCTTTGCTGAATTTAAATTGTCTTTTCATTATTTTACCCCCCAGCCAATGCTGATTTTCTGTTTATGGAAAGCCTCTGTTCCCACATCAAAAATCAAGCGAGAAACAACAAGAGCCGTAAACACTGTTGAAACGACACCGATTGCAAGGCTGTATGCGAATCCCTGGATTGCTCCGGAACCCAACTGGGACATAAATGCCGCAGCGATGAATGTTGTGATGTTGGAATCGAGGATTGACCAAAGAGCATTGCTGAATCCTGCAGAAACGGCAGACGCACGGTCTTTTCCAAGACGAAGTTCTTCTTTGATGCGCTCGAAGATGATTACGTTTGCATCAACAGCCATACCGATTGTCAAAATCATACCGGCGATTGCAGGCAGAGTGATTGTCAGGTTGAACGCGCTCAAAATACTGAACATGATATAAAGGTTCAAAATCTGAGCAACACAAGCATTGATTCCAGCACCGTGATACCAAATCAGCATGAAAACCATAATGGCGGCAAGACCAACCACGATGGCGAAAAGTCCCTGACGGATATTCTGATCTCCCAAAGAGGCACCGATAACCTGCTGACTTTCAACTGAAAGCGGAACCTCAAGCCATGCCGTCTGAAGCACCTTCTGAAGATTCTGCGCCTCCTGCTGGCCGAAACCTGTGATTGCAACGGAACCGTCCATAATTGCGGTTTTGATTGTGGCATTCGACTTCACGCGGTCATCACTCACGATTGCAAGATTCTTACCCACGTTTGCAGAAGTGAAATCCCCGAAAATCTTTGAACCTTCGCTGTCGAGTGTGAAACTCACCTGAGGCTTTCCGGTAATTCCTTCAGTGCCGACCTGTGCAGAGCGGATATGCTTTCCGTCAAGAACGATTTCCTTCTTTACGACGATGTAACCTTCGCGCTGGTCAAGTCCGTAGTCATCAGTGGTGTAATATCCCATAACCTCGCAGTCTTCAGGAATGATTGAGGGATCAATCAAGTTTCCCTGACTGTCAAAAGTCGTGGTCATATTGGTATTATAGTAGCTGTTGAATGAATCGGTGGCTTCGTTGTCAACAAGACGGAAGTTCAAAATACCGCGTCCCTGGATGATGGAGTTTATCTGATCGGTCTCTGCGCTTCCAGGAATTTCAATATAAATGCGGTCGTCCCCCTGCTGGCGGATTGTCGGAGAGGAAAGTCCGAAGCGGTCAATGCGGCTTGAAAGGGTTTCCACAGCCTGTGCCATCGCATTTGCACGGAGTGTCGCCTCGTCAATATTGGAATTCCCAGTCTGAGCCGCAACAACAGCATCCAAATCAGCTTTGACGATGACATTCATACCGCCGCTCAAGTCAAGACCCAGCTTCACGGAGTTCTGGTAACTCTTTTTGTCTGCCAGAATCTTTGTGCGGTAACGGCCTTCAATCAATTCGGAAATTTCGGCTTCGCTGTCAAATGATGCAAGGGCATCGCGCAGTGTCATGGGAGAAGGGATTGCCTTTTCCATATTGCGGTAGTTCTTTTCAGCAGCTTTTTTAAGCCATTTCTGATCTTCGGTGAGAGCAGTAGCGGCATCTGCCTTTACAGCAGCTTTAAGAGCGGCAACATCCTCAGCAGCCTTTACGGTTGAATACGACTTGATGTTTTCCAACGTGCTCAAAGCCAATGCCTGATCTTCCTTGGGAGTCAACGCATACCACTTGATGGACGGCCACAGGAATACAAAGCACAAAGCAAGAACAGCCAGAATCAAAATAAAACGACTTCTTTTGTTCATTAGTTTGTCCCGGAATCAGAATCTGCGGAAGCTTCATCTGAATCACTATCCTTTATTTCTGATACAATTTTATCTTCTTTTGTCTTCTTTCCAAAAAGGCCCTTCTTTTCTTCAGGCTGTGCGGCGGAAGAAGCAGGCTTGTCAACAATCACGGTTGCAATGGCGGTGCGGTTGAATTCAATGCGGGCACCATCATCAACCTTCAAAATGACGGTATTTTCCTTTGTAGTTGCAACGGTTCCGTGGATACCACCGATTGTAATCACCTTGTCTCCCTTTTTGAGAGCGGCAATCATCTTCTCTGTTTCCTTCTGCTTTTTGTTCTGCGGGCGAATCATAAAGAAATACATGATTACAAACACCAGTAAAATGGGCACGAGTCCCAACAGACCGCCTCCAGGCATAAGAGCTCCCTCAGCAGGAGTTCCAGTGGTCAAAAAGAACGGAATATAAGACATTTTCATTTCCTTCCTTAAAATTTGATATACGGACAGCCAGACCGAATCAGATTCAGAGTCCGTCCAGGCACCCCGCACAATAAGCACAGAATACCAGTGCTATAAGTTACCACTTTTTTAAATCAATGGCAAGGGGGAATTGAGAATTGACAACTGCGGACTGAAACACAGTTCTATTTCAAAAGATTTTCCAATTCGGAAAGTTTTGCCTGGACCGAGGCATCGTTCGGACGGATTGCACCCACCTGCTTCAGATAATACTGTGCCCTGCGCCAATCTTTTTCTCCATAATATATGGTGTAAAGACGGTACAAAGTGTCCGGATTCCGGGGATTGGCAGACAGACTCGAGCGCAGATCAGCCATCATCGTCTCGGAATTGCTGTCAATCAGGCTCCTTTCATAGTAAAGGAAACTCCTCATCTGAGAACCCGCCCCCGGAAGCAGAGTATCAAACAAAGCCTTGGCATCACTGGTTCTGCCGGTTGAAACCAGAGTCTTCATATAAGTACGCTGAACAGTCTCATCATTGCGGTTTTCCTCGTACAATTTCGATGCAAGATTCCAGGCCTCGGTCTTTTTTCCAAGAGCAAGGCAGATGTCCACGTGATCATGCAAAACGGAAGACTGCACTCCTTCAATTTTCGCCAACCCGGAGCTCATCTCATACGCACCCGCGTAATCCCCGCTTTTGTTCATCTCGGCAATAAGAGTCACTTTCGCATCGATATTTTCAGGATCGGCGGCAAGCACTTTTTCGGCCAGCTCACGGGCAGACTTTCCGTTCACATTCACACCTGCTGAAGAAGCAATCTGGGCAGACAAAAGAAGCACGTCAATTTCGTTGGGATACAACGCAAGAGCTTTCGTCATTGTTTCGATTGCCGTGTTATTGTTTTTGTTCCAGTTTTTCTGAAGATTCGCACGCAGCAAAAGATAATCCTTTGCGCTGGTGTCTGTACGGGCATACATATCGAGCAGAGCAGATGCCTTTACGAACTCGCCGCGGGCAATCATAATCTTCGTACGCAGAAGCACAAACTCCGTGCTTTCCGGCTCCAGCTGAAGGACTCTCAGCACATAATCTTCGGCAAGCTCCAACTGACCGCTTGCAAAAGCCGCACGCCCCGCAAGTTCAAGGTATTCCACAGACTGAGGCTTTTCCGCAACGAGGGCCTGAGCCATTTCCAGCGACTCTCCGTTACGGGCACACAAAAGCAGAGCTTCGGCAAGGGCAAAGCGCACATCCCTGTTGGACGGCAGAACCGCATACACTTTGTTGATGCAATCCAAGGACTCCCGGCCTTTTTTCTCAAGAAGATTCAGCCTGCCCAGCAGATAAAGAGCAAGCACGGAATCCTCCTGAAGAGAAAGCGCCGCCTCAAGCGACCCCCTGGCATCGGCATAAAACTCAGTCTTTGCGGGAACGGTCATAACCACAAGAGCGGGAAGCAACGTAGTGAAAAAATCGACATTGCCGGTGCTTTTGTCATACAGTCCGCGGCGAGCAGAATCAATGGCCGCAGTATAAGGATTTGCACCAGTCACTTCGGGGGTATCCCAGGTGAAACTCTCGCTGGGCCACACAATCCTCATCACGTCAGCCATCACATTCAGGAGAACCCTTTCCTGCGGAGTGTATTCATCTTTCAGAGTACGGTGAAGAGATGCGGCGGCCTGTTTCATGGTTGCAGGGGTTCCGTTCTGAGCCAGCTCCACGACATTCGTTTTTATGGAAAAGAAATAAGACCTGCTCCGCTCGGGAATCGGAATACTCACCGTAAATCCGGAACCGCTTCCAGACTGGCCGTCCTCTTTTCCTGAAGAATTCCCCGCAGAAGAGCCGACTTCGCCCGCAATGTCAAATTCGGCCTCACCATTTTCATGCTGCACATCCATTTCGGGAGCAGACACTTTGACCGATTTTGTGGAAGCACATCCCACATAAAAAAGAGAAAGCAAAATCAACAGGACACCGACTTCAAAACGCCGCCTAAGCATTACTCAAAATCTCCTTCCCCGCCGGGGGTATCCTCCATAAACGGAAAATCATTGCGCATTCCCTGTTGAATCAAAAAAATCAGAACCAGCATAACACCGGAAAGCAGAACCATCAAAGGCCACCACCGGGAGACAAACGCCACCAAATTTCCCTTGGTAAGCTTCATAGAAAACGGAAGCAGTGCGAGTCCAAGCAGTACAAGGGCAATGGAAGGAAAAAGCACATAGCTCCGAATCTCCTTCACTTTATATATTCCTGAACAAAAATAAGAAACACCGGCAACACTCAAAAGCAACGGCCAAATCCGCTTCAAAGAAAAACCGAGCACTCCCGAAGCAGAAAGCAGGCACAAAAGTCCTGAAAGCAGAAGATCCAGTCCCAGAAAAATAAAAACCGTACTGCCGGCAAAAGCAATTCCCCAAAATCCCAGGATGACGCCGCCTGCCATTATAAGCACGGGATAAAGCACAAAACCATTGGAAGCCCTCGAAGACTTTCCCGTCATAAAAGAAATACCCACAATCACAAGGCAAAGCCCAATGGCCAGCAGAACATTATACAATACGGTTCTTTTGTTCTGAGGAATTTTAACCAACCCCGCAGATTTCCTCACTTTTTTTTGTTCATCCATAACAACACCTGCCCGACTGCCGAATTTCATTCTAAAATCAAAACACCTCCAGGCTCCGAAGTATACAAAAAAATCAAAGCCCCGGAATACAGGTCATTCTAAAAACCGCAGTTTCCAGAGATTCCCTATGGCATTATAAAAGCAGCTGCAAAATCAGACTTATTTCCTGCAACCGTTTTCATTCTATATTACTTTCCTCATCTTGCCAAGTATATGAATATGGAAGAAATTTCAGCGTTATTGATGATTCGCATCAGATTCTGCTGAAAACGGTTTTTCAGTGCATTCCTTTATTGGAAACGCCGGACCCGCCCTGTCAAAAATAGATTTCTCAAAACCGTTTGTTTCCATATCAATACGCAATACCGGCCAAATCCGCTTGAACGATGCGGTGTGTTTTTTTTATACTGTAAGCAGCAAGGAAATTGATATGAAAAAGACCGTCTTTTTACTTTTATCGTTTATTTCCGTTTTGTTTCCGGCCTGTGAAAGCGTGGAAAACTACAGTTCTTCGTCCACCAAAGCGCAAACTGAAACAGAAATCAGCACCGAAGCCCCTGAAATACAGCAGATGGCAGCTCTCACAAACGAATTCCGCACAGGAAATGAAGCCTTCTATCTGAACAGTGACAACCGCACAACAACAAGCCATGTCGGAAAACTCGGCACTCTGCGTCTTGATTCCGACTTGTGCAGAGCCGCTGCGATCCGCGCAAAGGAAACCGCCACCAGTTTTTCCCACACACGTCCTGACGGAAGAAGCTGTTTCTCCGTGGCAGAGGACCTTTCCATATCGTATTCATACATAGGTGAAAACATAGCCGCAGGGAATGAAACCGCACAAGGAACTTTCCTCCAGTGGAAGGAAGACGACAAGCCGTACTCCGGACAGGGCCACCGCCGCAATATGCTGAAACCCGAATTCACCAGAATCGGAATCGCCAGGTACTACAAGCCCAACGACCCCGACCGCTACAATTACTACTGGGTAATGATTCTGGCAAGGTAATCCCAAGTCCCACTCTTTAAAAAACAAGCGGTCTTTCCCACTCTGATTCTGCCGCGCACTGAAACGGACCGGCGGAAGTGGACTGAACGCAAAGAGCAGGCTGTTTGGAACCGGGGTAACGGAGGCGGCGCGGGCACCGGCGGACATTTGGCTACGGGCATAACCGAAGCCCCTGCATACCCCCGCAAAAAAACACAGCGCAACCATGCCCTCACCCGTAACACCGTCCG
>DGXM01000071.1:20308-39484 GCA_002396325.1 Treponema sp. UBA4232
CCGGGAGTGGACCCGGTTCCCGCAACAGAGGCCCGATTATCTTTGATAAAAACAAAACAAGTGGTATTCCCCACGCTGATTCTGCCGCGCACTGAAACGGACAGGCGGAAGTGGACTGAACTCAAAGAGCAGGCTGTTTGGAACCGGGGCAACGGAGGCGGCGCGGGCACCGGCGGACATTTGGCTACGGGCATAACCGAAGCCCCTGCATACCCCCGCAAAAAGACACAGCGCAACCCTGCCCTCACCCGTAACACCGTCCGACGGCGCACGCACCGCCGGGAGTGGACCCGGTTCCAAAGAAGACCTTAATTTCAATCTTCCCAATATCCAACACAGCGCAAAGTCACAACCGGAAACACCACTTGTTTTTAAATCCCGGCTTTGGTACAATCTTTCTATGGTCATAAATCATAAAAATCACGGAAACCACAAAGTTTCTTCCATCATACTGCTCATATCATCACTCCTGTTTCTTGCGATTGTCACATCCTGCAAACACGGATTCAACAGCTCAGATGCAGAAAAAGAATACGAAGCGACGCAAAATCAGTACCGCAAATTGCTGGAATCCCCCGACCTTATACCGGAAACACGCTACGGACTGGTAAAAAGCATTGCAACCGGCATGCACGCAAAAAAAGACTACACCCAGCTCATTCTCTTCCTGACCGAATGGGTCGAAAATCACCCGGACGACACCTACAATGCCTACTGGCTCCTTATGACCGCAAACGCCTACTTGGAAAACGATGCAAAACCCATGGCGGAATATTATTTTGAGCGCATACTCCACAATTACGACGACCTTGTGGTTCAGGAAAAATCAGTGCACTACCTCTGCCTCCAGCACCTCATCCAGATAAGCACAGTTCCTGCAAACCGCATCTCCTACTTCAATCAGCTCATAACAAGATTCCCAAACGAAGTGAGCATCACGGAACTCTACGTGCGCATGGCTCTTGAATACGAAAACGAAGGTGAATGGCCCCAGGCACTCCGCTGTTTCCAGAAATTCCTTGAACAGGATGACGCCGCAACCATACAGATTTCAGGAATTCCCAACGCATACATGATGGCCCGACAGCTCATAGACTTTAACAAATCTTCAAAAGACTGGACCTTCGAAACCCTCGACGGTCTTGTAAGCGCGGTAAGAAGGGCAATAAACAACTACGACCCGTGGCTGCTCGAAAGCTACAAATCGAAAGTGAATTTCTTCTCAATGTCATGGAGACAGGACGAAACCGCAGACAACGCACAAAGCGAATTCTCCATGGGCTCCTATATGGTGGGAAACACAATCCGCTGTTCATCCACACTCGACGAAACCTCCACCCCGACCGAAGCATACCTGCGCACCTGGGGATGGACAAGCTATCTGAACGTATGGTATTTCTACTTCCGAAAAGTGAATTTCCCGGCTGATCCCGACATTCACGGAAGATGGGAATGGGCAGGCATATATTTCGGTGAAAAACTCTAATCCTTCGGGAAAAAAGGACAAACAAATGAAAAAATCATCAGTTGTAAAATTTCTTTTCTGTGCCGCTCTCCCTCTCTGCCATTTGAGTGCAACAATCCCGCAGGACATGGCAGCAGCAGAATCCACCGCAAAGGCCCCGTTCCCCGCAGAAAGCGATGACGCCGTCTCAAGCGGAGACACCTATGCCGAAGAAGTAGAAGAAGAACTCATCGGTGAAGAAATCCCTGAAACAATAGATGCACCCTCATCCTCAGAGGCCACCTCAAAAACCGAGGCTCCTGCAAAAAAAGGAGAGGCTCCTGCAAATCTGCCACGGGAAATAGCAGAACCAATCAGTGCCGAAGGAAATCCCGGTGTCACCGAAACCGAATTCGTGCCTAAGGAACCGGCTGAACCTGACAGTAAAATAGAAAGAAAAGATGTGGGGCTTCCCGGAATCGAACACGAACTCACGCAAAAATACATACAAATGTATCTTGGAACCGCGGGGAAAAAGATTCTCATCCAATCATTGAAGAATTCCGTTCCCTACCGCCCGTACATCATCCAACAGCTGGAAGCAAACGGACTTCCGCTCTATCTCCAGTATCTGCCGATTGTAGAATCAAACTACGTGACAACAGCAGTCTCCCGCTCCGGTGCCACAGGAATATGGCAGTTTATGGAAAACAGCATGAAGCCCCTTCTTAAAAAAAGCGCCTGGTTTGACGACAGACTTGACCCCTGGAAATCAACAGATGCCGCAATCCTGAAGCTGAAGGAAAATTACGCCAGATTCAACGACTGGGCCCTCGCATTGGCCGCCTACAATTGCGGAGCCGGAGCCATGAGCAAAGTGGTAAAAGACCATCCGGGAAAAGATTTCTGGTACCTCGCCGAAAACGGTTATCTCAAACAGCAGTCCGCACAATACGTTCCCAAACTGCTTGCCATTGCAGACATCGTGGAAAATGCCGAATACCACGGTGCCACGGACATTCTTGAAGCCGCGAATCTCATTGAAGGAAAGGAAGTTGAGGAATTCGACTACGTCTCAACGGTGGGAATGTTGAGTTTCCAGCAGATTGCCGATGTCACAGGCCTCCCGAAAGACACTGTGAAAACGCTGAATCAGGCCCTTTTCCGCCGATGCACCCCGGCCGGAGAGGTCTATAAACTGCGGCTTCCAAAAGGATATGCCGAAGGAACTGAAGAAAAACTTAAAAAACAGGGAATTGCAACCGATGCAATAATCTACACGGTAAAACAAGGCGACTCTCTCTGGGCCATTTCCCGCAAGTATGGAATCACGGTGCAGGATTTGTGCCTTGTAAACGGAATCAATGAAAAATCAATTTTATCTATTGGGAAGAAGCTGATTGTGCCGATATTCAAATAGAGGTGGAGGAATTTTCAGATTCAAGAAGCTCTGAAGATTTTTTTAATGGGAGATTTTTATGAACGCTTTTAATAAGAAGATTATTGCCGTATCAGGGGCGGTTTGCCTTTCATTTTGCGCTGCGTTCACGGCATTTGCACAGGAAGACGGCAGTTACGAGCAATTCATTGCAGAAGGCTATACATACGACGAGATAAGAGAGGCCGAACAGTCAGCTGCCGCCAGCGCGGATATATCCGCACAAAAATCCTATATGACATCAACAAGCCGTGTGGACTGGAGCAGAGCCACTTTCACATCGGATGTCACACTCGACGTAGTGAAAGCAGGAATCCCAATGCCAAGCGGAAAATCGGTTTCAATGAACCGCATACAGATGGAGCTTCCTGTTCTCGTGAAAGATCCGCTTCTTTCCCTGTACGCAGATGACACGCGCACAATCGGAGACCTTATTCTTGAAGGCTCCCTCACTCTGGACGCTCTCACCAGAATCATCGACGACAGCAAAAAAACACCGCCGTATTTCGTGGATGCCTCGAACAAACTCAAGACCACGCACACAATCAGCCTTTCCGACATAGGCTCACTTTTGGTACGCCACCACACGCCTTACGTCCAGGAAAAACCGATTGACCGCATTTCATCCCGCGCATACACAGGAATCGTAATCGATGCACGCGGCACGCTCCCCGTTCAGGGCGAACACATAAAATCAGAAGTCTCCCCCTGCCTTTTCCCGAAAATCTGGAATGAGGATATGACACTCGTTTACGAACGCAATATGGTTAATCCTGAAGTTGCAAAAAAATCCGGCATCGTGGATTATCTCCCGGGGCAGGGAAGCAACAAAAAAACTCAGAGAGCCGGTTCGGACCCGCTGTGGATTACGGCAAGGAAAGTCTACGGAGTGAACCGCTGCGACCCCGTCATTTCATACGAAGACTATCTCAGAATCACGACAGTCCCGCAGAATCTTGAGCTTTTGAAACAGGGCAAAGTCGTAATCCTTCTTGACGCCTCGGAACTTTCACACGGAGTCACCAGCCCCAGAAAAGATGTCCGTTACTGGCTCACATTCACAAGTCTCAAAAAATATATGGAAGACCCCGGAATCCCCGAGACGGAAATTGATGAAAGACATGAAGGCTACTACTTCACAATGGATAACCTTCGCTTTATCGCAGACTCAGCCGAGCTTCTGCCTCAGGAAAAACCACGCATCTCGGAAATTGCCACACAGCTTAAAGCAATGCTCGCAAAAGGCGACTACACAATCCGCATAAACGGACACACTGCCGACGTCAACAAACCCAACGGTCAGCAGACTCTGAGTCTCCAGCGTGCGGAAGCAATAGTGAATGCCCTGGCAGCGGAAGGAATCAGCAAAGACCTCTTCACCTGGTACGGATACGGTGGCACAATGCCGGTGGCCGACAACAACACAGCGCAGGGAAGGGCTCAGAACCGCCGCGTTGAGATAGTCGTCATGCCGCGTGGCACTGAAATCCAATACCGCTGAATCAAAGTGATTTCGCAAGAAGGCAGACACCTTCTACCATAGCCTTGTGTTCCTCGGGAGCAATTCGAGCATAAAGAGTCTCGGGAGTATCCCCCGGAAGCACGGGCACTTTTTTCTGCACAAGAATCCTTCCCGTATCACATCCGGCATCGACCAAATGCACAGTGCATCCGCTCTCTTTTTCACCGGAAGCCAGAACCGCCTCATGCACGTTATGTCCCCACATTCCAACGCCTCCAAACTTCGGAAGCAGCGCCGGATGCAGGTTCACAATCCTGTTCGCATATTCATCAATAATCGCACCACCCAGAACCGAAAGATAACCGGCCAGCACAATCGCATCAATTTTATTCTCACGGCACAACTCAAGCACGGCATCGGAAACCGCAATTCTCTTGGTATCACGATCCGCAGCCTTTGCCGCATCAGAGCCCATCACAGAAAAAGGGCTCCGAATCTCAGCCTGAATTCCCGCAAGTCTCGCACGTTCCAGAGCATACGCCGACTTCGTATTCGAAACCACCAGCGCAACATGATAGGGGCAATCCTCCGCCGACTTCTCATAATCAATCAAAGCCTGCAAATTCGTTCCACCGCCGCTCACCAAAACCGCAATATTCTTCTTTTCCATAAACATTCCGACCTTCACGGCATCCAACGCATACAAGCGATTTGGATTTCAGTCCACGAACTGCGTCATTTCCTTGCTGCCCTTGAACTCACCCTTAATCACTTTGTCGGTATGTCCGACCCAGCCGATCTCATAAGCTTTCATATCGGGGATTCCGGCCTTGTGATATTTCTTTGCATTCTTATTGAAAAGCTTCAGAATTTCAGGGGCGTCCTTTTTACTCACAGCGAGCACAAATCCGATTCCCATATTGAAAGTTGAGAACACATTCTTAGGATCGGCACCGCGGCGTATCAATTCGTCGAAAATCGCAGGCACTTCCCAGCTGTCTTTTTTTATCATTGCAACAAGCTGCTTTTTTCCTTCTTTTGCGTGGGGGAACATACGGGGCACATTCTCATAAAATCCACCGCCGGTCACATGAACCATTCCATGCACGGAAGGACGGTACTTTTTCAGCACATCCATAACCGGCTTCACATAAATGCGGGTCGGAGTCAACAGTACTTCACCGATTGACTTTCCGGTCTTTTTTCCATCAACAACAAAAGGCTCGTTGAAATTCTTCACCAGCTTTCTAATCAAAGAAAATCCGTTTGAATGGGCTCCTGTTGAAGAAAGTCCAATCAAAACATCGCCTTCCTTAATCCTGCGTCCGTCGATGATGTCAGCCTTATCAACAATGCCGACACCGAATCCTGCAAGGTCGTATTTTCCATCGTCATAAAAATCCGGCATTTCGGCAGTCTCACCGCCAAGCAGGGCACAACCGCTTTCAACGCATCCGTCTGTCACACCCTTCACCAGCTCACCCGCAACATTCGAGTCAAGCTTTCCGCATGCAATGTAGTCCAGGAAAAATGAAGTCTGCACTCCGGAACACAAAATGTCGTTCACACTCATGGCCACACAATCGATTCCAACCGTGTTATACTTCTTCAGCTTGAAGGCAATGTCGAGTTTTGTTCCCACGCCGTCAGTACCGCTTACCATCACAGGATTCTTCATTCCCTTGGGCACTGCGAACATTCCGTTGAATGCTCCCAACTCCGTCAGCTGTCCCGGAATACGAGCCCTTTCAGACTGCTTCTTGTACTTGTCCACGGCTTTGTAGCCCTCGTTCACATCAACACCGGCTTTCTTGTAGTCAATTGTGTTTGCCATTACCTGCTCCTTTGTAAAAGGTGAATTCAAAGCCATTATATCACAAACATAATTTTTATTCTATACACTCCTTCTTTCTCCCATATTGAATCTTTCTTCCATATACAGTAGAATATTTCATCATGGAAAAATCACTTGAGCAATTAGCGGGATGCTTTGAACATTCCATTGTTTTACAAGACGGTATTACAGCTGCGGCCGATACAGACATTCAGGCTGCAAATAAAACTCTCATAAATAATCTTGTGTTCGACAGCCGCGAAGTGAAAAACGGCTCGCTTTTTTTTGCGCTCCCGGGCACACACACCACAGGAAACAGATTCATCGCACAGGCCATTGAAAACGGAGCCTCCGCCGTAATCTTCCAGGACAACTTCGATGAAAACGACAAAGCATCAATCAATGAAGCACTGAAAAAAACAGAAAAAAAGGTCGTGTTCATAAAAGTTGAAAACGCAAGATTTGCAATGTCTCCCGTAGCCTCTGCGTTCTACGACAATCCCTCATCAAAACTTGTAGTCTACGGTGTCACAGGAACCGAGGGAAAATCATCCACAGTGGCATTCATCTGGCAGCTTCTGCGTCTTGCAGGATTCAAGGCAGGCTTCATTTCCACAGTGCAGTATTCTCTTGGCGGTGAAGCGGTCAACAATCCCCAGCACCAGACGACCCCCGAAGCCCCCATCGTGCAAAGAGAACTTTACGAAATGCTCAGAAACGGATGCACGCACGCTGTCGTCGAATCATCCTCACACGGTCTTTCAGTGCGTACAAACAGACTTGGAGACGTACTCTTTGACTGCGGTGTTTTTATGAACGTGACTCTTGAGCATTTGGAATTCCACGGAACATACGAGCAGTACAAATCAGACAAAGCAAATCTTTTCCGCGCCCTCGACAAGCATGACCACGAAAAAATCATTGCAGGCGTAAAGACAAAAGTCCCATCTTTCGGAATCGTAAATCTTGAGGATCCTGCAGCCGCTTATTTTTCTTCCTGCACAAAGAAAAAAGTCGTTGGATTCACCACCGAAGGAAAAGCAGGAAAACAGGCCGGTGAAGAGGAATCCTCCGCAAAGCCGCTCCCCCGCATTCCGGAAGATATGCCGTACCTTTCAGCAAGAAACATTGCCTCGGCCCGCTTTGGTCTCACATTCAGCATCCACCGCTACGAAGACCATTCATCGCTTCAAAACGAAAACCGCGTAATCCACGTGAAGGCTCCACTGCCGGGTGCATTCAACGCATACAACATCATGGCCGCCCTTCTTGCAGTCCACGGAACAACTGGAAAATCCCTTGAAGAACTTGCCGCACTTGCCGAAAAACTCACTCCGGTAAAAGGACGCATGACCGTCATCGACATGGGGCAGCCCTTCGAAGTGATTGTTGATTACGCACACACACCTTCATCGTTTGAAACAATTTTCCCGCCCGTCAGAAAAAGATGCACGGGAAAGATGATCTGCCTCTTCGGTTCAGGTGGTGAACGGGATATAAAAAAGAGACCGCTTCAGGGAGAAATTGCAGCCCGTTTCTGCGACACAGTAATTCTCACAGACGAAGACCCGCGCGGCGAAGACAGTATGGAGCTTCTTGAGATGATTGCAGTCGGAGCCAGAAAAGAAGGAAAGCAGGACGGAAAAAATCTGTTCTTCATTCCCGAAAGGCCAAAGGCAATCAGGCAGGCATTTTCACTTGCCCAAAAAGACGACATCGTTCTGCTCTTGGGGAAGTCGCATGAAAACTCAATCATCTACAAAGACCACGTGATGCCCTACGATGAAATTGATGAAGCAAAAAAAGCTCTCAAAGAAATGGGATTTTAAAAATTATTTTTTATAGCACAGGAGAAATAAAATGAATGTTGTTTTGATATACGGCGGCCGCTCAGGCGAGCACGAGATTTCATTGGTAAGCTGTTCGGCAGTGGCAAGAAACATTTCCGAAAAGCATAATGTCAAACTCATTTCCATAGACAAAGACGGAAGATGGTATGCACAGAAAGATTCAGTGCTTGCAGATTTGAAAAGCAATCCCCGCGCAATGCTCGAAATCAATGCCGATGAAAAAATGCGTGTGTCGGTAATCCCCGGCGGTGGAAAAAACGGAGCCTTTGTTGCAGACGGAAATGTCATTCCCAGCGATGTCGTGTTCCCCGTTCTCCACGGCACTTACGGTGAAGACGGAACCATCCAGGGACTTCTGGAAATGGCAAACGTTCCCTACGTGGGCTGCGGAGTGTTTGCATCGTCCGCCACGATGGACAAAGTGCATACAAAAATCCTCTGGGAAAAAGCAGGTCTTCCTGTGGTTCCGTACATCTGCATCACACGCGCCGATGTGAATGACAGCAAACGCTACGACTCCCTCGTACAAAAAGCAATCGACACCCTGCACTTCCCCCTTTTCGTAAAGCCGTGTTCTGCGGGTTCAAGCGACGGTGCATCAAAAGCCACAAACGAAAGAGAGCTTTCATTCGCTCTTATGGATGCCTTCCAGTGGGACAACAAGGTTCTGATTGAAAAATCAATTGATGCACGCGAAGTGGAATTTTCCGTCACAGGAAATTCAGTCACCGCGGATTCTTCGAAACCCGTCACAATGCTCAGAGCATACGGCCCCGGCGAAATTGTTCCCAAGCACATGTTCTACGATTACGATGCAAAATACAACGACCCCGACGGCGCAGAACTCAAGATCCCGGCACTCCTCGATGACGACAAATTGAACTACCTCTGCGAAATCGCAAAAAAAGCATATACCGCCGTTGACGCATCCGGTCTTTCACGCGTGGATTTTTTCATTGACCGCAACAACGGGGAAATATATCTGAACGAAATCAACTCGATCCCGGGTTTCACAAGCATAAGCATGTTCCCGAAACTCTGCGACAGCGACGGACTTCATTTCACCGAACTTATCGACTATCTTTTCGAAGAAGGCATTGCCCGGTTTGAAGCAAAGGAGATTTTAAAGACAAGCCGTCAATGACAGAATGGAACCTCTGAAAAAACTCGGCTTTTCAAGGCGACTTGAAAACGCGGGGGTCTAAATTAAAAAAGATTACGGGAGGAAAAAATGGAACCATACGTTTACCCTGAAGGATGTGTATTCAAATCACTTTCCGACATTGCGGGAAAAAAAATAACGGTAATGGGACTTGGTTTGAACGGAGGCGGAGAGGCCTGTGTGAAATTCTTTTTGAAACACGGAGCCACCGTCACCGTTACAGACATGAAAAGCGCAGAACAACTTATGCCCACGCTCAAACGGCTTGCGGAAGATTCCGCCATTGACAAGACAAGGCTTTCATATGTTCTGGGTCAGCACAGGATTGAGGATTTCGAAAATGCCGACTGCGTGATAAAAAATCCGGGAGTAAAAATTCAGGGAAACAAATATCTCGCCGCCGCAAAAGCAATTGAAACCGACCTGAGCATTTTCCTTCATTTCACAAAAGCACCGATTATCGCCGTAACAGGAAGCAAGGGAAAAAGCTCCACCGTCAGTGCAATCCACTACGGACTTCTGGGAGCAGGTTTCCAGTCTTACCTTGGCGGCAACATCACGGTGAGTCCCCTCACTTTTTTGGAAAAGACAAACGGAATGACACCGGTTGTGCTTGAGCTTTCAAGTTGGCAGCTTGCAGATTTGCGCGGAAGAAAAGTTCTGAAACCGAAGATTGCAATCATAACAAAAATCGTTCCGGATCATCAGAACTGGTACGGTGACATGGACTCCTACGTTGCGGACAAAAAACTCATCTACGAAAATCAGACCAAAGATGACTACACAATTGTTGATTTCGACCCCGATGATTACCTGAATGAGACCGCATCTCCAAAACTTGGATGCAGATGCTGGGGAGATGTTTTTGCTTCCGAGACCAACGGCACAGTTCTTCGCTACAGCAAAAAGATGCTTCCGAAAAATGTGTTCGGAGTTTTCCAGCAGCAGGAAAATAATGAAACAATTGGATACGCACAGCTTCCCGATTCACTTTTGAGCAATGCAACCCTCGAACGAAAAGAGACAAAAGAAAAAGTCATGGGCAAACTCAAAGTCCCCGGCGAACACATGAAGACCAACGTTTTGAATGCGGCGCTTGCACTCACCCTGATGCGCATAGCACCAGAGTTGATCACAAACACTCTCTCCGCCTGGACAGGCATTCCTCACAGACTTGAGCAATTCTTTTTCGCAAACAGCGCAAGCAATAAAATGAAAGTCGTGTTCTACAATGACACCTGCGCAACAGTTCCCGAAGCGGCTGTCGCGGCGGCAAAAGCATTTGAACGCAGCATCATTTTAATCTGCGGCGGCACAGACAAAGACCTTGACTTCAAACCGCTTGCTGATCTTTTGTGCGGAAAAAGAGACCGTAGTTATTTACCGAAAAAAGTTTATCTTCTTGCCGGCACCGGTACGGACAAACTTATTTCAATTCTGAATGAAAACCACGGACGGTACAGCGGTCCTTATGCGAATCTCACAGAACTGCTTGAATCGCTCAAAGAAGATCTTGAATCTCCGCAGGCTGAAAGAGTATTCGGCTACACTCCGGGCGAAGACCCGCTTCCTGTTGTTTTTTCACCAGGAGCCACTTCATTCGGAATGTTTGCAAATGAATTCGACCGCGGAGACCAATTCAAAAAAGAAGTCCGCAAGATATTTTAACCGCAACCGGAGGACAGGATGAACGAAGACAAAGAACTTTATGATGAGCTTGTAAAATTAAGACAGCACATAAAAGACACGAGCACATCAGAGCGCACACCCGCAGTCTGCACTGACGAGGTTCTTTCAGAAATCGCGAATCTTGTTCCCGTAAAACTTTCCGATTTTGAAAGCATTCCAGGCGTGGGAAAAGCATTTATAGAAAATTACGGCGAGCAGTTTCTCCGCGTAATCAACCGCCATGAAAGAAACACGCAAGGCAGCGGAATACGCAAAGTCACAATCAACAAATCCGTTTCCACCACACTTAAGGAACTTGAGAAAAAACTCGTAAACATCAACAAGCGCAATCACCTGCTTTACATGCCGAAACTTCAAAGCAAATACGCCGTTGATCTTTTCAGCGGCAATTACGATGCCCGCGACATTCTGCTGGGAACAGGAAAAAAAATTGAAGTTGCAAATCTGAAGGATGAACAGAAATTCAAAAAAATCACTTCGCTTTTGCGTTCAACAAACAGACTCCTCCGCGAGAAAGGACAAAACAATCTTTTCATCGCATACCCGTTTGTAAAAGGAACTTTGCCGGGTGAAAACTTTGATGTGAGATGTCCGCTTGCACTTTTTCCTGTAATCGAAGAACGAAGTCCCACAAGCATTAAACTTTCCCTTGACCGTTCCCGCGATGCTCTTTACAACACCACTTTGATTTTGGCTTATCAGAAGACGAACGGTCTCAACACACCTTTGCCGCCGGAAGAAATAGAAGACACAAGCCGCGAAACATTTCTTGAAAGCATAAAAACCTTTTACAAAAACTCCGACCTTGAGATTCAGTCTGAAGAAAGCGAAAATGAAATGCATGCCTTCACTGACTACACGGCTGAATCATTCCCAAAATTTTCTCCGGGAGATCTTTTTCTTGAAAACTCGATTGTAATCGGAAACTTTCCAATCTGTTCATCTTCCATACAAAAGGATTTTCAGAAGATTGCGGAAGACGGAAACATCAACACGCTTTTAAACGACCTTCTTTCAACGGATGATGAAGCTTCGGCTAGAAACGAAACTCCGATTTGCGAATCCGCACTTCATTACATAAACGAATTGAACAGTTCTCAGGAGAAGGTTTTAAATGACCTGAACACAACTGACGAACTTGTGGTTGAAGGTCCTCCCGGAACAGGAAAATCCCAGACAATCACAAGTCTCATTTCACAGGCAGCCTTAGGTGGAAAGACAGTTCTGATGGTTTCAGAAAAAAAGACCGCTCTTGACGTTGTCTATTCCCGTCTTGGTGAATTGTCCAAATATGCACTCATAATTGACGATGTGAACAACAAAAATCTTTTCTATTCACAGATGCAGAAAATCGTCAACATTCCAGAAGTAAAAACAAACGCACCAACGACCGATTCAAGTGAAGAAAAATTTTCCATTGAAATTGACACGCAGATTTCACATCTTGAAAAAATTGCAAAGACCCTTTACACAAAAGATGATTTTGGAATCGAACCATACAAACTATATTTGAAATGCCCCCGCAAAGATTTTTCAAAGACCGAACAATTACAACGCGAGAAAACACTCAACGAAACGGTAAATCCTCTGATACTTTCAATGGATTACGACACTCTTGTCAAATGCCAAGAGATTTTTTCAAATGAGGAAAATGTAAACCGCACGAACACTTTCACTCAGTTCGACAAAACCTTTCCGTGGCTTTCGAAGATGAATTCCACGCTTACTGATTTTGACACTCAGCATCTTGAATCACAATGGCAGAATCTTGTGATGAAAATTGAAGAACATAATAAAAAGAATTTCTTCGCAAGACTTTTTGAAAGCGGTAAAATCAAAAAAGAAATCAGGGAATTTGCAAAGCCGTATTTCACGGAAACAAACAAAGAGATTGTAAATCTTCTTATGAAAAAGCCCTCCGACTTTACCGAAGGACAGAAACATTACACCGAATACGTTTCCCTGAAACCGCACTATGACAGTCTTTCAGAAAAAGAAAAACTGTTTTTTGCCTCAATGCAAAACTCGCGGCATCTGTGCAACAATTCTCTTCTTGAGGCCGCAAAAGAAATTGTATTCTTCTCGCTTTACAAACACCTTATGGATTTCGAGGCTACTCACCGGGACTCACTTTTGCAGATTGAAAATTTCCCCGAGACAATCAGAACCATTTCCAATGACATCCAAAAGAAGACAAAACTCACACGCGAACATCTTGAACAAGTGCTTTACGGAAATCTTTCCATGCTCACTCAGTCCAAACGTAAAAACGACATCTTGAGAGCAATCGATTCAAAACGCAAAATGAGTGTGAACAAATTCATAAGCAAATTCGATTTCGAACTTTTCAAGGCAATCAAGATTTGGCTTCTCACACCCGAAGTCGTCTCCGAAATCATTCCCCTGCAGATTGGAGTTTTCGACCTTTTGATTTTTGACGAAGCTTCCCAGCTCTATGTGGAAAAGGGACTTCCCTCAATCCTCCGTGCAAAAAAAGTCGTTGTCGCGGGTGACCAAAAACAGCTGCGTCCTTCAAGTCTTGGCACCGGAAGAATCACCATTGACGAAGACAGTCTTGATGAAGACGAAGAAATTTCAGCCGCTCTGGAAGAAGAAAGTCTATTGGATCTTGCAAAATACAAATACAAAGATACGCTTCTGAATTTTCACTACCGGTCCCGATATGAAGAATTGATTGCCTTTTCGAATTATGCGTTCTACAACGGGAAACTTTACGTCTCGCCGAACATCACAACTCCAGACACTCCTCCGATTGAAATGCACAAAATGGAGAAAGCCGTTTGGGAAAACCGACAGAACAAAGCAGAAGCGGAATACATTGTTTCCCTTTTGAAGAATATTTTTGCCACACGGCAAAACAGGGAGACAATCGGAATCATCACATTCAATACAAATCAGCGTGACTTAATAGACGACCTGATTGACAAGGAATGTCTGCAGGATGAAGAGTTCGACAAACTCATCCGTGAGGAAACCGTGCGCACAAAAGACGGAGAAGACATCGGTCTGTTCGTGAAGAATATTGAAAATGTGCAGGGAGATGAAAGAGACATAATCATCTTCTCGATTGGATATGCAAAAAACGAAAGCGGAAAATTTATTCAGAACTTCGGCTGGCTGAATCAGTCAGGAGGCGAAAACAGACTCAATGTTGCAATCAGCCGGGCAAAACAGAAAGTGCATGTGGTGGTAAGCTTCGACCCGTCCACGCTGAATGTGGACAACACGAAGAATCCCGGTCCCGCAATCTTGAAGAAGTATCTTGAATATGCAGATGCGGTGAGTTCAAAAAATACAGACAAGGCGAAACAGATTCTTCTTTCATTCACAGATAACGAGGAAAAATCTGAAAAAGAAAATGCCGAATCAGAGCAGCTTTATATGGATTCCATTTCCAATGCACTTAAAGAAGAAGGAATTGAATTTGACAGAAACGTGGGAATCGGCGGATACACGATTGACTTTGCAATAAAGAAAGACAGGAAATACGTGCTTGGTCTTGAGTGTGATTCGCGTCTTTACAAAAATGCGGCAAGTCCGAGAGACCGTGATTATCACAGACAGAAATATCTTGAAAACCGGGGATGGAAGCTGCACCGTATCTGGGCATCATCGTGGTGGAAAAATCCTGATGCGGAGATACAGAAAATCACTGATATTTTTGACGCGCTTTAATTACCAGGGAGAAGCAATCATATCGTAAGGAATACTTCCTTCAGAACTGAGTCTGAAAAATCTGCATGAAGGAAAGTCTTTTCCCTTGGTGATTCCAACCCTTGCGAAACACGGCGGCTGACCTCCGCGAGGAAAAGCGCAGCTTCCAGGGTTTATCGCGTAGACCTCGTTCGAGACTCCTTTCATTGCAATATGCGTGTGTCCAAATAAAACAGTTTTCGCTCCTCTGTTTGCAGCATCAAGACACAAAGGAGCAATGCTTCCATACACACCATGATGATGACCGTGCGCCATGAACACATTCATGCCGCTCACATTGATTTGAATCTGCTGCGGAATTTCAACTTCCATATAACAGGGGGCTTCCGGATCTGAAAGATGCTTTGGATTTACCATCGGGCAATTCTCGTAGTCGTTGTTGCCTTGAACAAATGCGAGAACAGGCGGAACGCATGCGGAAAACCTTGAGGAAGAACAGGCTCTTTCCACGAGAGCTGCAATGTCACGGATTCCGTCTCCGCAGAAAAACAACGCATCACAATCTTTTCCTTTTTCTTCCACAATCGAACAAAGAATGTCGCTCCTTCCGTGGGAATCTGAAATCACCAGAAGTTCAGAATGTTCCTTTTCAGACAATTCAACAAGAGCCTCGGTTGTTGCAAAAACCAAAGTTTCATTTTGAGTAAACGGATTTCTGAGAGGCATTACTTTCTCTCCATTACAAAGTGATTGCTGGACTGGATGCCTGTTTCACGATCTGTGTAGCGTTGCACCAATGTTTCACCGACCATGTTCTGAACATACTGATGCAGGTTGGAGTCATTTGCAAGCGGGCCTTTCAAATCTGCCATTGCCGCTACGGCTTTTATCACAACGGACTCCGCGTTTTCATCAATTTCCTGCGTAATCTCCTCGGAAACGGATTCCTCTTCGACTGAAGTTTCATATTCAAGCACAAAATCGCAGGTGGATTCCTGACCGAGCACATTATCCTGTGGGAATAGCGAAAACACCGGGAAAGGACGGCCGCCTTCGTATGCATCCTGGAATCTTGCAAGCACGTAATGAGTTCCTTCAGGCGCACCGAGCACAATCAGACCCCGGATTTTTTTGCCGTCAAGCATTGAATACAAATTGTTTATGCGGGATTTCAAATCATCAGGGTACTGAAGAAAATAGAGGAGACCGCCTTCCGAATCAACACCGTAAATGGAGCCGAGTTTCTCCGTGGCCTCTGCATAAAATTCGGGAGTGTTGAATCCGTAAGCAAAAAGCACACAGATGATTCCTTCTTCGTTTGTCCAATGGGGAGCAGCTTCAATTCCTTCCGTAACGACAGACACAGTTTCCTGCTCCACCGGTGCCTGAGTTTTTTTACCGCAGGCAGGAAAAATCATAATCAGCAAAATGGAAAGGGCAAAATATATCAAACGTTTCATTTTTTCCTCATCATTATTTCTGCTCCCTGTTCACCTGCTGAAGAACGAAACGAGCCTTGTTGTGAGACGGGTCAAGTCGAAGCGCATACTGCAACGCTTTTGAAGCACTGTGCAAATCATTCAGATAGAAATTCTGCTTTCCAATGCGGTACAAAATTTCCGCCTTGAGTTCGGCTGTCGTGGCACGAGAAGAAGCCTTGTTCAGATAATCGAGCGCAACGGCTCCCTGATTTGTTCCAGAGTAAATATTTCCGGCATTCACATAGCTGTTGACCACAGAATCATTCTGACCTGAGACATTCATCACCGGACTTCGGGGGGCGAATTTTTCTATGATTGTTTTGTAAAAAACAAGAGCAGATTCGACATCGCCATTTTGAATTGCAAACCATGCGGCAACTTCACATTCCCAAAGTTCCATTTCATCTGCATGTTCTGCGCTGGAGAACTTCTTCTTCCTGCTCTTTTTTCCGTAATCCTGCTGATAGACTTCCTTTTCGTAGGTGTCGAAAAGTTCGCAGGCTTCATCAAGATAGCCGTTTTGAATGAGCGAAACCACGGCATAACGGACAATTTCGGGGGGATAACGGTTGTCGCTTATTTGATTTCTTTCGAGCAAAGGCCACAAACGGGAAACCCTCTGGGAAGCTTCGGTGTATCCGTTGGACTGGAGGATGAGTTCCTCTTCCAGCACAAGAAGATCAGGCGACGAATTCTTTTCGATTGCATGTTTCACCAAAGCAAGTGCATCATCAACTGAAACAGGAGGAATCTGCGCTTCAATTTCCATCTGCCTTGTCTGGAGACCTGCTGCCCTGATGTGTGCGGTCATTGTGTCGTCCTTCGGAACACGGGAACGGTCAAGTGCGAACTGCCCATAAGCGGCAAGTCCAGGTTTGTAGTCAGGATAGCGCGTGACAAGGGCATTGAGTCTTTGGTACTCCGAAAGGTGGTCATCATTGCTTTTGTAATACAGTGCGGAATTCACATAAGTCTGCGAAAGGATTTGTGCAACAGAAGGATTTGACGCAGCGTACTCGGAAAGATTCATGCCAAGTATCTCACTTCTTTCACGTTCGGATTCGGCATCCTGCGCAAGGATGTAATAATCATCCGCCAGAAGGGATTTGTATTTAATCAGCACATCCTCGGGGGCTGTGTCTGAACTGCGGGTGAGAAGTGCCTCAAGACTCTGGGGATAGCGGCCTGCATCGTACAAGATTGTGCCCCAGAAAAGAGCATCTTCAAGGGACTCTGTTTTCGAGGGATACATTGCAGCGGCATCATCGTATTTTCCGGCGTGCATAGACAGAGCGGCGGCATTCCAATTCCAGCGGTAACGTCCGGAACCGACGTACGCATCGTGGTAGACAGGCGCAAATCTTGTGTCGTAAAAAACTTCACTGCGTCTTGTCTCGTCTTTCGCCCATTCGCGGTCGGCTTTTGTGCGGCGGCTTCCGAAAAGTTCGTTCGCGGATTTTCCGGTGTTGATTGCATTGCGCATAAATGCTTCGGCATAAACTGAACCGTATTGACTTCCGCTCAGGCCGCGGCTCACTTTCAAGGCTTCTTTTATGCGGTTTTGGGAAAGCAGGAGGCTTCCGTAAATGGCGGCAAGTTCTTTTGAATCATGGTCTTTTCTAAGGGCTTTCTTCACGGTCTTTTCGGCAAGGGACAAATCTCCGAGCTTCAGATAGCGTTTGTATACACCCATGCGCTCGTAAGTGTTTGAAGCCTGTGATTGTGCGGTCTTCAAACTCGCAAAGGCAGATTTTACATCTCCGTTTGCGATGTAGGCATCGGCAGAATCAAGCAATGCCGTTACGGATCCGCCTTCAACGTGCCCCTGACACGCAATGCATGAACATGACAAAACCACCGATGCAAAAATAAGCACCAGTGGTCCCTTCAAACGAGAAAACCGCTTGTTACTAGTCGTCTTTTTTAACATCCAGCTCTTTCCGAATGGTATCAAGCACCGCATTTATGAACTTGAAGGAGTCGTCCGATCCAAATTCCTTCGCGATGTCTATGGCCTCGTCAATCACTATGGTTGGATGGATGTCCGGCTGAAAGATAAGCGAATAGATGCTCATCCTCAGAATTGCAAGTGTGACCTTGTTGATCCGGTCGAATGTCCATGAGCCTGAAAGATGATTCCTTATGGATTCGTCAACCTGCTCCAGATGATTGATGGTGCCTGCTATAATCATACGGGCAAAATCAGTGCTTTCGCCGGGTTCGGTTTCAGCCGCTTCCGCCCATTCCAACTTCAAAAGCTCATCCAAGGGCACTCCGCCCACATCGTATGAATAGAGTGCCTGGAACGCTAATATTCTTCCTTTTCTTCTCGACACAGTTCAGTCCTTACCATTTAAGAAGGGCATTGAGAGCTTCACCGGTCTTTTTGCGCTCAACGTTGGCAGGTGTGTCAAGAGACTTTGCAATATCCTGCGCGGCCTGGGTAAAGAACTGCTGCTGTTTCTGGGCTGTAAGGTTACTCTTGATATACTCGTATACAGTCACGTTTGTTTCAGGAGCAACAATGTCGCTGAGTCCGAGCATCTTTGCGCCATACTTCTGCTGTACTGCGTAGAACTGGAAGTCTGTGCTTGTCTCGTTCACTTCGCTGATGTAGCCGACGTTCTTCCCGAAAAGCTCAAGAATCTTGTCGTTCGACCAACCCTGCGCCTGTGCGGAATTCTTATGTACAGTATAAGGGCCTGCCTGATATATCTTTCCGTTGTCTTCGGAAGCCTTGATTGCCGCCTCGCTGGATTTGTCCTTCACATACTGATTGCGCAAATCCGTAGCCGTGGCCCGTGCTGCAACCGCATCATTTCCCTTGGGAACAATCACCAGAAAAAGCTTCACCATATCATCCCACAGGAACTGGGTCTTGTTCATGTCGTAGGCATCACGGATTTCCTTGTCTGTGGCGGCAACACTCTGAACTTCTGACTGCTTCAGCGAATACACATAGCTCTGTGCCATCAACTGGGTCTTCAGATATGCCTTTGTTTCTGCAAGAGACATACCGGAGGACTGCTGGAGATATTCACTCAATGTCTTTCCGGTCTGCGCCTTGATTTCCTCTGAAAGCTGAGCCTCGGTAACCTGCCGTCCCAACTGCTGTGAGAAGGAACTCAGGAATGCTGCGTC
>DGXM01000071.1:39599-42016 GCA_002396325.1 Treponema sp. UBA4232
AGTTTTTCCTGAATCAATGTATCAAGCAGCTGCTTGCGCTGCTCCACGGTAAGAGTCTGTGCACTGCCATAAACTGCGGACATCTGCTTTTCCACAAAAGCGGCACGATTTTTCAGCTGCTTTAAAGTAATGGTCTCCTGCTTGTTCAGCTTGACCACAGCAAGTGGCTGCAGATCATTCTGGGCAAACACTGATGATGCAACCGCTAAAATTAATGCAATTCCAATAGCTAATCGTTTCATAAAACCTTCTTCCTCTTTTGCTAAAAGACTTGGGGCTGAATCCTCAACCTCTCCTACAGGAAGCTTTGCAGCCGCCCTGTTTCGTTAAATATAACAAACCCATCATATTTTCGTTACAGATGGTGTATTTTTTTAACCTTCCAACGGAAGTCCGCCTGAGATTACAGCACGGATTCTGCGCACACCGGCAGAACTAGACTGTTCCTTTACAATCTTGAAGTCACCGATCTGAGCCGTATGCTGCACATGGGGTCCTCCGCAAACTTCCTTGCTGAACCAGTCAGTCTTTGGATCACGTCCAATCGTGTAGACTTTCACACTTTCGCCGTATTTATTGGCAAAAAGAGCCCGTGCTCCCTCGGCCTTTGCCTGCTCCAAGGTCATAATCTCCATTGTTACCGGCAAATCTTCCTTGATTTTTTCGTTCACGATGTCTTCGGCCTTCTGAATTTCCTCTTTGGTCATCGGACGGCTGAATGTGAAGTCGAATCTCATGCGCTCGTTGTTGATGTTGCTTCCCTTCTGGGCGACCTCATCACCAAGAACGTCAACCAAGGCCTGCTGCAAAAGGTGGGTTGCCGTGTGATATTTCGTGGTGATTTCGGACTGCTCCGCAAGACCACCTTTCGCTTTTCCCGCATCGAGAGTCTTTGAGGCTTCCTGATGCTTTTTTTCCGCTTCCTTGAAACCTTCAACATCAACTGTAAAGCCGTACTCGGCTCCAAGTTCCTGTGTCAACTCCAGCGGATAACCGAATGTGTCGTAAAGACGGAACGCAACCTTTCCTGAAATCTCCTTTTTGGGATTCTTCATCAGATTTGGAAGCAGTTTCTGGAACTCGGCCTCGCCTTTTTTGAGTGTGTCACGGAATTTGTTTTCTTCGGCGGTGAGTTCTTTCTTTATTTTTTCTGAATTTTCTTCAAGCTCAGGATATGCACCCTTGAAATTTTCAATTACAGGAACGGCAATCTGTGCAAGGAACTCTGTGTCTATTCCAAGCTTTAAGCCATGACGTACTGCACGGCGGATCAAGCGGCGAAGAACATACCCCGCTCCAACGTTTGAAGGAGAAACCCCCTTCTGGTCTCCCAGGATGAAGACAGATGCGCGGGCATGATCTGCAATAATACGCACGCTCTTGTCTTTTTCCGCATCATCACCGTATTTATATGAAGCCAATTTTTCAATTTCTGCAATAATCGGCTGGAAAACCTCGGTCAGATAAACGCTGGTCTTTCCCTGAAGGATGCAGTTGGTGCGCTCAAGCCCCATTCCAGTGTCAACATTCTGCTTTGGAAGCTTTACCAAAGTCTTTTCGTCAATGCGGTTGAACTGCATGAAGACATTGTTCCAGATTTCCATCCAGTTTGCGCTGTCAGTCTTTTTGTTTGAACCGACGGGAGGAAGTCCCTCGCCAACCCAGTAGAAAATCTCTGTATCAGGACCGCACGGACCGGTTGGACCTGCCGCCCACCAGTTGTCGCTTGCCGGAAGATACGCAATTTTGTCTTCGGGCATTCCGTTTTCCTTCCAGTAACCGGCAGCCTCATCGTCGCGTGGAGCAGATTCGTCGCCTTCAAAAACAGTCACGGAAATCTTTCTCGGGTCGAGTCCAAGCCATTCTTTGCTGGTCAGAAACTCGTATGAAAAAGCGATTGATTCTTTCTTAAAATAGTCGCCAAGAGACCAGTTTCCAAGCATCTCAAAGCAAGTCAAGTGGCTGGGATCCCCTACTTCGTCAATATCGCCTGTACGGATGCATTTCTGATAGTCTGTAAGGCGTGTTCCTGAGGGATGCGGTTCACCCAAAAGATAAGGCACAAGAGGATGCATTCCTGCTGTGGTAAACAGAACTGAAGGATCGTTTTCGGGAATCAGAGACTGCCCGGAAATTTCGGCATGGTTTTTGCTCTTAAAAAACGCAATGTATTTAGAACGTAATTCATTCGCGGTCATAATATTTAATAGTAGAATATTACACAGATTTAGTCAAGGATAGTTGAGAATTGACGGGCTGTGTCATGCAAAATGAAGTTATGTCATGCTGA
The DNA here is from genome assembly GCA_002396325.1 of Treponema sp. UBA4232. GTDB lineage: Bacteria > Spirochaetota > Spirochaetia > Treponematales > Treponemataceae > Treponema_D. The sequence continues at coordinate 41,890 of DGXM01000071.1, forward strand.
ACGAAGCTGTGTCATGCAAAACGGGCTGTGTCATGCTGAACTTGATTCAGCATCTCTCGTAAAAAGGAGATCCCGAATCAAGTTCGGGATGACAGTGGTGGCAAGTCTGGGATGACGGTGGTGGCAA
>DGXM01000214.1 GCA_002396325.1 Treponema sp. UBA4232
CAAGTTCCTGAATTTTTTTCGAGGATTTCCCCGGTGACTTTTTTTTGCCATCGGGGATTTTTTTTCAATTTAATATACGAAATTGAAAATCGGCGCATATAATATTAATGGAAGGTTTTGTATGTGCAATGAAAATGATTTGTTGAAGGAAGGCATCGATTATCCCTTGGTGTGTGCCGATTGGACTGAGGCGGATTTTGATGACGAGGCGACTCTTGCCGCGAAGGAGGCTTTCGGGATTAAGTTTTTGTTCCCGTGGCAGAGGATTGTGATTGCAAACATTATGGACGCGGTCCGTGCCGGGAATGATGAAATGGAACAAAGTGAATTGAATGATTCTGTTTGCAAAGGACGGCAGATTGTTTTGCTTCCAACTGGTGCGGGAAAATCCCTGTGTTTTTTAACGCCGGCACTCTTGCTTGACGGACCCACTCTTGTAATCTATCCTCTTTTGGCTCTTATGTCCGATCAAAAACGGAGAATGGATGCAGGACATCTTGAGGCTGTTGAATTCCGCGGAGGACAAAGTGCTGAGGAACGTGAGGAAAATTTCCGCCGCATAAACGAAGGTGCGAAAATCATACTTGCGAATCCTGAGGTGCTTCAAAATGAGGGGCTGCTTTCACGGCTCTGCACTTGCGGAATAAAACACATTGCAATCGACGAGGCTCATTGTGTTTCCGAGTGGGGGGATTCGTTTCGTCCTGCCTATCTTACGCTTGGGGAGATGATACGGAAAATAAATCCTCCTGTTGTGACGGCTTTTACTGCAACGGCTTCATTCACTGTGCTGCAGAGAGTTTCCGAGGTTCTGTTTGGCGGCGAGGCTCATATTGTGAGGAGCGACTCTGACCGTCCGAACATTCATTATACGGTAGTCAATGCCTATGCAAAGAAAAGGGCTGCGGTGAGACTTGCTCTTACGGAACAAAAGCCCATGTTGATTTTCTGCGGCACAAGAAAAAATGCCGAGGATATGGCACGTGAACTTTCGGTTTGCTGCGGTCGCGGCAAAGTGAGATTTTATCACGCAGGATTAAGCAGGGAAGAAAAGAAGGACACAGAGAAATGGTTCCACGGAAAGACGGATGCAATTATGGCTGTGACTTGCGCTTATGGCATGGGTGTTGACAAACAGGATGTGCGCACTGTGATTCATTATGCTCCTCCGCCGAATGTGGAAAGTTACATTCAGGAAGCGGGCAGGGCGGCCCGTGATGGAAAAATCGGGAATGCATTTTTGATTTGGGGCCCAGACGATTCACACAGATTCAGTCTTTATCCGAAGGGGAGCAGACAGCGGGCCGTGTTTGATTTTGCGGAAAGTCAAACTTGCAGGAGACAGGTGCTTTTGGATGCACTGAACGGAGAGCAGGCTGTTTGCGACGGTTGCGATGTGTGCGAACGTGGAAAGCCTGCCGATTTTGCCGATGATGCGTCTTTTGTGCAGGACTTTGTGCTGCGTAACAGAAAATGCATGGACAGGGAGGAAATTTGCGAAAATCTTTTGGAAAATCTGAATCGTCGTGATGTGCTGCGTTTTGGAATGAGGATTTGGGAAGAGGATGACGTGGTGGAGCTTTTTACTTCGATGATGAAGGAAAAATATCTGAGGATGTGTCTTTGGCCTTGGTTCAGGAAAATTGACTGCGGGACAAGAAAATCAGGGGTGCCGCAAAAAATCAATAGGAAATATCTTAGCAAAAGGTGGCGGAGAATGGCTTTTTGGGAAAACAGAACGGCCTCTTTTCTGAAAAAAATCAGGCAGGGACCGCTTGAATCGTTATTTGGATGACGTTTCCTCTTCCGCTTCATCCTCTTCATCTTCTGTTTTTTCTTTCTTTTTCGCAGGTTTGGGAGCGGGTACGGGCTTTGCCTTCTTCGGTTTACGGGGCTTTTTTCTGTACCGGACCACGTAGGATGCCAAAGAGGCCAGAATGAGGAATAATATTGTGATAAAAATGACGCGCCAGTCTCTTATTACGGAAATGGCCAGCGTCATAAGCGCCTTCAAATTCATACTCTCAATATCGGAAGATTGCGTGAATTTATTTAGCGGAGCTTGCAATCATTGTTGCACTGTGCTTCAGCGGGAAAAATCCAGAGTGTCGCAGTACGAAAGCAGATGTTCCGCCAAATCTCCGTTTGAAATGAGCGAGCGGGAAAAATCTTTGCAGGCGGTGGAGAGAGTGTCGTATTCAAGCAGAAGATTGCAAAAAAGGGTGCTTTCCGAAGATTTTCGCTTTGCTTCCGTAAATTCAGCGGATTCAGGATAGTCATTCATCGCTTCCTGGGAGTCTGCGTCGGTGTCTTTGCCTGGGGTACGGTTGTAAATCTGCGTGAGAGAGGCGTAGTTTTCGAAAATCTTTTTTTGCCCGCCAAAGAAAGGCTCAATCCGCGAAAGAACTGCACGGGTCTTCACAAGCTGAAATTCATTTTCCTGTGGATATGCGTGCCACAAAAAGGGGATGCCGGAAAGACAGGCACGTGAAAAGGAGTCCTCTCCTCGGATAAGGTTGAATTTCGTGAGAGTCAAGAGTGCGTCCCAAGTCCTCTGGCTTATGTACGGAAGCCTGATAAGTGGGAACGGTTCGCCTGCGTTTCTGTGACTTTCGATGAGCGGTTCCAGGCTGATTCCGTTTGCGGCGAAAATGCACACCGTAAACCGGGGATTTTTTTTCTTCTGTGCTTCCTGGAATTGTGCAAGTCCGCTGATGATTCCCGAAAAATCGCGCGGATATGAGAAAATCAGCACTGGGAAAATACTGCCGTCTGAAACGGATTCTGCGATGGTTCTGCCGGTCGGTTCCGGGAGGCCTTTTTGCAGCGTCTTGAGGGCGTAATCCTTGTATTCGAGGCATTTCATAAAGTGGCTGTCCAACACAAGTCCGCCTGTACGGGCTGTGAATCCCGGCATGAAGTTGATTTTTTTTACTTTTGCCGACCTTGTGCCGCTTTTCAAAAGATGGAAGTCGTCTGCCCAATCTTCTGCCGTAAGATATTCCACGTTTACAATCTGTACTGTGTGTTCCGGCGGATTCTCCTTGCTGAAGAGAAGGTTTTCGAGCCATTCGGGTCTGCCGCATTGGAAGCACTCAAAGATTATCTCCGGGGGATTTTCCGTGAATTCCTTAGTGCAAATCTCTTCGTTGTTCCAGTCGAGCACAAGATTTCCATTGTATTCCTGACGCGCCTTTTTTGCATCCAGACCGGGGGCCATCGCCGCAAACGAGGAAAGATTTGAAACAACAATCCTCAGTCTCAGTTCAGGCCGCCTTCTGGAAATCTCCCTTGTGAGCCGGTAGACAAATCCGATGTCGCCGTAATTGTCCACCACTTTGCACAATACAGTTATGTCTTTCATCTTTAGAATTTGTAAGTGTAGCTGAGTGCAAGGCGCTTGAAATACCATTCGCGTCCCGAAGCAGACCATGTGGGTTCCATTACGGAAATTTCGGGGTTGTAATATGAGAAACGTCTTCTGCTTGAGAATCCGAAGAGGACTGTGAGGTTGTGATGTTCGTTGAATTCAAACTGGGCGAGCGGTCCGATTGAACATTCCATAAAAGCCGCATCGTATCCACCGTAGCGGTCTGTGTTGTAGGCTGCGGGGCTGTAGTATCCGTCCCATTCAAAGAGGATTCCTGCACGTTTTATGACCAAGGGCATCTGATATGCAACGACAACGTTGATGTACTGCTTCCATCCGTTCACTTTGTTGCCTGTGAGCTGCCATTTCCATATTTCCCCGTCTGCCATACCGGTGATTCCTTCGTAATAAGCTTGATAGGAGGCCTGCATCACAACGTGGGTCCAGTCTCCCTTGAAAATTGCCCCTGTGTCGAACTGGAAAGTGGCCTGGAACCACGGCTTCAGGAACCAGTGTGCGAAAGCGGGGAGAGCATTGTATTCATAAGGATTTGTGCCGGTTGAAAGAGATGCCATTCCGCCTTTGAAGAGAGTTCCCAAATCCCATCCTGTGCCGACATCGAATCCTGCACTGAAAACAAGGAAGGGGAGCGGTGTGAATGAAACGGAGATTCCCGGCTTTACAGAAACGGGGGTGAGTTCCAATTTTCCGTTGAATACCACGTTTGCGTCTTTTACGAGCCAGCTTTCACCAAGGGGGGTGGGGAGACTGTAAGAGATATTGCCCGTGACTCTGCCTTCAATGCCGCTGTAAGCTCCTGTAATCGGTGCAAAAGTGTCTCCGCTTCCTGCAATATGGTCGCTTTTCGGGTAATAGGCAAAATCCACACCGATTGAAAACGCCATATTTTCAGGGAGTCCGTCTGCTGCGAGCGGAACCATGGCAGTAAAAAGGGATGCCAGAATCACTGTGATAATTTTCGTGCGTCTCATAAAACCTCCGGAGCGGAATTCAGCATTGTTGAAATACGTGATAGTACTACTATCAGAGTATAGCGGTTTTCAAGGAAAAATCAAGTGGAATTTGAAAAAAAATTTGATAATTTTCCGTCAAAGTTGTATCTTTAAAGTTGTGGACATCTCGAAAAATCCTTTTTAAAGTGATTTTGATGCTGCAAACTCAAATGGAGCGACAAAATGGTTCAATTGGTGGCCTTTCTGGGTAATTATGGCCGTGAATATGAAAATACCCGGCACAATACGGCGTGGCTTTTTCTTAAAAGTCTGCCTTTTTTTTCACGCTTTTCATGGTCTTCAAAATATAAATCCGAATTCTGCTGTGTTGATTATGACCAGATGGTGTCCTGGATGGTGGAATCTTCCGTGATTGAGCGTCGTGCGGACGGTTCTCTGCCCGTTCCTGCTGATGCCCCTGAAAAATTGTATTTCATTCAGCCTCAGACTTATATGAATCTAAGCGGGGAAGCAATCGGCGAGGCGGCCCGTTTCTTTAAAATCCCGGCGTCTGATGTGCTTGTGGTGCATGACGAAATCGAACTTCCGCTTGGCACAGTGAGCCTTAAATGGAGCGGCGGACTTGGAGGACACAACGGACTTCGTTCCACGAAAGCAGTTTTGGGCACGGCTGATTTCTGGAGACTCAGACTTGGCGTGGGGAAGCCTTCGAACGGGCAGATTGCCGACTACGTGCTTGGAAATTTCACTCCCGACGAAAAGATTTGCCTGAGCCAGATTTTTCCGCAGACGGCGGCTCTTTTTGCGAAGATTCTCACTTTCAAGGATCCCCAGCGGCTGATTCCTGAATGGGGAAAAAAGAAACTGCTTCCGTAAGAGCGATATATGATAGAATCAACTGATTCCAAAGATTTGGACTCTGCCTCAGAAGCATTCAGACTTTTGTACCGCATTGCAGACCGTTTGCGTTCCCCGGAAGGATGTCCGTGGGATAAAGTGCAGACACCATCTTCAATGCGCCCCAAATTAATAGAAGAAACTTTTGAAGCTGTTGATGCGATAACCCGCGGTGACAGTGCGGATGCAAAGGAAGAACTGGGCGACATCCTCTTTGACCTCCTGCTTGTGTTGGGCATGTACCGCGACTCAGGTGATTTTACCCCGGCAGACGCAATTCAAGACGTGGCGGAAAAAATGGTGCGCCGTCATCCGCATGTGGATTTTTCAGGCATCGAAGGACTTGAAGTTTCCGCTCAGGGTGAGGATTTGAAAAATTCTTCGGTGGAGCAGGTGTTTTCGCGTTGGAACGACATAAAAAACAACGTTGAGGGCCGCAAAAAAGACTTTGTCCTCGATCAGGTTCCCGACGGATTCCCTCCGCTGTTGAAGGCCTGCAAATATCTGAAAAAAGCCGCCTCTCAGGGATTCAAATGGCCGTCTGCTGACTATGCCGCCGACAAAGTGCGCGAAGAACTTTTGGAAGTGAAAGAAGCCGCCCGTGAGGATGACAAAGACCATCTTGAAGACGAACTCGGAGATCTTCTTTTCAGTGCGGTTTGTCTTTCAATGGAGTACGGAATCTGTGCCGATGCCGCGCTTGAAAGGGCCTGCCGGAAATTCCGCCGCAGATACAGTTACGTGGAATCAGGCATGAAAAATAAAAGCAATTCGGAGAACTCAAATCCTTTGGAAGAAATGGAGGCTTTGTGGAAAGAAGCAAAGAAAAAAGGACTTTAGGGAGTCTCTGATAAATCCGTTTTTGGAGATGCCCTTTCAACTGATGAAACGGAAGATTTTAAAACTCGGCGGCACGAAATAATAATTTTTTGATATTGCCGGAAAATTTTATATTCTTCCTATGGAATAAACGGTTATAATGATATAACATTTGAAAGATTTTTTGGAGATAAGAAATGATTGAAGTTGAGCATGTATCCCGCCTTTTCGACACGTTCCGTGCTGTGGATGACATCAGCTTTTCCATTCAGACCGGCGAGATTGTCGGCCTTTTGGGACCTAACGGTGCTGGAAAGACAACAACAATGCGTATGATTTGCGGCTTCCTTGAACCTTCTGCTGGTTGTATCCGTGTGGACGGCATGGACGTTACCGCATTTCCAGTTGAAACCAAACGTAAAATCGGTTATATGCCGGAGTCAGCCCCTCTTTACGGCGACATGATTGTGGCGGATTATCTTGAGTATGTGGCACGTATGCAGAATGTGGATCCGAAAGAAAGGGTTCCGCATCTTGCTTCGGTCTGTGGTCTTGGCGAAGTGATGCACAAAAACATTGCTGATCTTTCCCGGGGAAACAGACAGCGGGTCGGTCTTGCGCATGCACTTATGGGAAATCCTGAAATCCTGATTCTTGACGAACCCACCAGCGGTCTTGACCCGAATCAAGTCACTGAAGTAAGGTCTCTTATAAAGGAAATCGGTAAAACCCGAACGGTGATTGTTTCAACTCATATTTTGAGCGAAGTTGAATCTCTGTGCAACAGGGTCATAATCATCTCTGCGGGAAAAAAACTTGCAGACTCATCCACCGAAGAACTTCAGGAGCATTACGGTCATTCCAATGTCGTGCGTCTTACGGTGGGCAATGCCGAAGAATCTTCAGTCCGTTCTGCGCTTGAGTCTGTTGACGGCGTGGAAAGCTGCTCTGTGGAAAAAGACGATTCATCGCTTCTGCATGTGACCACGGGCTGCGGTTCATCAAAAGATGTGCGCCCTGCCATTGCAAAGAAGATTGTTGAAAGCGGCTGGAGCCTTTACGAAATCGAAATGCAGAAGAACAGTCTTGAGGATGTGTTCCGTACGATTACAATGGGAGGAGATGAAAAATGAGTGAAGCGGCATATACTTCCAGCGCGGAGAAATCTGCAAAAACAAAATCTGTGTGGACAATAATTTTGCGGCGTGAACTTGCCGCATATTTTACAAGCCCGGTTGCATATATCGTTGGATTTTTGTTCCTGATTTATTGCGGCTTCAGATTTTTTTCCATTTTCTTTTTGATGCAACGCGCCGAACTCAGGAATTTCTTTTCACAACTTCCCCTGGTGTTCAGTTTTTTTGTACCGGCAATGACCATGCGTGTTTTTGCCGAAGAAAAGAGAAGCGGTTCCATCGAGACTCTGCTTACACTTCCTGTAACTGTTCTTGATGTTGCAATCGGAAAGTCTCTTGCGGCATTCATATCTGCGGTCAGTCTTCTTGTGCCCACTCTTTTTTATGTTGTCGCCTGCTGTATTTTCGGAACACCTGATGCCGGTCCGATTATCGGAGGATATGCGGGAGCCGTTCTGCTTGCTGCGGCTTTTACTTCCATCGGTGTGTTCAGTTCGGCACTTACAAAAAATCAGATTATAGCATTTTTCGTGGCTCTTGCAATCTGCATTTCACTCACAATGATTGACTATTTCGCGATTCTGTTTCCGGGGCCTGTGGTTTCTTTGGTAACATTCATCTCGGCATCGAATCATTTTGATTCAATCTCACGTGGAATCATAGACACTCGTGATTTGCTTTATTTTATTTCTGTGACGGCACTTTTCTTTGTGCTTACTGTACACACGCTTAACAAATCCAGGAAGGGCTGAAAATGAAAACTGAAAACAAACAGCAAATTGATTCAAATAAAAAGAAAAACCAAAATGCATTTCTCAATTGGCTTAAAAAACCTGCGGGACTTCTTCCGCTTTTTGCAGTTGCTCTCGTTCTGCTTAATCTTGTGGCCGGCAGAGCATTTTTCCGCTGGGATATTACAGGTCCGAAGTCTTATTCACTTTCACCTGTGAGCCGCGAAGTTGTAAAAACCATTCAAGAGCCGTTGGATGTAAAAGTGTTTTTCACAAACAATCTTCCGGCTCCTTATTCCACTGTTCGTCAATATGTGGAAGATATTTTGAGCGAATATTCGATGGCTGCAAACAGCAATTTCCGTTACGAATATCTTGATATGGACAAAGAGGAAAACCAGCGGATGGCTTCTTCTTACGGTCTTCAGCAGCTTCAAATCCGCGAGATAAAAAACAACGAGATGGGATTCAAAAATGCCTTCATGGGAATGGTAATAACTTATGCCGATCAGATGGAGCTTCTTGACAATCTCACTTCAACGGACGGAATGGAATTCAAAATCACCACAACAATCAGCAGGGTGATTGCAAACACAAATCTTCTTTCGTCTCTTTCAAACGGAGTGCAGGTTACTCTTTACAAATCTCAGGAACTCGCCGCTCTCCGCATCGATGGATTTTCTCAGCTTGATTCCATTGTGCAGGACGTTGTTGAGACTCTGAATAAAAAATACGAAGGCCGCTTGTCTTATTCTGTTGTGAGTCCTTCAATTGATGACGTTTCCGCTCTTCATGCAAAATATGGTGTGCCGTATTTCGAGGATAAAGAAAAAGGCATAATCTACGGAACGATGGCCCTTGTGCTTGAAAACGGAGATGTGAGTCGATGCATTCCTTTCCAGATCGGGAAGACTTTGGATCTTGTGAATGGTGTGGTTTCCTTCGTTGTCCAGGGTACAGAATATCTTGGCGATTATATGGATGAAACACTGAAATCGCTGGCATCCAATGTAACGACTGTTGCCTACATCACCGGCCACGGAGAACTTGATGTTAACGACAGTGAGGCAGGAAGCGCGGCATTGGCATCTTTGATTCAGGATTCATACACGTTGAAGGAAGTGAAACTCGCTGAAGAAGATATTCCGATGGGCATTCAGTCCGTGATTATAAACGCACCCCGCACTGAATTTACGGAGGCTGAACTTTATAAACTCGATCAGTTCCTTATGAACGGTGGAAATCTTGTTGTGTTCCAGGATCCGTTCGAGATTCAGAATCCTCAGACTCAATACGAAATGCCCCAGTATCGCCCCGTTGAAACAGGGCTTGAGGCTCTTCTTGAAAAATACGGAATCGCTTTGAAACACGAATATGTGATGGATAAGAATTGTGCTGTTACTCAGGATCAGTGGTCGGGTCGTGAAGTGGAACTTTATTATGCTCCTGTCGTTGATATGACTTATGTGAATCAGAAGCATCCGGTTTCAAAAAATCTGGGACAGATTGTGACATTCCTTTCAGGTTCTGTCGATGCATCTGAGGCCCGCGAAAAAGGACTTACGGTAAGTGATTTGGTTGTCACATCAAATAAATCCTGGGTGGAAACAGATTCGTTTATACTCGATCCGAACTATCTTGCCCCGCCGTCGGAAGACAAATTCAAGAGCAGTCCTGTTGTTACAATTGTGGAGGGCAGTTTCTCAAGCGCATACACCGAGGCTCCCGTAAAAGGTGATGATGACACAGCGTTTGCAAATGCCGCTCATTTGAGCAAGAGTGCACGTCAGGGAAAAATCTGCGTGGTTGCAACTTCAGCAATTACATCCAATTATTTGACACAGAGTTTCTTCTCTAAAACAGCTCTTCTTTTGCAGAACATAATTGATTATATGAACGGCAACGAAGATTTGTGCACCATGCGCACCAAGGGATTGAGTTTGAATACATTGAAGACTACGACCGGAACATTTGTCAACGTGGTTAAATATTTCAATGAGATAGGACTTGCACTCCTCGTGGTTATTGCAGGATTAATAGTTTTGCTTGTCCGCCGTCACAGACGCAATGCAATCAGGATGCGCTATAATCCTGATGACGGACGTGAAATTTCAAAGACAAATGATGCAAAGAAAAAAGAGGGTTCAGATGAATAAGACTGCCGTAAAGAAAATAATTTTGCTGTCACTAATTGCCGTGCTTTTGGTTGTGTATCTTTTTCAGATTGCATTGACCGGAAGAAGTTCTTCAAAGACTTTTTCCTTGAAGGACGAAATAACTGAAATTACCGTAAAGCCGGGAAGCGGTTCTGAGCTTGTAATTAAAAAGCTGGAAGCCGGATTTGAGGTTGGCAATGCTTCCGATCAGAAATTTTACAAGGCTTCTGAAACAAGTGCACAGGCTTTGTTCGATGCAATGCGTGAAATAAAAGTCGTGGGAACCGCATCGTCCTCTGTCGGAAACAATGCCGAGCGTTATGGTTTGGATGAGGCTTCCAAAATCACTGTGACTGCAAAAACCGCCGGCACAACCCGTGTTCTTACTGTTGGAAAAAATACAACCGCCGGTTCTCAGTCATACGTGCTGGTTGACGACTCACAGGCCGTACAGATTGCAAATGCCACATTGCACGCTCTTTTTTCCTGCACCCTCGACTCTCTTCGCGACAAAACTGTTTATTCATTTGATTCACAGGGAATCGTTTCGGTTCGTGTGTCCGGTGAAGAGCCGTTTGAAATCTCTCGTTCTGTAAACACCGTGACTCCTTCTGCGGAAGACGAAACTGCGGCATCCTCGGTGAAATGGAATCTTTTTGTAAACGGGGAAAATGCGGAGGGCGATTTCAGTCAGGAGCAGATCAATGCATGGGCCATTTCTCTTGCATCGCTTTCAGCAAGCAGCTGGGCTGATGAAAATGTGAATCTTTTTGAGTACGAAAAAGTTTCTCAGGTGGACATTACGACTTCTGCCGCTGTGTGCTCTGTAAAAGTGTTTGCAATTCCCGATGACGAAGAGCGCTTTATTTGCACTTCATCTTTGTGCGAGTATCCGTTCTATCTTTCAAAATACACGGCATCACGGTTTATAAAGAAGATTTCTGAATTCAAGAGCCAGCAGTAGATTGATTAATAGGAGAGAATTATGATTGATATTGATGAACAGAAAAAAATCGCTGTGCTGATTGATGCCGACAACACTCCCGGAAAAAAACTGAAACCGATTCTGCAGGAGATTGCGGTTCATGGTCACATTATTACAAAACGTGCTTACGGAGATTTTTCTTTGGATACACTAAAAAACTGGAAAAAGGAATTGAACGACAATGCGATTATTCCAATCCAGCAGTTTGCGTACACACAGGGAAAAAATTCCAGCGACAGTGCAATGATTATAGATGCAATGGATTTGCTTTATACCGACAAGTATGATGCCATTGCTCTTGTGACCAGCGATTCTGACTTTACAAAGCTTGCCACCCGCCTGAAGGAAAGTCAGATTTACGTTTTCGGAGTGGGGCAGAAAAAAACTCCTGTCTCTTTTGTTAATGCCTGTGATGATTTCATTTACATTGAAAATCTGAAGGAAGAGGAGGAAGATGAGGCTGAGGAAGCGGAAGATAAACTTGCCGAAATTAAGCACAGGTCTCACAAATCTTCCAAGAATACAAAAAGCGGCATAGGTGGATTCTTCCATAAAAATGCAGGCGAAACAATGACTGACAGACAGTTCCGCAAAATCTACAAGCTGCTGATGACGGCGTATGAACGTTATGCGGATGACAACGGATGGGCAGATGTGAGTGCGGCAGGTTCATTCTTCAAACGTCAGGATCCTGGATTCGATACTTTGGATTATGGCTTCAAAAAACTTTCTGATTTGATTGAATATCTTGATGATGATTTTGAGATTCAGAGAGTTCCGTCTTCAAACGGACGCCGGGGGGCAACTTTGTATTACCGCCCGGTTTCAAAATGACGGGAAACTCCAAACAGGTTCGCTTCGGAAAAACTGTTCGTGGAATCCCCCGTTTTAATCAGACTCCCGCTGTTGCTTGTGAATCAAGTGCAACGGGAGATTTTTTTTCGTCGTGATGATAAATGGCCTTTAGTGCTATGGGCGTTGTGATTGAACTTACAATGATGAGAACAATTACGGCGGTGAAATAGGCGTGATCCAAAATTCCGGCGGCCAGACCCCTCTGTGCAACAATCAATGCAACTTCGCCACGGGTCATCATGCCGCATCCAATTTTAAGGCTGTCGCTTGTGTTGAATTTACAGGCTTTGGCAGTGAGTCCGCAGCCTAAAACCTTTGAAATCATTCCGACTGCAACAAAGGCAAGCGTAAACAACAAAATTGACATATCGAGAGTGCGGATGTTTGTCTGGAGACCGATTGAGCAGAAGAACACAGGGCCGAACAGCATGTAAGAGTTCACGTCCATCTTGCGGGAAATGTAACTGGAATCGTCGGTTGCGCAGAGAATCACACCGGCAATGTAGGCTCCCGTAATGTCTGCCACTCCGAAAAATCTCTGCGCCACATAAGCCAGTGAAAATGCGAGGGCCAGTCCGACGATGGGAATGCGTCTTGTGTGCTTGTGTTTTTTTTCATATATCTTGAAGACTTTGTAGAATACAATTCCAAGTATGATTGCCAGAGCGAAAAACAAAATTGTGGAAATGATGATTTTCAATACTGGTGACGATGAGCTTTCTGAAGCCGCTCCTGAATTGGGCGTTAATCCAATTACGAAAGTGAGCACGATGATTCCTAATACATCGTCGATAATGGCCGCACTTACGATTGTTGTGCCAACGAAGCTTGAGAGTTTTCCGAGCTCTTTCAAAGCCTGCACCGTAATACTGACCGATGTGGCTGTTAAAATTGTTCCGATGAAAAGCGCCCTGTAAAACTGTGGCGAACCGATTGGTTCAAATCCATAGAAAGCCATGAAAAGAATTGTGCCGCATACAAGCGGGAGAAAAACTCCTGCGCAGGCAATCAGTGTGGCTTTGAGTCCAGATTTCTTCAAATCTTTGATGTTCGTTGTAAGACCTGCGTTGAACATCAGCATGATGACACCGATTTCCGCCATTCCGCCAAGAAAGTCGGATGCCTTTACCCATCCAAAAAGACTCGGACCGATAATAAGTCCTGCGACGATTTCTCCCGCAACCTGGGGAGCTTTGAGTTTACGGGCGATAAGTCCGAACGCTTTTGCAAAAATGACGATGATGGCCAGTTGCCGGGCAATGTCTACGGTATTGTTCATTCTTAATCCTCTTGCATCGGGCAGTCCCGTTCCAAGAATGATTTTGCGCTAGATCTGCCCTGAAAAATTGAACCTATGATACCATTTTTTTCAGTCTATGGCAACATTTGAGAGAAAAAGTTTTCAAACGGAACCGGCTTCCCGAAATAGTATCCCTGGAAGACGTCGCATCCCACGGAACGCAGAAAATCTGCCTGAGCCTGAGTTTCGACTCCTTCGGTGACAACTTGTATGCCGAGTTCCCTTGCCATAAGGATTATCTGTTTTATAATGATGCGGCTTCTTTCCAAATCTTTTGCACGGTACAAAAATCCCATGTCAAGTTTAAGAACGTCCACGCGGATGTCTTTGAGCATATTGAGCGATGAGTTTCCGCTTCCGAAATCGTCCATTTCTACAATGAAGCCCAGCACTTGAAGCCGGTCGAGCAGAGGAAGTTTCATTTCAAGGTCGGTGGAGATTACGCTTTCGGTGATTTCAAGCCGAAGGTTTTTGCAGTCGATTTCATATTTGGCCACAAGGTCGATTAATGATTGCGCAACATCCGTGTAATAAAAATCCTTCGGGGAAATGTTTACGGAAATGTAAAAATCATTTTTGTCCATTCGTTTCAGTTTCTGCAAAATGATGCAGGTCTGTTCCCAAACATAAAAATCGAGTTTTGAAATGAGTCCGTTTTTTTCGAGCACTGGAATGAAGTGAATCGGAGGAATCAATCCTTTCTGCGGATGGTTCCAACGTGCCAATGCTTCTGCACCGACTATCCGGCCTTCGCGGTCTGCCTGCGGTTGAAGATAGATTTCGAATTGGCGTGAGGCAATTGCGTTGGAAAATTCCGTGACAATCTGCTGTTCCCAAACCATTTCCTGACGCATCTCCTCATCGTAATATGCGATTTTTGCATCTCCGCTGTTTTTGATTGAATCAATCGCAATAAGTGCGCGGTCGAACATCGTCGGTATGGAGATGTCGTTTTCTCCCGTGCGGTAAATTCCTATAAGCAAAGTGACGGAGTAATGCCGTTTCCGAAGAAGTGTTCCGATCTGCCATCCAATGTGGCGCAGTTCAGCAACATTGCTTTCAAAATCTTCTTTGCTTAATACCATACCGAATTTATCGCCTTCGAGTCTGCCGTAGAGAACATTCGGCAGTTTTTTTGAAGGAAAAAGGAATGCCATTTTTTTCAGCACAGTATCACCGGTTTCGCGTCCGAACATATCGTTGAGTAAAGTGAAATTTTTTACATCGATTGCAAGTACATAGAAAGAAGTTTCCGGAGCTGCGTGGATTTTTTCTTCTGCGTTTTTAAAAAGAGTTTCGCGGTTGTAAATTCCGGTAAGAGGATCGTGGGTGGCCAGATACTTTTCTTTTCTGTACCTGTTCACTGATTCGGTTGCGTCCTGCATTTGAAAAAAGACACCTTCTGTTTTTTTGTTGTGGAAAATGGTTCTGTATTCCACTTGAAGATGAGCAACAGGATTTTTGTTCGTGGCAATGGTTTTCGTGTAGTTTTCGTTTTTTTCCACTTCAATTTTTTGTCCTGTGATTTCTTCCAAAAGTTCCTTGCACTTATCGAGGGAACCGTCATTAATCCCCAGGAATTTTTTTGCAGGCTCGTTTGCGTACACACAGATTCCGTCAATGTCGAAAAACACAATCATGTTTGAAGTGTAGGCGGCAACTTTTCCCAGCAGGGAATTTATGAGAATGTGCGGTTTGGAAATGATTGCAAAATAAGTTATCATTGCACATGCGATTGCGTATCCGATTATTGATGTGTCGATGACGGTTTTTTTCAAGACGAAAAGTGCATCCCACAAAATCACTGCGAAAAGACTTCCGATTGCGGTCAGATATTTGCGCCAGTATACGGAAGGAGAAATGCATATTTTGCGGATGAGAATTGCAAAACTCAGGATGCTCAAAAGATACGATAATATGAGGTGAATCTTGAATCCTAATAATCCGCGTGTGACGATGCAGACTTCCTGATACTGATTCAGACTTCCGTAACATTGATATGCGTGTCCGAGGATTGGGTTCAGAAGCATTGAAAGCGAGTCGATTGCTGCCAGAGCAGTGAGGACGATTTTGACTTGCTTCGGGATTTTTTCATAGGCAGTGAACTTTGCGAAAAAGTATGCCATAATCAGAAGCAGCCATGTGAGGCTTGCGTAGAAAACTGCATAAGCCCAGTTGCACACCTGTGTTGACTGTGAAAGAGTGATTGCCACATTTGCCAGAGTCGGGATGAGCGAAATGGATGCCGGCAGAATCCAGTCGGGTGCAATTTTCCTTTTGCTTTTTTTTGTGATATATACACAGATTGCCTGAATCAGTGCCATGCATGTGAAAATTATTGTATAGGTGGATTTCATTATTCCTCCGTTATGCCGTGGATCAATTCGTATGCAACTGACCCGGGCTTAGGTGTTTCGGGGAGTGAATCAAGCGGAAACCAACCGGCGTCCTCAATTTCCTCCTCCTGCATTATAATCTCTCCTGACTCGTATTCGGCTGTAAATGCAAACATCAATTGGTCTGGGAAAGGCCAAGGTCTGCTTTTTTTGTATTTTAGATTTTTAATTTTGATTCCTGTCTCTTCGTTGACTTCACGGACTGCGGCTTCCTCTATGCTTTCTCCAAGCTCTACGAATCCTGCAACGCATGAAAAAAAATTGCCTGAAGAGGATTTGCTTTTCACTAAAAGAATTTTGTTTTCGTTTCGTACCAATACAATCACGGCGGGTTCAATTCTTGGAAAAAGAAGGCTTCCGCATTTTGTGCAGACTTTTGCAGTGAAGTGTTCGTCGTCGGTGAGCGGTGCGGCGCAGGAGGGACAGAATCTGTAAGTCTCTCTTAAGCGGAGAATGCTGTGTGCCCGTGCGGAAAGATGTTCTGCCTCGTGAATTGTGTTCTGCCAGAAAAACTGCCGGAGTGGAATTGCGATGAATCCTTCGGGAATCGCAGCATTTGATTTTATCATTGCGGCGGCGTAGCTCAATTCGTCTTCCGAAAAGGCGTCGCTGGTTATGTCAGACGAGACGATTCTGCGCATGGCATCGGAATCCGGCAACTCCCCTTTTTCTGTCACCAGAATGTTGTTGTCTTGAAAAACAAAGCAGCGTGAGAATGTGAAATTATTTTTCAACGTGTGAACTGCCATAAAAGTCTCCTTCAAATCTTCCTTACTCGTATGTATCTCTCAGAGTTGTGATGCGCAAAGCTTTTTTGAACGAGGAAAGGGTGGATGGTTTTGTTTTGCCCGAAGAACCGAAAGAATCCTGCGTGAATGTCACTTTGGATTTTTTTCCTGGAAGGAGCGTGATCATGTTTTCGCTGAATGTGCCTTTTATTCCGGGGACATCAAATGAAGTGAAAAATGCAGGTTTGTCGGTTTCAAGCGAGATGACGAACCCTCCGCTTTTTTCTTCGATTGAATATGTGATTTCAGGAATTCCGATTTCG
>DGXM01000048.1 GCA_002396325.1 Treponema sp. UBA4232
CCTTTGGGGAATGAGGAAGAAATAATGAAAAGTCTTGAACATCTTTATTCAGCCCTTCCGCCCGACACAGTGGTTTACTCAGGCCATGAAACCTGCGGCTACACACTTGGCAAAAACGGCTGGTACCGGTAAACCCCGCCGGATTTTTCCGACAGGGCATTTTTGTGAAGATTCAGAACAAATCCGCGCCGGGCCTATTTGTTTTTATTGATTATTCTTGTCTCAGTCTTTCCGCTTGAAATCTCAATGAAGCGTGTGAAAAGTGAGACTTTGTTGTCTTCGTTCAGATTTTTCCACACCAGATTCGTGAAGTCGTCTATTGAAGAAAAAGACTCTTCCAATGCAACGGGAGTCGGCTCTCCTTCATAGCTGGGCAGAACATCTCCGTTGCCCATATATGTGTGGATGAAGCGTGCACTTCCCGGCTGGGGATTTTCGTAAGCGAATGTGAAACGGCTGCAGCTTTCGGGGTTCCCGTTGTCGCTCTTGAGAATGCTCATTGCAAAGTCGTATTTTCCGTTTTCAATATGCATCACCGCCGAGATTCTGGGAGTGAAGTTGGGTGCGTCCGGCTCGAATGTGCGGCTGCGGAGTGACTGTTCGAATGTGAGGCCTTTTTTCATTCCGTCGTAGACTGTGTCGGTCTGGTCTCCGTTTGTCAAAATCGTGTCGTTTCCGAGAACTCTAACCGGTGCATAGATTATGAGGCTCGGGTCTGTGAGTTTCGAGGGGTCGAATGCCTGTGTGCGGATTCCTTCTCCATCTTCCACGAAAACCCTGTTGCGGCTGTTCACGCTTCTTCCCATGATGAAGTAGGCGGACACTGCATATTTTCCGTCCGCTGATTTTCCTACAATGATTCCGCGTCCTGGGTATTCGTTTCCAGAAAGCTCCTGTGCAAGCGACTTCTTTTCCATTCTGTTCTCCTGGCGCCGTATATTTTTTTGCCTTTTTACGGCGTTTTCGTTATATTATCATAGAAGATTTTTTTTTTCTACTGGTGTTTTCCGGGAGGATTCCATGCATAATTTTTTTGATTATCTTTTCTGGCGCGGTGACATCTCGTTTGCATCGTCTCCTTTCAACGAAGTGGATTCCCTGCTTTTGTGTCTCATATCATATCTGGATTACAGCGGTATTGTTGATCCGGATTTTTCCACCGAAGGCACGCCTTTTTCCCTTGTTGCTCAGAAAATGCGGTCGCTTCCTGATTTCGAGGCAAGGCACGATCTGGGCAAGGTCATAAATGCAGCCACGATGGACGTGATGCTCAGGGCCGCCGAAACGGAACGATTCGGAAATCTCCGTCTGTCCGCCTATGTGAACATTCTAGACCCCGGGCGTGAGGAGCAGTTTTCCGCAGTGACATTCTCAAATCCCGGAGAGTGGTCCGCAGTGATTTACAGGGGAACCGACAGCACCGTTGTGGGATGGAAGGAAGACTTCAATCTTGGATGCATGGATACGGTTCCGGCTCAGAAGGATGCTCTTTCGTATCTCGAAAAGGCGGGCGAATCGCTCCCCGGAAAGCTGATTGTGAGTGGCCATTCGAAGGGTGGAAATCTTGCGCTTTATGCTTCCAGCCATTGTAAAAGCGGTTTCAAATCCCGCATAATCTCCGTGTACAATAATGACGGTCCCGGTTTCAAAAAAGAATTCTTTTCCTCTCAGGATTTTCTTTCTATAAAAGACAGAGTCCACACTTTTGTCCCCGAGCTTTCGATTGTGGGCATGCTTTTTTCCCATCCCGACGAATACCAGGTGGTAAAGAGCGATGAAAAGGGCGTGATGCAGCATGATCCGTTCAGCTGGCACGTCGGTCCCAGGCATTTTGAAGTGGTTCCGGAAACAAGCCACTCTTCCAAAGTGATAGGAGAGTCAATCAACACATGGATTCAGGATCTCAGTGCGGAACAGAGGGAACTTTTCATCGAGACGATTTTCGGTGTGCTGAAAGATGCCGACATCACAAAAAATTCCCAGCTGGCTTCAAATCCGCTTGAGACGATTCCCAGACTCATTTCTGCAACAAAAAAACTTGATCAGGCCACAAAAACCGCCGTTTTCAAGACGGTTCATCTTTTGGTGAAAACCACAGTGGAAACATTCTCCCGCAACAGTTAGGTTTTCGCCTGCGCCCCGCACTCTGTGGATTTTATCTTGACTATAAGACTGGTTTTTGATATTATGATGTGGCAAAAGACTTTGAACCGGGACTGATAGACCGGAAGTCTAAAATTTGAAAATCTGGGGTTCCAGAATCTGGAGTATTGAAATGAATATTATTAAAGGTATTCTGTTGGTTGTGTTCGTGATTGTATCTATCCTGCTTATCCTGCTTGTTCTTGTGCAGAATGATGAAGGAAACGGTATGGGAAGCGCTTTCGGCGGCGGTCAGTCTGCTGCTTTCGGATCCCATTCAGCGAGCGTGTTGACCAAGACTACCGGTGTGTTGGTTGCTTTGTTCTTTGTTACACTGTTTACTTATACATTCCTCAACCGCTCCGCAAAAGACGACGGTTCTGTCATGAGCGAGACTGCGGCAGAGGTTCAGGGTGCTGTAGAGGATGCAGCGGAAACAACCGAATCCTGGTTCGATAAATAAGTTTTCCTGCAGAGTTAATCATATAATAGAAAAGAAATGAGAGGTCATTATGATTCTTGAAAAGGTTTTCTCCCCGAAGACTGTGATTTTGGATTTGGAGAGTTCAGAAAAAGACGAACTTTTTGAGGAGATGGTGGAATCCATAGTGGCCGTGCAGCCTGGATTGAACCGCGAAAAGGCTCTTGCAGCTCTGCGTGAGCGTGAGTCCAAGATGAGTACAGGCATAATGCATGCAATCGCCGTGCCCCACGGAAACTGCGACAGTGTCACCGAGGCAGTGGGAGCCATAGGAATCAGCCGCAAGGGAGTTGAATACGACTCTCTCGACAGGGCTCCTGTGAACGTTGTGTTCCTGATTCTCTGCAATCCCGGCCAGCCTGAGGCTCATCTTTCTGTTCTAAAGGAACTGGCCACTGTGCTCCAGAATCCGAATTTCGTAAAAGAAGTCATGGGAAAGAGCACGCAGCAGGAAGTTTACGATTTAATCTGTTCATACAAAGAGTCAGCCCAGCTTTAATTCGAGTGCCTGCGGCCGGAGTGATGTTGTCGTGCATTAAAATAGTGGAGATATGAGCTATGAATGAAGAAATGGATGTCATCCAGCATCTTTTGGAAATAGAAAGGGAAGCATCACGCACATTGATTGATGCCCAGACCGAGGCTGACAGGAAAATTTCAGTCGCACGCGCCGAGGCAGACTCACAGTTCAAACAGAGATATGCGGAAATCACTAAGTCCCTTGAATCTGAAGCCGCTGCCGAAAAGCAGAGAATCACTGATCTCCATGAAACCGAGCTGAATACCTTCAAGGAAAATCTGAAGTCAACAGAGAAAAACAACGGTGCTTTCAACGCACTGCTTGAAAAGCTGCTTTTTGCCTCTCCGGTACAAGCGTAGGGGGCTTTGTTATGGGAATGGACAGGTCCGCTGCAGATTCATATGTTTACGCCAAGGCCAGCGGTATGTTGGCTCGTTCTTTTGTAGGCAAACGTGCAAGGGAACTGTTCAATACCCATTCCCTGCCTGATTTGTGGACTCTCGTTTTCAAGTCGGAGGTTCCCGCAATTCCAGAGGCTCTTTTGGCAAAGGAACTTGAAAAGACTGCCCAGGAACGTTTTCTTTCACAGTACACGAAACTCATTTCCTGCTACGAATCTCCGGCACCGGTTCTTCTGGCACTTCTTCACTCTTTTGATTACGAGAATCTGAAGCAGATTGGGGCGGCCCTTTGCTACGGTGAAAAAGAACTTCCTCCGATACTGGACATTGCTCCGTACAATCTCATAAATTATTCAAAGTGGCCCGACATAGCGGCTATGACCTCCGAGGGACCTCTCTCCTGGTACGACACTGTTCCCAAAATCCACGAGCAGCAGGCTGATGATTACCGTCTTGACTGCCAGTATGTGAATGAGCTTTTTTCAGCGGTCAGAAAAATCAACACGGCAGGCGAGAAAGCCATTCTTGATCTTTTTACAAGCCGTTTCCAGATGGAAAATATTCTCTGGTCCCTCCGTCTGCGTCTTTTTTACCGCATGGACACGGAAGAAGTGAAGGAGCATCTTGTTTATTCGGATTCATCCCGCAGTTCCGACATTCTTTCCGCAGACGCCATAAAAACTCTTGAGTGGGACACGGACAATTACGAGCAGTGGAAAAAATGGTCCCACGCAAATCTTCTGAATCCCCACGAGGAAGGCGGTATATGGAACGTTGACCCCAGGTGGATTTCCAACGCTTACAAAAAAGAATATGTGGAAAAAGCTTACAGGCTGTTCCATCAGTATCCGTTTACGGTTTGTCCGTTGGTATGCTGGTATATTATAAAACAACACGAGCTTGACAACATACGCACCGCATCAGAATGTCTCAGGCTTAATGCCTCTGTTGATGACGCGCTGCAGGTTGCAGGTGTTTCGGAGGTGAAGAATGGCTAAGACTACAACCATGCGCCTTGTGGAGTTGATGGTCTATAAGGAAGACGTGCACCAGGTTTTGAAATATCTTGGAAAAATGGGACAGTTCCAGTTCCAGCAGAATTTCGATGAATCTTCCTCAAGTGAAAAACTCAATCCCGATTTGGAGATTTTCACAAAACTCGAACAGACACGCGCATCTCTTTCCATTCCTGATTTGGACGATTACACCGAGGCCCTTGACATTCCGTCTCCAGGAGATGAGGATGAGGCCCTCAAGATAATTGCAGACGTGGAGGATTTGCACGACAGGGAAATGAAGGCTGCGGAGGAATTGAAAAAGGTTTCTTCTGCCGTGAACGAAGCCCTTGCTTTTTCAAATCTGAAAGTCTCTTATTCGGAACTTGAGTCGCTTTCCTTCCTTACAATGCGTATCGGAAAAATAGATCCCGGTTCCTTCGATATGCTCAAATCTGCAATCGGAAGCCGTGCCATTGTGGTGCAGCTTGGTGACGACAAGAGCCGCATTCTGGTGGCCTGTTCAAAAAAGGCGAGATTTGCCGTGGACACCGAGCTCAAAAATGCTGATTTCGTGGAAATCCAAGTGCCCAAGGATTTCAAGGGAATCCCCGAAGACGCACTCATCACTTTGAAAAAGCAGAAACTCCAGGCTGAAGAGACCCTTGCTGAAATCCAGACGGAAAGAAAGAATTTCGCAGAGACGCACAGGGATATGCTCCTTCATCTTCTTCAGGTCTATTCGGTTGACAGCCAGATTTATGAAATACAGAACAAACTTGAATCCACTGAATTCGTGTACCGCATAAACGGATGGGTTCCGGCCTATCTGACTCACGATATGGGAAAGGATTTGGACAAGCTGACTGAAGGACGCACCGGAATCAGGGAATATCTTCCTGAGGAAGTTGCCACTGTTACGGCCGGAGTGGAGCAGGTTCCGGTTCAGTTGAAGCACGGAAAGGTTGTGTCGAATTTCGAAAGGATGATTTTCAGCTATGGTTCCCCTCTTTACGGCACTGTGGATCCGACACCTTTCGTTGCCCTGTTCTTTACCATTCTTTTCGGAATTATGTTCGGCGATGCAGGTCAGGGACTCGTCTTCCTTTTGGTGGGAATTCTTATGTGCCTGAAAAAAATCAAATTCGGCGGCTGGGAAAAATTCGGTCCCGTCTTTGTGTGCATCGGAATTTCGTCTACGATAATGGGTCTTCTCACCGGAGAGTTCTTTGCGAGCGAGGAGATTCTTGCTCCGTTCTCACGCTGGGTCACAGGTTTGTTCGGAACGCCGAGAAATCAAATCATTCCGATGATGCCTTCAAGCGATCCGGCTTCAATCAAGCGTATGTTCCTTTTCTTCGGCTTTACGGTCGGTGTGGGATTCATAATCAACTCCTGCGGAATCATAATCAACATTGTGAACCAGTTCTCGCTGCACCATCCGGGAAAGGCCGTATTCGGAAAGACCGGTATTACGGGTGCAGTGTTCTTCTGGTACGTGATTGTGTTTGCCCTGAGAGTCGCGTTTTTCCACCACAGTCCCGCTCTGTATGACTGGATTGTTATCGGTCTGTCGCTTTTCTTCACTGCATTCGGTGAACCTTTCGCCCGCATTGTGGAAAAGGAGAGTCCCGCACTGGAAAACGGTCTTTTCAGCGGAGTCATTTCAGGAATTGTGGAAATAATCGAAGTGGTCTCATCGTATCTTTCAAACACAGTGAGCTTCCTGCGTGTCGGAGCATTCGCACTGGCACATGCTGTTTTGGGATACATCATCGCGAAGATGGTCGGAATCGCACCGGGGCCTGCCGGAGTGGTAATCAGCATTATCGGAAATGCAATCGTCATTGTGCTTGAGGGAATGATTGTTGCAATCCAGGTAATCCGTCTGCAGTATTACGAGTTCTTCAGCAAGTTCTTCAATGAGACCGGCCGCGAATTCAAGCCCTTTGCGTTTAAATACAACGCGCAGAAGGCATAGATTTTTTTCGGAGAGAGGCTTGCGTTCCAAAGTCGCAGAAGATTTGGATTGCATTTGAAAGTGTTCAAATCTGCTTAGGCAGTTGAAAATATAGAAAGGATCCAATTGGATATAGAAAGGGGTAATGGTATGAAGAGTTCCAACAAGAAGTATTTGATTTCATTGGTGATTATGGCACTTGTTTCTGTGGCTGTTGCGGTGGCTGAGGCTGCTGTTCCTGAAGCGGCTCCTGCTGCCGGTGGATTCGGCTCTGGAATCAAGTATGTGGCGGCTGCTCTTGCGGTCGGTATCGCATGTATTGGTGGTGGAATGGCCGTTGGTAAAATCGGTGCCGCGGCAATGGGTGCCATGAGCGAGAATGCTGAGCTTTCAGGTAAGGCTCTTCCTTTCGTAGGACTTGCAGAAGGTATTTGTCTGTGGGGATTCCTGGTTGCTCTGTTCATCATCCTGATGTAAGGCAGTTTCCGTGGAATATTATTTCATCGGTGAGCGTGAACTGTCCCTGGCCTTCAATCTGGTGGGGGTTCCGGGATCAGTCGCAAACAACAAAAGCGATGCACTGGAGGCTTTCAAGCTGATGACAGGTCAGTCGTCGAAAGTCAGCGGTCCCGCATTGCAGGACAGACCAAAGGTTCTCATTTTGACTGAAGATGTGGCTGACATGCTGGAAAAGGATGTTCTTGACTGGCAGAAAGGCGGCAGGGCTCCTTTGATTGTGGAGATTCCGGGTCTGCAGGGGCATCTTCAGGGACGAAAGACACTTACCGATTCCATACGCGAAGCAGTCGGTATTCAGGTGTAATCCTCGGAGAATGTTCACTTAAAAGCCGTTTCAACGAACGGTTCAATGGAAGTATTATTATGGAAGAATTACGTTCAACAGACGCTCTGGACAAAGAGATAGTCGCTGACGCCAAAAAGAAGGCTGACCGCATATTGGCAAAAGCCGAAGAATCATGCGCTTCTTTGCTCGGCGGAGTCGATGCCCGTGTCCAGGAGGCAAAGTCCCAGGCAGAAGCAGCTACACGCTCCATGCTTGCGCTGTACAAAAAAAACATAAACGCATCCCTGCCTCTCGAAAAGGAGAGGTATCTTGTTTCTTATATACATGAGTCTGTCATCGAGGCGTTGAATGTGTATTTTGAGTCTGCCGGTGAGAATAAAAGACTCCAGATTGTGAAGGAACTTGTTGAACGGTCGAAGAAAGTCCTTGGAACGAGACCTGTGAACGCCAGGGTGCTGGGATTTGAAAAAGAGGCTGCTTTTGAAATGCTGAAGTCTGTGTTCGGAACCCAGATTCTTTCAGTGGAGAGTGCGGGTGCCGGGGAAAATGCGGATGAAACCGTGGAAGGTTTTGCTTTTCACGAGGGTGTCATTCTTTCAACCGCGGATTCGAACTCTGGTGCAATAACCTGCCGGCTGACCCTTGACGAAAAGGTGAAGGATATTTTGGACAGCTGGAATTTCGAACTTTCAGACGCACTGTTTGGCGGGAGGTTGCCAGAATGATTAGCGGAAAAATTACCCGTATTTCAGGTCCCATTGTTTATGCCGAGGGCTTGGACAGCTGCGGTCTTTATGATGTTGTTGATGTTGGAAAGAATAAGCTGATTGGCGAAATCATCAGTCAGGAAAAGGGGCTTGCGACAATAGAGGTCTACGAGGATGATTCGGGAATGCAGATTGGAGAGGAAGTCGTGAGCAGCGGCCGTCCTCTTTCATTGAAGCTGGGCCCCGGTCTTGTAGGCACCATTTACGACGGAATTCAGCGTCCTTTGAAGGAAATGTTTGAATCAGGAGGAGCATTTCTCGTTCCCGGACAGCGCACGGAGCCGTTGGACGTTTCCAAAAAGTGGGATTTTACTCCCGCTGAAGGCATTGCTCCAGAATGCGGCATTTACCCGGGCATGGTTTTGGGCACAGTCAATGAAACCGGTTCCATAGTCCACAAGATTATGGTTCCGCCGTATATAAAGGGAAAGAAACTTGCATCTTTCAGGGGGCAGGGCAGCTACACCGTTGACGATGAAATCGCCGTCACGGATTTGGGCGAGAAAATCCTTATGTCGCAGTATTGGCCGCTCAGAAAACCCAGGCCTTTTGCACAGAAGCTGGAAGTCACCGAGCCATTGGTCACAGGTCAGCGTGTAATAGATGTGTTCTTCCCGCTCAGCAAGGGTGGAACAGCCGCAATCCCCGGTGGATTCGGTACAGGAAAAACCATGACCCAGCATGCCATTGCAAAATGGTGTGATGCTGATTTGATTGTATACATCGGCTGCGGTGAGCGTGGAAACGAAATGACCGATGTTCTCACCGAGTTTCCGAAACTGATAGACCCCCGCACGAACAGGTCTCTTATGGAGCGCACGATTCTTATTGCGAACACTTCGAATATGCCTGTTGCGGCGCGCGAAGTCTCTCTTTACGCTGGAATCACACTCGCCGAGTATTACCGCGACATGGGTATGCATGTTGCAATTATGGCAGACTCGACTTCCCGTTGGGCAGAGGCTTTGAGAGAGCTTTCAGGGCGTATGGAGGAAATGCCGGCAGAGGAAGGATTCCCCGCATATCTTCCGACCCGTCTTGCGGAATTCTATGAAAGGGCAGGGCGCGTGAACAGTCTATGCGGAGATGAAGGGTCGGTTTCCGTAATCGGTGCGGTCTCTCCGCCGGGTGGTGATTTTTCAGAGCCTGTCACTCAGCATACAAAGCGCTTTATCCGCTGTTTCTGGGCTTTGGACAGGGAACTTGCGAACGCACGCCATTATCCCGCAATCGGTTGGATTGATTCATACTCTGAATACGCAGAGGAAGTGAAGGGCTGGTGGGACAAATTCGACCCGCGTTGGGCTGAAATCCGCATCAAGGCACTGGATCTTCTTAAA
Source organism: Treponema sp. UBA4232 (assembly GCA_002396325.1). Classification (GTDB taxonomy): domain Bacteria; phylum Spirochaetota; class Spirochaetia; order Treponematales; family Treponemataceae; genus Treponema_D. Next base: position 9,412 of record DGXM01000048.1, read on the forward strand.
AAGGAACAGAGACTTCAGCAGATTGTCCGTCTTATCGGAGCGGATGCACTTCCTGAAAGCGACCGTCTGATTCTGATCGTTGCCGAAATGATAAAGAATGGATTTTTGCAGCAGAACGCATTCGATGATATTGACCAGTTCTCCGTGCCGGAAAAGCAGATTCAAATTCTCTTGCTGATTATGAATTTCTATGATCTGGCTCTTAAGGCCGTGAAAGCAGGATGTCCTCTTCTGAAGATTGTTGAGGCTCCCGTGCGTGATGAGATTGTCCGTGCGAAGTCCATGGTTGCGAATGACAACACCGACTGCCTGACGACAATTCACAATCATCTGGAAGACCAGATGGGTGAGCTTGAGCGTCAGTACAGAACGTCATCATTGTAAGAGGTAGGATGTTATGAAGGGAATAGAGTATACCGGACTTGAGGGAGTTGACGGACCGATTGTCGTGGTGAAGAGGACTCCGGATTCTTTTTATGATGAGGTTGTCTACGTGCGCGATAAATCAGGCGAGAAAAGGACAGGCCGCATAATCGACATAAACCAGGATACCGCCGTGGTTCAGATTTTCGGAAGCACAACGGGTCTTGATCTTAACGAAACCACTGTTGAATTCCTCGACCGACCGATGGAACTTCGTGTTGGAAAGGGGCTTCTGGGACGCATTTTCAACGGACTTGGAGAGCCGATAGACGGCTACCCTGAAATTGTGTCGAGCAAAAAAATCAACGTGAACGGCTATCCGATCAATCCGTATGCCAGAGTTTATCCGCGCGACTTCATTCAGACAGGAATCTCTTCGATAGACGGAATGAACACACTCATCCGCGGACAGAAGCTTCCGATTTTCTCTGGAAACGGACTTCCCCACAACCGTCTTGCGGCACAGATTATCAGGCAGGCAAAACTGAAGAGTTCCGACGAGGAATTTGTCATGGTTTTTGCAGGCATGGGCATCAAGTACGACGTGGCCCAGTTCTTCCAGCACACCTTCGAGGAAAGCGGTGTATTG
>DGXM01000007.1:0-13128 GCA_002396325.1 Treponema sp. UBA4232
ACGGTGTTCAATGGATGCTGAATCAAGTTCAGCATTACGGTATTCAACGGATGCTGAAATAAATTCAGCATGACAATACTTTTTGGTCAGCTCCTTCACAAGTTTTTACTTTCTCGCGAGGCTCGAATTTTTTCTGCGAAAAAAACGTAAAAACTTGCCATACTACGCCCGATTGGAGGGGGCGCGGTAGCGGTTCCGTAACAGCGTGGAGGAATGGAGGCTTTTGCCGGAACCCCGGAAAGCGGGATGCACAGGGGAGTGCGTAAGCCGTGTGGAGGGCCTTTCGTCCGTAAAAAAAAAAGGAATTCATGCATAAAAAAATTAAAGGTTGAGATTCATATTCCGATAATCGAATGAGAGAACCTGTAGAGGGGTGTGATATGACTGAAGTGGATGAAATGGAAAACGTCGAAGGTCTGGGTGCAGATGTCTCGGAATTTATAGAAGAAAATGAGCAGGAGATGGAGAAGTCTTCTGTTCAGGTTCAGGCTTCCGAAGAGGCTGCTGTTGCGGAAGAGATGCCTGCGGCAGAGCTTGTTGAGACGGCCGCGGTGGATGAGGAGAGTGCTGCGGAAGAGAAGGTGTCTGAAGGAAAGTCTGAGGTTGAAAAAGAGGGCATGGTTTCCGACAACGAGCTTTTGCAGATTCTTAATGCCCAGAATGATGTTTTGGATTGCATGCTTACTCAGCAGAAGAAGATTCACGACAGCGTAAGGGAGCGCAGGTGGATTGAGCTTGAGAACAGCATCAATAATATGAAGGCGTACAGCGATGCTTTTGTGAATCTGGATCAGTGCCGCGAGAATTTTGTTGGCGACAACAAGGATCTTTATCTGGCACCTGAGGTTCAGGATGTTTTTGTGAGTGTGAGGACAAAGCTTTCGAGAAGCAAAATTGAAAACAGTGCCCTTGCAACTTATGTTTCTTCCACGAAGGAATTTGTGGATGGAGTGATTGAAAACTGTGTGCCTCAGTCAAGGACGAGGGTGTACGGTAGAAACGGAAAGATTGTGAGTCCGTCCGCAGAGAGTGTGGTTCTGGACGCATGGGTTTAAGGATTTCGCACGGAGTGTTTTGAAAAACGGTTTTTGTTTTTCGGAAGTTGTTTTGTGAGTTTCCTGATATAGAAAGATTTCAGAAATAATCTGGAGGAAATAGAATGGCTGGTTCATTTGGTGGAATTGAAATTGGAAAAAGGTCTCTTATGACTCACAGTCTGCAGATTCAGACTGCAGGTCACAACATTTCCAATGCGAATACGGAGGGGTATACACGTCAGCGTGTGAATGTGCGGGCGTTTGATCCTTTGTACCGTCCTGATTTGGAGCGTGCCGAAACAGCCGGACAGATTGGACAGGGAACTGAAGCCGAAAGTGTGAAGCGTCTGCGTGATGAGCTTCTCGACACAAGGATCGTGGCACAGACCAACGTGCAGTCTTACTGGGAGACCCGTGAGAAATACTACACGATGATTGAGCAGATTTACAATGAGCCGGAGGAAATTTCAGTCCGCGGCAATATGGATAAATTCTGGGAGAGCTGGCAGGAACTTTCTTTGTATCCCGATCAGGATGCGGCGCGTCAGGCTGTTGTGACAAGGGCAGACAGTCTCACCAATGCCATTCAGCAGAGAAACAAGAGCCTTGTTGCCATCGGAAACCAGATTAACGAAGACATCAATGCAACCGTAAAGCAGGTGAATGATTACGCCCGCCAGATTGCTGAGCTCAATATGGAAATCACCAGAAGCAAGGGACTTGGGGACGATCCCAACGACCTGATGGACAGACGTGATCTTCTGGTTGAAAAACTCGGAAAACTTATCAACGTGACTGTCTCTCGCCAGGACAACGACGAGTTTATGGTGCATACCGACGGACAGATTATCGTTCAGGGTGGAATTGCCCGCCAGATTGTCACCGATGCAGGTCCTGAAAACGGCGGATATTATCAGCTCAAGTGGGAGGACACTCAGTACGATGCATATTTCCGCGGCGGTTCCCTGGGGGCGCTGGTAGAACTGCGTGATGTTGACGTGAGAAGCGAGATGCAGTCTCTGAACACAATGACCCTCAATTTTGCAGATCTTGTGAACGACGTGCACCGCAACGCAATCGGAAAGAACAATGTTACCGGCCTTGATTTCTTTGTGCAGCATCCTTTCGTGCAGAACACAAACGGAAATTACGACCGCACTGGAGACGGAGTGGAGGACACTTCCTATGTCTTTAGATTTACCGGAACAAATGCACTTGACCTTCACGAGCAGGTGGGACTCGAAGGGGAAATCACCCTTTCAGGTCACGACGGAAATGTGACGGTTCCTTATTATGCAACAGACACCGTTGAGGAAGTGATCAACAGAATCAACAATACGGATGCGGAAGTGAAGGCTTACCTTGACCGCAACAATTCTCTGGTCCTTAAGGCCACGGCGGCTCTTGATTCAGGAAACCCTGATTTTGTAATCCGCCATGTTGAAGATTCAGGTATGTTCCTTACCGGATATTCCGGCATACTTCAGGCAAGCGGTGCAGAGGGCGCTTACGATTACAACCAGGCTGATGCAGTGAACGCACTTGCAGGAGCACAGTTCGGTGTTGCCCCGGTTCTGAATCCTTCCGCATACATTCAGGTGAACGACAGAATCCACACTGATGTGCAATCCGTTGCGGCGGCTCTTCCGAATCTTCAGGGAACTGCGGATGCTGGTGACGGCAGGGCGGCGGTTGCGATTGCCTCTATCCGCAACTCAAACGTGATGGTTGGAAAAAGCAGGACTTTCGATGACTACTTTGCGGATTCCGTTACAAACGTGGGTCTCAAGGGTGAGCAGGCGGCCAATATGCTTGCAAGTCAGAATGCGATTATGAATGACCTTACCGCTTTGCGCGACAGCATCAGCGGTGTGAATATCGATGAAGAGCTTGCAGACATCATCAAGTTCCAGCACGGTTACAATGCGGCTGCCCGCTTTATTTCAGTGCAGGACGAGCTTTTGGACACGCTTATCAACAGGCTTGGAGTCTGATCAACTTAGGGGTCTCTCTGAAAAAAAATTAGAGGCTCCATCAAAACAACGGACAAGGAGTGAAAAATGAATAGAATCAGTTCACAGTACAACAACACAAATACACAGTATTTTCTCCGCCAGCAGGAAGTGAGGCAGGCACAAAAAAACGCTCAGATCGGAAGCCAGAGCAGACTTGGAGCCTTGCGTGACGATCCGATTGCCGCAGGACATCTTGTGCGCTATCAGTCATTTCTTTCCCGCGTGAATGTGTTTGAGAAAAACGCCCAGACTCTTGCAGACAATTTCCAGCTCCGTGAGGGCTACATCCATCAGAACGTGGAGATTATGCAGAAAGTGAGGGAACTTGCGGTGCAGGGGGCAAACGGTACATACACTCCGCAGGATTTGAAGAATATGTCTGTGCAGGTTGACGAGCTTCTGAAGGAACTCATTCAGAATGCAAATGCCGTGGGACCTGACGGAAACTCCCTTTTTGCGGGAACCAGAAACAACGTGACATCCTTCGAGATTTCAATGGGAGATGTTGAGGGAGCTTCGGAGCCTCTTATTACTCACGTGGCTTACAACGGAAACATAGAGGCAAACAAGGTAGAAGTTGACGAACAGGCTTATCTTGAAGTCGAGAATTCAGGAAACAAGATTTTCTGGGCAGAACCGCAGGTGCTGATGGGGCAGAGGGATCTTTCCTCCTGGCAGGCTCAGGAAGACAGCGTGATTTATCTTGACGGCGTTGACATCAGGATCAACAGGGGAGACAACATTTATGCCGTGGCGGCAAAAATCAACGACAGCGGTGTTGCGGTAAAGGCTTCGATTGATCCTTTGAGCCGCGGTCTGAATCTCCGCACGACAGATGCCCACCAGATGTGGCTTGCTGATAAATCAGGGTCCGTTCTTGAGCAGATAGGAATGATTAAAGACAAGAGCCAGCTGCCGCCTTACAACATCGGAACAAGCGTGAATATTTCCGGCGGTTCCCTTTTCGACACAGTGATTGCACTTCGCGATGCTCTTCTGAGCGGAAATCAGGAAGCCATCGGTTCCCGTGTTCTCGGAACAATCGACGAGGGCATGAACAATCTTACGACGCGTCTTGCAAAATCGGGAAGCGATTACGAAAGGGCACAGAACAACATCCAGAGGCAGTCTCTGAACAATCTGAATGTCACAAATCTTGTGTCCCGCGAAGGCGACATCGACATGACGGAAGCCATCACGGATTTGAAGATGCTTGATTACGTGCACCAGGCCACTTTGAGCACTGCGGGCAGACTTTATTCAAGCACACTTCTTGACTACGTGCGCTGAAATTAATCAGGTGGTCAGATGCAGGTAAAAACAAAGGCATCCGGAATCGTTGAGGTTCCGGAAGAACACATAATCACAATTCCGGCGGGTCTTTTCGGTTTTGAGGAGTATACGGAATTCGCTCTTTACGACAGCTCTTACACTCCGTTTGTGTGGCTGCAGTCAACAAAAGAGCCTTCCCTTGCTTTTCTGATGATAGACCCGTTCGTTGTCTGTCCGTCTTACGAAACCGATATTGATGACAGGGAGCTTTCTAAAATCCACATAACGGATCCGTCTCAGGTGCTTGTAATGACTTTGGTCACTGTGCCTGGAAACGGAAAGGCCGTCACTGCGAATTTTCTGGGACCGCTGATCATCAACAAATCCACCCGCGAAGGAATGCAGGTGGTTCTGAACGACTCGAAATGGCCCACTAAATATGATTTGATGGAAGGCCTTAAACGTGCGAAGGAGGAAGGCTGATGCTGATTCTTTCACGCAAGGTTGACGAGAAAATCAAAATTGGAAATGACATCACTCTGACAATCATCGAAGTGCGCGGTGATATGGTGAAAATCGGCGTGGAGGCTCCGAAGAATGTGAAGGTATTCCGTCAGGAGGTTTTCGAGGCGATTCAGGCAGAGAACAAGGCTGCAACAAGTGTTTCCGAAGAGGCACTCAAAAATCTTTTCAGCTGATTCCTTTTTTCTTTTCCAGAACAATCTCCGCTTCGCTTTTTCTTACATATACAGGTCCGTCGTAATCCTGCAGCGGAGACTCTCCATTTGAAATCTTTATTTCTGCCATCTCGAAAAGCGACTCGCATGCATCCTGTGCCGGGACTGCGGCGTGTATATTTAAAAGTGATTTTCTTTCCTGTGTCTGTTCGTAAAAGGATGCGGCTCCAGGACCGCAGACAATGATGGAATCCTCTTCGCTGAAAATCGAAAGCAGTTCGTCGATTCCCAAATCCTCATCGTCACGGATTTTTTTTGCATTGGAATAAAGTGCGGAAAAATATTCCTCTTCCTTTGCCTCAATAAGACTGAGCTTCATTCCTGGAAAATTTCTGTACGGCCACTGATATGCGTCGAGTGACGGAATGCCGTAGAGCGGGGTGCCGTTTGAAAGATTAAGTGCCTTCAATGTGCTGAGTCCCAGTCTTAGTCCTGTGAATGTGCCGGGCCCCAATGTGCTTACGGTGTAATCCAAATCTTTCGGGGAAAGCTCCATTTCCTTCATCACGTAGTCAACTGCGGGAAGAAGTTTTTCAGACTGTCTGATTCCTATGTCAATAACCACTTTTATGGATTTGGAATCTTTTTTTGCTGCGATGGCGATTTTTGAAACCGCGCAGTCTATGGCAAGTGCGTTCATTGCTCGATGCTCCCGTTTTTCCAGTTTTCAATTTGAATGTCGCGCTCTCCGTTTTCAAGAGGAGTGATTGTCATGAAGATTGTTTTTTTCGGAAGTTCGGATTTTACTTTTTCACTCCATTCGATTATGCACACACCGTCTCCGTAAAGCATATCCTCAACACCAAGATTCGCGAAATCCTCCGAGCCTTCAAGTCTGTACACGTCCATATGGTAGAGGGGCATTTTTCCTGAGTATTCGCTGATGAGGCAGAAAGTGGGACTGGTGATTGTGTCTTCAATCCCAAGAGCACGTGCAATGCCTTTTGTGATTGTTGTCTTGCCGGCTGCCAATGTGCCCGTCATTGCAATCACGTCTCCCGGCTTTAGAAGGGATCCGATTTTTTCACCAAGTGCGATGGTTTCTTCGGCAGAGGATGTGTGGAAATGCATTGCACTCATACCTGGGGAAGATTTCCCTGCAGATAAAGGTCGTCAATGTATTTTTTCAGCGATCTTTTTATCGGCATGACGGGGTAGTTCAAATCTTTGGGCAAGGGTTCAAGCTCTATGTTTCTCTGTCCAAGAGGACTTATCTCGATGCTGAAACTGACGGGAAACGTCACGTTTTTTGAAAGAATCTCGACTACGGCATTTCCCCTGTAACGGTTCAGATAGTAAATGTATCCTTCTTCCTTTGCAATCGAATTGATGTCAACAATCTTCATATCTATAGAATAACCCAAAAACCGCTAAATTACAAGAGTAAAAATCGGTTTGCAGGTGTTCCTCCTTTTTCTAAAAATTATCCAATTAATCCTTGCCGTCAAAATCCTGGGCATGTTCATCCGAGAAATTGTATATGAAGGCATGGATTGTATTTTTGGCCTCTATTGATATATCGGTAAATTTGATATGAAGTATTGAGTGCGTTTCGCTGGAAGTTTTGGAAGAAGAGATGGTAAGACCTGTTGCAACAACCTCTTTTCCTTCAATTTCGAATTTCACCTGTATGTATTGTCCGTTTTTTATAGACGAGCCGAAGGAAATGCTGCATCCTTCTGCTGAAACGTCTTGTATGAATCCGGCGTATATACTTTCACCTTTTTCATACATTGTGTGCTCTTCCCTGTTTTTTGCTACGGGTTTTACGGTCTGGAACGTGCAGGGTGTCGAGATTCCCAGCCGTTTTGATCTTCTTCGCTTCACGGGCTTGAGTGCGTTCGATGACGTTACATAAAGCAAGTAGGTTCCTTCCTTCGGCTCTCCGTATCTTATGGCGCGTGTCAGGAAAGTGTAGGAAATGCCTCCTTTGGCATTCAGCGTCATCATGAATTTTGTAAGAAGCTCCGGCTTTTGCTCGCTTGTGAAAAGGGCTTTGGGAATTGAAAGCGACATAGACTGCGGGGTGTTCTGATCGAGTGTAAGAATCCATTCCCTTCCGTCTATCGATTTGTAAATGAATTCCTGTCCCTGTTTCAGGCTGTTTGTCGTGCTGATGAACTGGGCATCGTAATAGATTTTCTCAATTTTGAACAGGGTGGAAAAAAGCGTGGAAATGTATTCTTCTGGGGCTTCATCTTCCTTGAGACCGCTGTAGTACATTTTGAAAAGTCCGTAGAATTCATTTCGATCTTTTATGAGGTATTCGATGTTTGCGGGACGGTATTTCCTGCATATGTCCAGAAGCAGTTTTCTTTCTTCGCCTGAAAGACCGGCCTTGTGTGCCACGACTTTGACATTTTTCTTTGTGGTCGGAAGTTTTTTGTGTTCCTCTATGTACTTTTCCGACTTGTGCCAGTCATAAATCTTTTTTGCTATGAGGGAAATCATGAAAATGACAAACAGAACTCCAAGCGAAATCATTATGAACCGGTATAATGCAGGATTCTGCCTGGCCTGAAGCGGTGAGCCTGTAACTTCAAAAGACATATCTCCCTCCTTTGTTTTTAGAGCTTGATTCCGGCGAGGGATTCGGAAAGCTCCTTTATTCTGGGGCCTATTTCGTATTCTGCAAGGTCTCCCACGGTGACTGTATCTTTGCCGGCCATGGCTTCCTCGAAATCCTTTAGAATCGCATGGAATTCCTCGAAGAAAGTGCCCATATCCATATCCTGCACGCGTATTGAGTCGTAAAGTTCAGGAAAGAGAGTGGAAAGGCGGGTGATGTGCAAAAATGATTCCATCGCTTCTGTAAGACGTGTGATTGTGGCGCTTGCATCGGCATCATTTCCGCTCTGAAGCTGCACCGGCACATCAGGAAGGAGAGTGTTCAAATCTGCAAACGACTTTGCGGTTTCGTGGAGTGCATCAATCAGCTCTTTTTTTGAGATTACCGATAAATCGATTTCAGTGGAATCCGTGAGCGGCTCGTTCAAAATGGCATCAAAGTCGTCAGGTGAAATCTGAGTGCCATTCAGGGATATTGCCGTGGTGGTCGCCTCGTTCTGTGACGCCTCCTCTTCAAAGGCCTTTAAGAAATCACCGACTGTCTTTTCGTTTTCCAGCGTAATGTCCACCGGCTGTCCGTTCACTTTCAGCTTCATCAGCTACCTCACTTGCGGTTGTTGTTAAAAGAATTGGCCCAGTTGCTTATTGTAGTCTGCTGACTCTCCAAGCTGTTCAAAGTGCTTTCCATTGTGGAATATTTTGATTTGAGCTCTGCTTCTTTATCGTCAAGCTGTGACTGAAGTTTAGTAATCTTTGAATTCGAACTGTCTATGCGCGATTTCAGAGCCGAGTTCTTTGTGGAAATGATTCCTCCAGTCTGAGTCCAGGCTGAAAGCTGTTTGTCCAAAAGATAGCCGATTCCGTTGTCGATTATGAGGTCTCCGTCGGTGTCGAAGCCGAACAAATCCTTTATCTGTCCAAGATTCTGCTCGAGCTGGCTGTCGAGGGTCTTTTCGTCAATCTCAAGATATCCCCTGAGCTGGGACGCATTGTAACCGGTGCTCCTGCCGCTTGCATTTGTGGAAATGCCGATCTGATTCAGCATCGTGATGTCGGCGTCATGTCCATAGTTGTAGTTTGAAGAAACGATTCTCTGAAGCTGGGACTTTCCGTTTGTGAGAGTGAAGTCTCCCTGGAACATTCCAAGCTTCTCCATTGCCTTGTCACGCTCGTCGTCCGTAAGATAATCCAGCTCCGTTACGATTTCAGGCTTGTTCGAAGTGAGTATGTTCATTTCGGCGACCACCTGATTGTACATGCCCACGAAGGTAATCAGTGCGTCCTTTGCGCTTTCCTTGTCGGGATTCACCGTGATTGTCGCGGTTTTGTCGGTTTTCTCGTGCAGGTGCAGGGTTATGTCCGGAATCACGTCGTCAATGTCGTTTGTGGGTCTTGTGATTGTGATTCCCTCGTATTTGATGATTGCATCCGAAGCCGTCGCGATGGGGTGATTCGGTTTGAAGCCGACTCCCTTTTCCGCATCGTATGTTTCGGGAACACTCATTGCGAGGGTCTTTCCGGTGTTGTTGTTGCGGATGATGATGCTCACGGCATCGGGGTGGTCGTTCAGGGCAATCACGATTCTTGTGTGTCCTGCGTCTCCCTTTATGATGCTTGAGTCGGGAAGCTGCTCTTCGCTTCCGTCGCTGTTTTTCAGGAAGACAAATCTTTCATCCTCTACAGGAACAAGCGGTTCGGTGAGTTCTATGGTAAGAGTTGTTTCGTTCTGCGCGTTTATGACCGTGACGCCTTTGTAGTCAATCTGTCCCGGACTTTCCATCTGAACCGTCATGCCGGAATTGATTTCATCGGTAATGTCGTCCGTGTCCGAAGCGTCTATCGTGAATTCAATCTTTCCGTCGGGCATTTTCCTTGCTTCTTCAGGAATGGGGATTTCTATGCCTCCCCGCGGAGGAATCGTGATTGTGCTGCCGTCGGATGTGACTCCGCTTTTCGTGATTGCGGGCATACCGTTCTGTGCATCCCCTGAGTCAACGGGGGCAGGGGTTTTGTATGACGAGACGTCGGAACTGAGTCTGGCGGCACCTTCTCCGGTGGTTTCAGTGACCATATCTATCTGTTTTGCGAAATCAAGGGCGGCATCCTGGAAAATCAGTCTGTTTTCTTCGCCGGGCTTGAGGCTTTCTACAAGGAGTGCCCTCTGCTTTGAAGTGACTCCGATTATGTTCGCTTTGATTATGTTGGTTCCGCGTTTGTTCAGGGCCGTTACGAAATCAGAGAGTTTTCCGCCTTTCCAGTTGAAGGAAACGGTTTTGTCTCCGGTTTTGAATGTGTAGAGGCCTGCTTCCACACGCATGTTTTTGTCCACATTGCCGCTTAAAAATCTGTCTGCAGTTGCGGGCTGGACGACATCTATTTTAAAAGAACCATAGTCCGCGTCACGGCTTGCATCCGCCGTAACAGCAGCTTCGTCTGAGGAAGTCGTAAGTTTGTTGCTGAATGGATTCTCGAAGGAGTACAAAGATCTGACGCTCTCACGCAGTGAAGACATCCGCTGATTAACATCACGCCAGGCATCCTGCTGGGACTGATATTTCTCAAGCTGCTCCTGCTCCCTTTTCAAGGGAATGCGCTCGGTCTCCATAAGAGCTTCTACGAGGTCATTTGTTTTATATTTGTCGGTTACACCGGGTATGCTGATTCCGCCTGCCATTATCCCTTCCCTTCAATAAAATGCTTGTCCACGCTGCTCCCACGTCAGCGCAGCCAACTAAATCATTTCGTCGAAGAGCAGTCCTATGGCATGCTTCATTTGGATTTGAATTCTCTGCAAATCCTCAGATGGTATCTGCCGTATAACTTTATTCGTAGACGGATCCACCACTTCAACAATGATTTTGCCCAGCTCGTTGTTTACATTGAACTGAAGCGTATGTCCCATAACCATATCAGAGAGTTTTTGAAGCTCCTGTACGGTTTCCTTCGTTTTGGCCAGATTATCGGCAAGGTATTGTGAAACTTCCGCCGCACTGGTGGGCAGTGTCATTGGAACTGCCTGAGCATTTTTCTTTGCCACGTTACCAGAGGGATAGAAAGTACGGCCATCCATTGCCATATTCGGCCCAATCATACTTATCGCATTCATGGACTTTTTCCTCCTGAAAAAAAGAAGAGAAGGGAAGGTGGCGCAACCTTCCTCTCCCTTACGCACTTATTGCCCAAAAGATGACATCCAGATATCTCTTAAACAACAAATACGGTTTTGATTCTACTGAAGCAGAGCCAGAACGTTCTGTGACTGAGTGTTGGCCTGGGCCAGCATAGCGGTGCTTGCCTGTGTGAGAATGGAATCCCTTGTGTATTCCACCATCTGTGAAGCCATATCTGTGTCACGGATCACGGATTCAGAACTCTGAGTATTCTCGGCAGCAACGGCGATACCCCTTGATGCAATCTCGAGGCGGTTCTGATAGGCTCCCAAATCTGCTCTCTGTTTGTTGACCAGCTTGAGTGCGTTATCGATTGTACCGATAGCCAAGTTTGCAGCTTCCGGAGTAGAAATGCTGATCTGCTCGTCCAATCCCTGTGCTCCCTTGAGACCCAGTGCTGTAGCTGTCATTGTACCAACGAAAGCTTCTATGCGCTGATCCATGTTCGCACCGATGTGGAACTGCATGATCTGTCCGGAGATGGAGTTTTCTGCGAAACGGCCTGTGAGCATGTTCATTCCATTGAACTGGGCGTGACTTGCAATGCGGTCCACCTCTGACACAAGCTGTGAAACTTCCACCTGAATCTGCATGCGGTCCTCGTCTGTGTAGATACCGTTGGCAGACTGTACTGACAATTCGCGGATGCGCTGCAGAATGTCTGTTGTCTCCTGCAGATAGCCTTCAGTCGTCTGAATGAAAGAAATTCCATTGTTGGCGTTTCTGTTGGCCTGGTTCAGTCCGCGGATCTGTGAGCGCATCTTTTCAGATACGGCCAGTCCGGAAGCATCATCTCCAGCTCTGTTGATTTTTTCTCCAGAACTCAATTTCTCAATGTTGCCCAAAAGGGAATTGTTGTTGATTCCCAACTGGCGGTTTGCAAACATTGAGCTCATGTTGTGATTAATAACCATAAATAGTCCTCCATGATTTCGTTCACAAGGCTTCTTGCCTTATGCCTGCCTCGTTTGTGCGAGCAGCCGTCAGTTAAGCGCCCCTGACGACCGTTTTAGAACTCAACAGCAGGAATTGTCATTTTGATTCACAAAGTGACAATCCATACTGTCACAAACGCTGGAGAACATTTTCAAAGATCAAACCCCATCTAAAATTGGGAAAAATGTGACCATTTGAACGGATTTTTGCTGTGGAATTTACGTCCTGACTAAAGGACTTCTTCGGCAGCGCAAGTCCGCACAGTCAACAGGGGAGGGGGCTGTACTTCAATACATTCCCTCACACCTGCTGTCAATTATACCACACTATTGCAGCAATGACAAGACTGTTTGTGACTGAGCGTTAGCCTGTGCGAGCATAGCAGTTCCAGACTGAACGAGAATCTGATTCTTTGTGAACTCGACCATCTGTGAAGCCATGTTGGTGTCGCGGATGCGTGATTCAGAAGCCTGCAGGTTCTCGGCTGCGATGTCAACACCCTTGATGGTGTATTCAAGGCGGTTCTGGTAGGCACCGAGGTCGGCGCGCTGCTTGTTAATCTTCTTGATTGCCTCGTCGAGAGTTCCGATTGCACGGTTGGCTTCGTCGGGAGTTGCCAGTGTGAGGATTTCCTCTGTTCCAAGCTGTCTTACTCCGAGTGCAGATGCTGTCATGGTACCGATGAAAACCTGGGTTCTCTGATCCATGTTTGCACCGATGTGGAGCCACATGGAAGCTGTAACAGAGTTCTCTCCTGTGGGGCGTGCAAAGCGGCCTGTGAGCATGTTCATACCGTTGAACTGGGCATGTGAGGCGATGCGGTCGATTTCAGCGATGAGTGAAGAAACCTCAACCTGAATCTGCATGCGGTCCTCGTCTGTGTAAATACCGTTGCTTGACTGTACGGCCAGCTCGCGGATGCGCTGAATGACATCCTCAGTCTCCTGGAGATAGCCCTCTGTTGTCTGGATGAAGCTGATTCCGTCTCCTGCATTCTTTGAAGCGCGGTTCAGACCACGAATCTGTGAGCGCATCTTCTCTGAAACTGCGAGACCTGAAGCATCGTCTCCTGCACGGTTGATTCTTTCGCCTGATGAAAGTTTCTCCATATCCTTCTGGATGGAGTTGTTGGTGATGCCGACAGAGCGGCTGGCGAACATAGCGGACATGTTGTGATTGATAACCATAGTGTTTTCCTCCGTGGAACTATGAATTGTGTTTGTCAGGCAAAATCCTTTCTGCCTGTTTGTAAAAGATCACATCTGCATTACAAGGCTACATCAGCAATCTTTTACGTGAAGGTCCGACTGTTATCTTCTACGAAGTTGAGCAGTCATAACTACTTCATTAACAAATATCGGAGAGTAGGGTCACAAACTTTAGCGTTTTTTTT
>DGXM01000007.1:13278-22368 GCA_002396325.1 Treponema sp. UBA4232
GAAGAACTGATGTTTTAGAGGCTTCCAAATACAAATTCCTGTCAGAAAAATACAGAATCTATAGGAAAACTACAGGAGATTGTAGGATTCTGAGACTTCGAATGGTGGAAATCAGTCTTTTTCGAGGGAAAAACAGCGGAATTTACGTTTTTTGCACTTGGCACGGAAATTGCTTATGTATCTGTGCGGATGAACGCAGGCTTTGTTCAGGCAGAGCAAAAAAAAATCAAACGGAGTATAGAAAAATGAAAGAGCTGGAAGATGTCTACAATCTGGTTAGGGAGGGAAAGATTTCGGTAGACGACGGTGCGAGGAAATTGATGGAAATTGTTTACAGAAACAAGGCGTGGTTCGGTCTTTATGCGCTTGATATGGACGAACTTCATGATTTTCTGCTGGAGCAGTTCGGGAAATTCAAAAGGCTGTTTGTGATTTTCGATGAAAAAATCGGGAGCTTTCCGTCTTTTGTTTACGGAGGAATTGCACACGGACTCAAGTCTTGGCGCAAAATGAAATCAAGGAAAAATTTCGATGAACTTGCGATTGACAGTCTTCAGTCGCTTGCATACGAGGAAAGCCTTTGCAATTACGGCACGCCGGAAGACGCCTATTTCTGCGAGTGTCAGTCTGAAATTCCTGATATGGGCGATTTGAATTCCGTTGCAGTTAAGAAGGATGTGGATTACGGAATGTGCCGCCGCGGAGAACGGACTTCAGTTACGGAAAACGCAGAGAGGAGGATTCTCAAACTGCGTAAAATTGCGGTGCTTGTGCTTACGCTGAAGTGCTGCAATTCTGTTGACGAGTCCATGATTGAAAAGGCGGCGGCCGTGAGCGGAAAATCGGTGGAGGATGTGAGGTCTTTGGTGGACGAGGCCCGGAAATGCACTGAAATCAAAGTGAAGAGATGGAATTCAATTCTTAGGACAAGGGACAAGGCATTTTTGTATAAACGCCGTTTCCATCTTGAGAGCGAGGCATTGGACAAATCAAGTCTTTTGTGTTCGGTTGTAAGTCAGAAGGCTTTGGTTCAGGACAGGGTGTGGGAGGAGAAAAACGGCCTCTTGAGTGAACCGAAGAAGCTGGAGCCGTCGAATATGGCGGTTGGAAGAATACTTGGAATCACGGACAGGAAGGTGAAATACATTATGGATTCCGCATCGAAGAATATGGACACGCTTTCACTAAGTCGCTATTATGGAAGGCATGAAACTTTATTTGGCAAGCGGAAATCTGAACAAAAAGCGGGAAATGAGTGAGATTTTTCCCGAGCTTGAGGTGGTGGTTCCTAAGGACGAGGGAATTGATTTCAATCATGAGGAAACGGGATGCACTTTTTATGAAAACAGTCTCATAAAGGCAAAGGCTCTGTTCGACATTGTGGGATGTCCTGTCGTGGCGGATGACTCCGGCATTTGCGTTGATGCGCTGGGTGGTGCCCCCGGAATTTATTCCTCAAGATACGGCGGCCCTTCCTTCATGCACGGAAGACCTGACGGGGCAAAGACCAGCCAGGCGGATCAGAACAGAATGCTTATCGGGCAGCTGAACGAGGCTCTTTCATCAGGAACAGAGACCCCCTCGAACGGTCGCGACGGACTTTATCCCAACGGTCCCAGAAGCGCACGCTACATTTGTGCGATGGTTCTTTACATGGGACCGGGACGTCTTTATGTCTGCCAGGAGACGATGGAGGGCACCATAGTAGAGAGACCTGAGGATCAGAGGGGAGAAAACGGCTTCGGATACGACCCGTTGTTTTATCTTCCGAAGTACGGCAAGACCAGCGCCGAAATCAGTCCCGATGAGAAAAATGCCATAAGCCACAGGGGAAAGGCAGCCCGTCTTCTGCAGAAGATTGCAAACGAAGTGCTTTCACTCTCCTGATTTACCCTGAATAATGTCGGAAACGGCCTTGAGTCCCTTTAGCGTGAGTTCCTTGTCAACAACCTGGAATGCGTCCGTGAGGGGCTTTAGGACCGAGTTCAGTCCTCCGGTTGCCACGACATGCACCGATTCAGGACTGTCGCCGGAGATTTTTTTCAAATCAGCCTTCACCTGCGAAATCAGGTATTCCACAAGTCCTTTGTAGCCAAGGACAACCCCTGCCTGTATAGCTTCCTTTGTGGTGCTTCCCAGTGATGACGGAGGGGCCTCAAGCGGTACGACGGGAAGCTGTGCGGTGTTGGATGCAAGGGAGTGTATTGCGGTGCGGAGTCCGGGTGAAATCGTGATGCCCTGGATTATGCCTTTTGAATCAGTCACGGTGAGCGTGAGGGCTGTTCCGAAATCAACGACGATGTTTGCTTCCCCGAACATTTTCCATGCTCCGACTGCGTTGCAGAGAAGGTCTGTTCCAAGCTCGTGGGTGCTTCCTCCGGGAAGTCTTACGGGGAGTGTGCCGTCAAGAGAAAGCGTGGAGCGGAGTACGTAAGGCTTTTTTCTTGTGATGCGGTTGCATACGGTTATGAACGGGCCTATCAAATCCGGGACCACCGAGCTTATTATGCTTTTGTCAATGTCTTCTCCGCTGATTCCCGCATCCCTCATAAGTGTGAGGACTACGGATGTGTATTCGTCGCCGGTTCTTCGTGCGTCCGAGGCAATGCGCCACTGGCAGAGGATTTTGTCCCCGTCGAAAACTGCGGCCACCACGTTTGTGTTTCCAATGTCAAGAGCGAAAAGCATATAGATTCTCCGTATGATTTTGATTTTCGTGCAAGGGAATTTCTAAATAACAGGGTTACTTGAAATAATCCGATGATAGCTATATTATAGCAATATGGAAACTCTGATTCAACCGAAAGTTTTAAAAGGATTCCGGGATTTCCTTCCCGTGGATGAGATTGTCCGCTCCGATCTTATCGAGAAGCTGACCCGCACTTACCGCTCATACGGATTCGTTCCTATTGACACTCCTGTTCTTGAGTACACCGAGATTCTGCTCAGAAAAAGCAACGGTGAGACTGAAAAGCAGGTGTTCCGCTTCGAGGACAACGGACACCGCGATGTTGCAATGCGCTTTGACCTTACAGTGCCGTTCGCCCGTTTTACGGCAGAGCACCGCGAGGAACTTTATTTCCCTTTCAAACGCTACCATATTGCAAAGGTGTGGAGAGGCGAGAAGCCGCAGGCAGGACGCTACAGGGAATTCGTCCAGTGCGATTTCGATACGGTGGGTTCTGATTCCGCCAATGCCGATTTCGAGATTCTTTCCCTTATGAAAAGCGCTCTGTCTGAAATCGGTGTGGACAAAGTGCACATCCACGTGAACCACAGGGGCATTTTCAACCGCTTCCTTGCAAAAGTCAATGCCGCAGAAAAATCAGAGGACGTTCTCCGCATTGTTGACAAGCTCGCCAAAGTGGGTGCCGATGAAGTGAATCGTGAGCTTACCGAAGTGACCGGTTCTGCCGATTCCGCATCTCAAATCCTTGAGTACATACAGGGGACCTCTTCCTTTGAGGAGACACTTTCACACATAGAGACGATGGCTGGAGGCCCCGCAGAAGATACGCAGCGCATGAGGGACATCTTTGCCATGATGAAGGCTGCCGGAATCGAGTCTTCCTACATTCTTGATCCGAGTATCACACGCGGACTTGACTATTACACGGGCGTTGTCTACGAGACCTTCCTTGACGACCTTCCCTCCATCGGTTCCGTGTGTTCCGGCGGAAGATACGACAATCTTGCGGGGCTTTACATGAAGGACAAGGTTCCCGGAGTTGGTGCCAGCATCGGGCTCGACAGGTTGATTGCAGGTCTCACGGAGCTTGGACTTACAGCTGAAAAGGGAAGCTATCTTGACGCGGAGATTTACAACACTGATTCGAATCTTTCAATCCACTATCAGGGTGTTGCAAGCCGCCTGCGCGGAATGGGTGTTTCCGTTGAGGTTTTCCCCGATACTCTTAAGATGGCAAGACAGTACGCCGTGACGGAAAAGAAGGGCATGCAGTGGGGCATAATCATCAATGCCGAAGACGCGGGAAAGAATCTGCTCACTCTGAAAAACCTCAAGACCCGTGAACAGTATGCGGGACTCACAGTGGAGCAGGCAGCGGAAAAAATTCTTGCACGCTGATTCTTGACGTAAAAAACACCGCAATGAAAAAGGCCTCTTCGCGGGAAAAAATCCTGCAAAGGGGCCTTCGTTTTTCCAATGAAAAAATCTAGAACAGCTCAAGCTGTGATGCAGTCTGAACAGGTTTTTCCATCACGATGGGATCAAAATCCTTCTGTTTTGGAATGGAGTCCTTCAGTATGCGCTGAAAAATCTCCATGAGAACGCGGGCATCGTCATCGGCGCGGTGGGCTGAAAGCACTTCCACGTTGAATCTTTTTGCGAGCGTCTGGAGCTTGTACTGACCTTTTTCTGCTTCCTGCTTGAACTCAGGGTAAACCCATCTGGCAAGGGGCAGCGAGTCTATGGTGGTGTTCGGCACGGAAGGAAGCCCCATGCGCATCATCTCCATATTCAGGAAGCCCAGGTCGAACTGTGCATTGTGTGCCACAAGAATAGTTTCCTTGTCTCCCAGAAACGAGAGGAATTCGGGCATGACTTTCGACGCGACAGGGCAGTTTTCCACCATCTCGTTCGTGATATGGGTCAGCTCCACCAAAAAAGGCGGTATCTTTACGGGCGGCCTTATCAGCTGGTCGTAGCGGGCGATTTCCCCGTTGCAGTTGAATTTAACCGCACCGATTTCCGTAAGATAGTCATTCTGGCACTCAAGTCCCGTGGTTTCCGTGTCAAAGGCTACGAAAGTGGCTCCGCTGTAGAAGAGTTTTGCCAGATGCTCGTAGTCCTTGAACATATACACTTTGGGCTTGACTGCTGTGGAGTTATTTTGCAGCATCAAGAATCGCCTTAATCTCCGTGGAAATATTGTCGCAGAGTGATGCGGCATCCTTCTTGGCGGCTTCCAGAGCTTCGTCGGTAGCGGCTGAAACAGGCACTGAACTGTTGATGTAGAACTTGATTTTGGGCTCTGTTCCGGAAGGACGCGCGCTCACGATAGTGCCTCCCTCAAGGAAGAACTGAAGCACGTTGCTCTTCGGAAATGAAAGCGGAGTCTTCTTTGCCGGGGCTGCCGGGTCGAATGACACGCTCTGCTGAATGTCGCGGATGCGGAGAACCTTCTTTCCGCCCAGAGTCTTGAGACCTTCCTCACGAAGCTTCGTCATGATTCCGCCCATAATCTTCGGACCTGAGATTCCCTCGAAGTACTTGCTGATGGATCTGTCCTCGAAGTAACCGTATTTCTTGTACATGTCGTTCAGATGCTCGAGGAGACTCTTTCCCTTGCTTGCCCAGTAGAGCGTCATTTCCGCACACATGGCGGCGGCTGAAACACCGTCCTTGTCGCGCACTTCGGTTTCCACAAGGTATCCGTAGCTTTCCTCAAGTCCGAACACGTAATTCTTCCTGCCGCTCTTTTCGTACTCGCCTTCAAGATATGCAATCCACTTGAATCCCGTGAGCACTTCCTCAAGGTCGACATTGTAGTTCTTTGCGATTGCATCCACGAACGGGCTTGTTACTATTGAACGGATGAGAACCGGATTTGCGGGCATCTTGTTGAATTCCTTCTTTGAGAGGAGCACGTAGTCGGCAAGCAGTGCACCCATCTGGTTTCCCGTCACGAGCACGTAGTTTCCGTTCTTGTCGGGGAATGCCGTTCCGAAGCGGTCTGCATCGGGGTCTGTCGCCATAACGACGTCGGCCTTTTCCTTCTTTGCGAGATCAACGGCCATCTTGAGCGCGGGAGCTTCCTCAGGGTTCGGTTTTTCCACTGTGGGAAAGTCTCCGTTTCCTTCGCGCTGTTCGGGCACTGTGATGACGTTCAGTCCCAGGTCTCCCAGAACCTTTTCAACGTGCATGGCTCCCGTTCCATGGAGAGGCGTGTAGACTACCTTTACGGATGAAGCCTTTTCCTTGATGAGGTCGGGGCGGTAAAGGTTGCTCTTTATCATATTCTGGAACTTTTCGTCAACTTCCTTGTCAATCAGAACGATTTTTCCTGATTTGATTCCCTCTTCGCGGCTTATGGTCTTTACTTCCTTGACTGCGTTCACTTCGTCGATGATTCCCTTGTCGTGGGGCTCAACAACCTGTGCTCCGTCTGACCAGTATGCCTTGTATCCGTTGTACTTCGGCGGATTGTGGCTTGCCGTGACGACAACGCCTGTCTGGCTTCCGAAAAGACGGATTGCAAAGCTGAGCTCAGGAGTGGGGCGGAGGCTTGTGAAAAGATACGCCTTGATTCCGTTTGCGGCAAATACGCGTGCCGTGATGTCGGAGAACTTGTCGTGGTTTCTGCGGCTGTCGTAAGCGATGCATGCGCTCAGGGTTCCTTCAGCGGCCTCTTTGGGGAATGCCTTGATGATGTAGTTTGCAAGTCCCTGGGTGGCTTTTGAAATATTCAGTGTGTTCATGCGGTTGGTTCCGCCTCCCATCACACCGCGAAGACCTCCTGTACCGAATTCCAGGCTCTGGTAAAAGCGGTCCTCGAGCTCGGCCATATCTTTTTTGGCCACCAAGTCTTCAACTTCCTTGCGGAATGCCTCATCCTTCTCCTCGGCGATATACTGCCGGGCGCGTGAAAGAATCTCGTTTTCTTCCATAACTGTCCTCTTTTTTTTAGTCTATGAATTCCAAAAATCAGACGATTTTTTGGAAAAGCCCAGTCTGCCCCACGGACAGGATTTGAACTGAATTTTTCAGGTTGATTGTATCACAAAAAAAAATGTTGTGCTAGAGTCTTTGACGAATCTCGGCCTGTTTTCGAAATCCGCTTCATGGCAAAATTCCAATGAAATGATTCTCAATGCCTTCCCCGGCATCCCTGTTCTGGACCTGCGCTTCTGAAAAAAAAAAGACCCGGCGCCAAAAGGTGACTTCAAATCCTCCGTGCGCAGAGTCTTTCCTCCGATTACGACATCTTCATCTGAATCATCTGCGGTAGTCTGCCGCCGAAAAAAAGCTTCAGTTTGAGTCCGCCTTTTTGATCATGGTAGTCTCCCACCTGAGCAGGCTTCTTTCTGCTGCGAACTCATTGCCCCGCACGTCGCACATGATTCTGAACACAGGTTCCGTACCGCTGGGCCTCATCCAGATGAAAGCGTAGGGAAGTCCCCGTCCGTCGTAGAACTGAATCTTAAGACCTCCGTTTCCGTTGTTCCAGCTTTCGTCAATGGAAACCTCACGCTCCACGGTGCCGTTTGTCAGGAACACCCTGTAGCTTTCGATGCCGTAAATGGCCTCCATCTCCTCGCGGTGGTGCTCCCAGTCCGTAACGAAAACCTTTCTGAAATTCTCCTTGAGAATGCCCTTGTCCTCAGTCTGCACATTGAGAACGGCAAGTTCATCGCTGACTCCTGTCGTAGTGTACTCAGGCAGTGTCGCAATCACATCGCTCAAAGTGAAATCATCCCTGTATTTGAACTCCTGGTCGGATTTCTCGCACCACAGATGGAAAAGTCCCTTGTTCAGGCTTCCGTCAAGATTCAGGCTGTCGCGGATCACCAGCAGTTTGATCAGGGCAAAAATGGTCGCCACAGGATCACGCACGGCAGAAGGATAAGTGATGTTTCCACCGTTGCTTCCTTCACCCAGAATGCGCACTGTATATCCGCTGTCCCTCTTTTCGCGGGCAAGGTTCACCACATTGGCCTCTCCGACCTCCGCACGGAACAAATCCCTCTTGAAAGCCCTGCAGATTTCGTCCACACGCATCGAAGTGGGCCCGTTCACAACCACCGCATTTCTTCCGTAATGACTCACAGCCTTCCACAAAAGACTCTTGTGCGGCATATTCTTCTGCTTCCAGATGTCGAAAGCCGACTCCGCCAGAACACACAGGGCAAAAACCTCCTGTGCGGGAATGGCCCTGGCCTTTTTTTCCTTTTCATCCCAGTAAACGATGTTTCCGCGGTCTCCGTCACAGTCAGGCATGAACCCAAGCGTGGCCTCTGTCTCACCGTCTTTCTGCAGATCCTCCATCACATCGGCGCACCAGGTCAGATTCTCCGGCTCGGGAATTATGGCATGCGGTATGGTTCCGGCCTCGTTGTTGAAGGGAAGGAAAGTGATTCCGCAGCCGGAAAGGAAAGTCTCGTCAATCGTCTGGCATCTGGCGGATCCGTTCATATCGGCCACAATGCCCAGAGGCTGCTCCATAATTGAAGATTTTATGATGCTGAAAAGCTCGTCCTGCTCATGGGTGTCGGTTGTCCCCGAAATGACCACGCGTATGAAATCCTCGTAAGTCCAGAGCGAATCCTTCTTGTACTGCGAGGCAAGGGCATAGGCAAGTCTGAGCTCTCCCACATCCACATCGGAAAGAATCTTTTCGGCATGGAGCTGGGCATCAGGAGCGGAACACTTCTCGAGAAAAACTTTCACCAGCTTTGCATTTTCCTCTCCATTCAGGACACCGCCGTCGTTGAGGCCGAATTTTATTCCGTTGTGTCCGATCGGATTGTGGCTGGCGGAAATGTACAGGAATCCGTCCAAAGTCTTTCCGTAAGCCATTATCTCGGGAGCAGAGGCAATTCCTATGTAATGAATCCCGATTCCCTGTGAGATAAGTCCCCTCAAAACCGCATCGGCAATCTCCTTTCCGGTAGGTCTTGAGTCCATGCCCACAGCGATGACAGGCTTTTTTGCGTAAATTCTTTTTATGTATTCGGCAAACGTCTCTGCAATGAGCGCACTGAGTTCTCTGTTTGTCTGTCCAATGGCAGGGGAATAATCCTCGCCCTCTCCGGATTCGGCAAACACTTTTCGCCACCCGGAAGCTGAAAGAATCATATTGTGTTCCATAACCACCAGTATAATGCCTATTGTGAATTTAAGCAAGTTGAAAAAATCCCTTGAAAAAAAATCTTCACCAATGATGATGCCGCTACGGGCGAACCCTTCGGGCCGGGCTGCTGCGGGTTCCGCTGTCCGCTCCATTCAGCAGGGCTGAACACCTCCGGTGCCCTCCGCATCCCTTTCGCGGAATTGATTGTGGGAAGGGGATGTCCGACAAGTTTGCCACCCGGTGTCATTCAGAACCTGCTGCCGCCGTCATTCCGGGC
>DGXM01000137.1:0-3546 GCA_002396325.1 Treponema sp. UBA4232
TTTCTGGCCGGAGTTTGGGGTTTCTTCAATTCATGCTCACAGCCTGTCGGCACCATGGAATTCACTGCGGAGACACTTCGAACAAATGCGCGCAGCATGGAAAAAAACACGAAATGGGCACAGGATTTGGATTCTTCGATGATTACGAATGCATACACGGATGCCGACGGAATTTCAAAATCAATTTATATCACACCTGAAATTATTTACGCATCAAAATCCCCGGAGTACTCCACTCCCGTTTACCCATACCTCAGCGGATTCACATATCTTGACACAAGTGCACTCACAGAAAATCAAAAGTCAACACTCGACTCTTTTTGCAATGCCATAATCAACAAGTCAAACGCAGATTCTTACATGGCTCCTTCTTCGCTTTACACGCTGGTCCTTTTCAGATACGACATTTCAACAAGAAAAGACCTTGTGCTTTCTGAATACGTTCTGGGGCAGCCCTTCGTGACGGATGAATTGATTCAATGCCCCGTTCGTTTTTTGGACAATAAAGGCAGACCTCTCGATGTCTCGATTTATTTGAATCCATCTTCAGGAGATAAAATCACACAAATAGTATGCGAGTTAAATGATGCCGGAAACTAAGACTCCACTTTCAGCAATGGAAAAAGAGCTGATTATAAACGAATTGCAAAACTCTCCCGTTCAAATTACAATTGTTTCATTCGGAGCAAAAGACACTGCATCCTTTCCGGAGCCGGTCATCATTGAGGCAAATCTCACGCCTCTTTCCGTAACGGGAAATTATCTTTTCATCTGCAGAAACAACATCAACTCTCCTGTCAACGGAGAAAAAATAAGGGTTTCATTTTACGCAAGAAAACTCGGCTATTATTTTGATTCATCAATCAGAATTCTTTCAAGCGGCATGTGCATTCCACTCGCAGCCTCAATCTACCGGCGCGAAGACATTTCAAAGTCCCCGGTCAACGCAAAATGCACACTCACTTACAACGCAAAAGACTCAAGCATAAACATCGACTGCATTCCAATGAAAGACTACGATGTTTTTTCCGTACAGAAATTTGAATCGGTTCCTGAACACATAAGTGAAAACGTCCGGAAGATGGTCAGAAGATTTGTACAGGACAGCAAAAAAGGAATCGGAGGTCCTGTGGGAAACGGACTTCATCTTATTCCCGCCGCAAGATACCTCTGCTCAAAACTTAATCCGACAGATGCCATACAAGGACGAAAAAATCCTCTGGACTTGCTTTATCTTGACGAAACAAGACTTCTTTTGGGAGACCGCGACAATTCCTGGAATCTTGAACTTGAAAACGAATACACCGCCACTTTCACATTCAAGCTTTCCGCACTTGTCACACGCACGGTTGCTCTCACCTGTTCCGTAAATGACAGACTCGGCTCCGATGAAAAAAAAGTGTGCGCGGTTTTAAAAATCATCGGCTGCAAAGAGGAAGACAAAAGATTTCTTTGCGAGAGAGTGTTGAAAAAATAACAGCAAACATATATACTTTTAATTGGAGAAAAAAAACATGATTATAATAAAAAAACTTTTTGCAGTCCTTTCATTTTCAGTTTTGATTTTTTCTCTTACTTCATGCAGTTCAAAAGAAAGCATTGATGGAAAATGGAAATTCAACGACGGTTCAGAACTTATCTTCAACACAAAAAAAGGAATTTATTCGGCACAGGGAAAAAAGAATTCCACATCAGGAACATTCGAGCTTTACAGTTACGGAACACTCCGCTCGACAGATACTGAAGGAAATGTGGAAGAATATGAAGTGATCCGCACCTATGAAGGATTTTTCATTACATTCCAGGGAAAGGAAATTTCTCTTATTGGAAAACCCGTTCAAAAAATCGAGGAACTGAAAGGAAAATATACAGCGGATTTCGGAGAAAGTTCGATTACTTTTGATTTCAAACCTTCAAAGAGAAAGTTTACCGTCACCGTCATGGGAACAAGCCAGAATTTCACCTATTCCATTACAGGCGAATCTCTCATTCTTTTCACCGAAGGTTTCTATGCAGACGGAGCTCCTCACACCTTGAAAATTGAAGGCGGCACTCTCCGTATAGACGATGAAGTGCTCACAAGAAAATAGAAAAAAGCAATACGATGCTGAAAAAATTCAGGCGGGATTGATTTAACGGCTTCTTTTACCGGGATGATAAACCGACTCGATTGCCGCAATCACTTCCCTGTCTTGGAAAGCAAAGTTCCAGTTTTTTGCCGGCACAAACACAAGACTCCACTCTGTCTGGTAATTTTTTTCC
The DNA here is from genome assembly GCA_002396325.1 of Treponema sp. UBA4232. Lineage (GTDB taxonomy): Bacteria > Spirochaetota > Spirochaetia > Treponematales > Treponemataceae > Treponema_D. The sequence continues at coordinate 2,263 of DGXM01000137.1, forward strand.
TGAGACTCGAACACAGGCACAAAATCCCGTATTCCCTGCTCGTACATAAGCCAGCACTGAAGATAGATGAATTCTCCTCCGCTTGTGTAGCAGATTTTTTTTGAAAGAGGGCTTTCCACACGATGCAAATTCACATAGGTCTCTCTGTCGCCGATGGTTTGATTTGCCTCATGCACAGACTTAAAAAGATTGTATGCCGTAAGAAGAGCCTTTTCATCATCGGCAATGGACTGGGCCTGAACAGAATTTTTTCCGTATGCCGTGTAAGGATTCACATATTTTTTATATGCGTTCACAACGGACTGAAGATATTCTTCCTCTTTCGCATTGATTTTGTCCTGAAGGATTTTGTCTTCGTAAACGATGTTTGGTCTTGAGTCGTCATCCACCTGTGTCGATTTTGAAAATTTATCCGCGAAGGCTCTGAAGGCCTTTCCTACATTCAACTTCCGGGTTCTGGCCATACCACCACTCCTTTTTTTTATTAAGCGGTAAACGGGAGTCGAACCCGCCTGTCGGGCTTGGGAAGCCAGCATAATACCGATATATGATTACCGCAATACTGCACTATCTAGAATACCACATTACCGAGGATTTTGCAAGGAGAAAATCCAACGTTTTTGAGAAAATCACTTGACGTAAATCCTTATATTGTATATAGTGGATTAACATCATCTTGTGGTATTGATTTGATTGTTAACGGTGAGGAAATGATACGGTACCTTTTCCCGGGTTTTTACGTAGAGCTGACCGGGCTTTCTTCAATACCGGGCAAGAACAGGAGTATACAATGAAAAAGGGAATTCACCCAGAGTACAAACTGACAAAAATTACCTGCGTTTGCGGTAATGTCATTGAGACACGTTCAACAGTGGAGGACATTCACGTTGAAATTTGTTCCGCCTGCCACCCGTTCTTTACCGGCAAACAGAAACTTGTTGATACAGCTGGACGCATTGACCGCTTCAACAAGCGTTACAACATGACTTCCGAGAAGAAATAATCAGGAAGATTTTCAGGCGAAACGATTTAGAAGCCCTAACCGCGGCAAGTAAAGGCTACTAAAGCTAAAACAAGGAGCAAAACAATGGCGACAAGAAGAAATCCCCGCTTTAAGGAATGTAGAAGACTGGGTGTAAATGTCTGTGGACACCCGAAGGCAATGAACAGAGCAAATGATCCCGCTTTCAAGAGAACAAAGAAGGTTTCTGAGTACGGACTTCAGTTGATTGAAAAGCAGAAGGTAAAGGCTTATTACGGTATTTTGGAGCGCCAGCTCGTCCG
>DGXM01000137.1:3716-11069 GCA_002396325.1 Treponema sp. UBA4232
CGTATGGCACGCCAGATGGTCACACACAAGCACATTCTTGTTGACGGAAAGAAGATTAATATCCCCTCTTTCAACGTGAAAGTGGGTTCCACAATTTCTCTCGATGAGAAGTCACGCAAAAACGAGCAGTTCAAGCAGTGCTTCCAGAACGCAAACCTGCAGCCTCTTGACTATCTGCAGCGCGATGACGCAAACTTCTCTGCAAAGTTGGTGAGCTATCCTCAGCGCGAGAATATTCCTGTCCAGATCAACGAGCAGATGGTCGTTGAATACTACTCTAAGTAATCACTGGGCAGCGGAAAAAAGAAAGGACTTCCTTTTACAGGGAGTCCTTTTTTTATCCTCAGAAGGATTTCAGGGCAGAAGATTCGGATTTTACAAGAAAAAATCTTATTCCTGTTCGTTTTTAATTCCTTCGCGGAAAAGAAACAAATCCTGCACTTTCAGACTGCATGTTGAATTGAGTTTGTGAGGATCCTCTGTCTTGCTCACAAGCGGAATAGAAAAACTGTAATCAATGGAATCATATCCCGGGCAGGAAATTTCGACCACAAAAGTGAATTCCCGACTCTCGCCTTCCTTCACAGTTCCTTCAGGAGCCACCCAGAATGAATAATTTCCTCTTGTCTTCGCAAATGTCCTCGTGGGATTCGCCCAGCTGGCATCCATCATGGTTGCGGTATTTCCATTGCCGGTACGTAGAGTGACAGTCGCATTGTCCAAAGGTTCGAACGTGGAACCGTCATAGACTGTACCGATGAAGGTCGGAAAAATAAAGGTGGGGATGTCGGTTTCCCATGCTCCGCTTGCATTGAGTTTCGCTGACTTATGGTAAGGTCGTTTTGCAGAATTCACCAGCCTCATTCCCTCAAGTGCAATGCCGTCTATATCTGCCATAAGCTGTGAGTCATTCATCAGTTCGGCAGTGTTGTGTGTAATGCCACGGCCGCTCACAACATAGCGCGGAGGAACTCTGTTCAGAACGTAGGAAATTGTATCCAACCGGCAGTTTTCACAGTCACATTCAAGCCATGAGCCGCCATTGTTCTTGACCTGGTCATACAACTCATTCACTCTGGCCACAACCTGCTCTTCCATAATGTTATGAATATTAACCATACTATACCCCCTTCCAAATGGCTCCGGATTCCCGCAAACGGAAACCCGGTCTATAATCAGGTTACTGTCCACCGGCCCTTGTGTAAGAAGCAAGTCCGCCTGCAAGCAGAATCTTACGGCTGCGTTCGGCAAGGTCGTTCACACCTTCAATATTCACGTCTCCGGACTTTGAATGAAGCGTTATATCGAAACTCTTCTGATTCTTCAGGCTGTCAAAGATGTTTTTGATTTCAAGGGTGTCGCCGTCATTGATTTTGTCGTAATCCTCAGGATTCTTGAATGTAATAGGAATGATTCCGTAGTTAATCAGGTTGGCCTTGTGGATTCTGGCAAAACTTTTTGTTATAACAGCCCTTACTCCAAGATACATGGGTCCCAAAGCTGCATGTTCACGGCTTGAGCCCTGACCGAAGTTTTCACCGCCCACGGCAAAGCATCCTGAGAATCCTGTGGCCTCGGCCTTTTTGTAGAAGTCGGCATCGATTCTTTCATAAGTAAACTTGCTGATTTCAGGGATATTGGAGCGGAAAGGAAGAACCTTTGTACCGGCAGGCATAATGTCGTCGGTGGAAACATTGTCCTTTGCCTTAAGCAGCACGGGAAGCTTCAGATTATCCTCACACGGCTTGCAAGGAGGACACGGTTTGATATTCGGTCCGCGGAGAATCTCCACATCCTTTGCCTTTTCAGGAGGAAGCGGCGCAATGAGCATTCCTGTATCCAGAGCATCGGCAGTGATGTCTTCCATGCTGAGACCCTTGTACTTTCCTTCAAGAAGAGAAACCCTTCCGTTTTCAGTGTAGGCAGGATCTGTGTAGTCAAGAGTCGTGGGATCGGTGATGTAGCCTGTGATTGCAGATGCCGCGGCTGTCTCGGGACTCACAAGATAAATGGATGCATCTGCCGTTCCGCTTCTGCCTTTGAAGTTGCGGTTGAACGTGCGCAGGGAAACCCCCTGCGAGTTTGGTGCAAATCCCATTCCGATGCAGGGACCGCATGCACTTTCAAGAATACGGAATCCTGCGCGGATGAGGTCTCCGAGAATGCCTGCCTTGTCTGCCATAAGAAGAGTCGTGCGGCTTCCTGGTGCAATTCCTGCCTCAACTCCGGGCGCAATGTGCTTTCCGCGTACAATTGCGGCAACAGCCTCAAGATCGTCAAGTGATGAGTTTGTACAGCTTCCGATGGCAACCTGGCTCACCTTTATGTCGCTCAATGTGGAGACGTCTTTAACGTTGTCCGGCGAATGGGGACATGCGGCAAGAGGATTCAGTTTTGAAAGGTCGATTTCAATCACTTTGTCGTAAACGGCGCCATCATCTGCCTTCTGCTCAGTCCAATCATCCTGACGGCCCATGCTCTTGAGGAAACTCTTCGTTGTTTCGTCCGAGGGGAATATTGAACACGTGGCTCCAAGCTCGGCACCCATATTCGTAACGGTGGCACGCTGGGGAACGGTAAGACTTGCAACTCCATCGCCGAAATATTCGTAAATGGCTCCCACACCGCCTTTGACGCTTTCATGGCGAAGAACTTCAATAATGATGTCCTTTGCACTGACCCCCTTGCGAAGTTTGCCGGTGAGCTTCACGCCGAAGATTTTAGGCATGGCAAGATGGAATGCACCACCGCCCATGGCAACAGCAACGTCTATTCCGCCGGCACCAATGGAAATCATACCGATTCCGCCGCCTGTGGGAGTGTGGCTGTCCGACCCCAAAAGAGTCTTTCCCGGCTTACCGAAATGCTCAATGTGCACCTGATGGCACACTCCGTTTCCCGGACGTGAAAAATAAAGTCCGTATTTTGCCGCGATGGACTGGAGATAGCGGTGGTCGTCCTGATTCTTGAAATCTGTCTGTAATGTGTTGTGGTCAATGTAGGAAACACTCACCTCGGTCTTTACGCGGGGAATCCCGATTGTCTCGAACTGAAGGTAGGCCATAGTTCCTGTAGCGTCCTGGGTAAGCGTCTGGTCGATTTTAATTGCGATGTCGATTCCGCGTTCAATAGGTTTTCCCGGGGTAAAATCCAGAGTTCCCGGAATAATGTGTTTCTGAATGATTTTTTCTGCCAAAGTCAGTGCCATGGTATTCTTCCTTAATATATGTAATTTTTTTTCAGCCGCAGTCGAAAAAGAGAGCCCTAGTTCAAGTCAGTGCTCTTTACAAGGAGGGCGTTTTTAAACTCCGATGATGCGACTGAGAAAATATTGATATCCGGAACAGAGTCAAGCATTGAAACCTGCCCCTCGAATTCAACATTGTCCGCAATGCGAAGATTGGCCGTTTTTATGTCACCCTTCACTTTACTTCCCTTGCAAAGCTCCACACGCTCGCTCGCTTCAAGATCGCCGGTCACCCTTCCGTAAACCACGATTGATTTTGCATGCATCTTGTCCACAGTGCACACAGCGGTTTTGTCAATTTCAAGGGAGCCTGTTGCATCAATCGTGCCGTTGAACCTTCCCGTGATGACAAGGTTGTCGGTGAAATGCAATACTCCGTCAAATTCAGTTTCCTGACCAAATACGGTCTCGTTTACAATTTCGTTTGTCATACTCTTCTATAATACCTTATTTCCGGCCCCTCTTTCAACTGGTTTCAGCCTGATTTTTACACTGATTTTCTGAAAAACACGAATCAAAACCGCAAGAAAGAGCAAAATCATCTCCACTGCGGGAATCCAGTCTCCAATCAGCGTGTACAAAGTCGATTTCCGATTCAAAGGCACCGGGATTGCCCCTCGCACGTAATTTTCCTCGAACTGGGGACTTTCTGAAACAATCCTTCCCCTGCCGTCGATTATGCACGTGACTCCGCTTGCAGTGCTTCTTGCCGCCGGAACCGCATTCTCAGTGCAACGGAAGACCGACATGGAAAGATGTTGTTTCTGACAAGGCCTGCTTTGTGACCATGAGTCGTTGCTGAGGGAAAAGAGACATTCGGCACCGTTTACGACAAAAGTGCGGCAAAGATTTCCGAAAGAGTCCTCAAAGCAGATGGGAGTTGAAAAAGTCAAATTCCTGAATTCAAAGACCTTCGCCTCGCTTCCCGGGCTCCACAATCTGGAGTCGCCGTTCAAAAGGAGTTTGTAGAAACGCGGAAAAATGCCCGCAAATGGAAAATATTCGGTGAACGGCACAAGATGAATCTTCGCATAGACTTCAGGCTCGGGAGGTAAAAATCCAGTCTTCCGCCGGTCGAACACCAAAGCGGCATTGTAATCTCCTTCGTTTTCAGGGGTCGTCAAAGTCCTCTGGTTTCCCAAGACAAAACACACATCGTTTCTTGAAAAATAATCCATAAGACTCAAGACCATCTGATACCGCCCCTCATCTTTTTTTTCAGCGAAATTATATTCAATGGGCGGCACAACGGCGGTTTCAGGCCACAGCACAATATCGGTTTCAGGAAATGCGGAAAGAGCCTCGTCCGTAAGACGCACAAGATTCGAAACATCCCTTTTGTAAACATCAGGGCCGTATTTGTTGGAATCGGTATTATTCTGCACGCATACAACGTTGATTTTTTTTACGGCCCCCTCGTCAACATTAAGCCTTATAAATCCGTAGACAAGAGAAAACGAAAAAGCAGCGGCCAGAACGGAAATCGGGAGGGCAAATCTTTTTAAGACAGGGACAAGGCTGAATCTCGGGAGAAAAACACGGAAGGAAAGAACGCAATCTGCAATCAATGCGGAAACACCGGCACAAAGGGCTGATTCATACCACACGCCGCCAAAGGAAGATGACTGAAGCAGAACCGTGGATTTCCACAGTGAATATCCCATTATACCGTAACTGAAGCCCAGAAATCCTTTTGTCTTCAAATATTCATACACGCACCACAAAAGTGCCATTACATACACGGATTTTTTGTTGAAGAGAGATTTGACGAATGACATAGCCTCGAACACAAGTGCAAGAATCAAAGCAAAGGCCGCCATTCCAATGTAAATTGTAAATGGATTGAAGGCAGCAAGCCAGTAGCACAGAAGTCCGTAAGAAGACATGCCGTAAAGAGCACCCCAAAACCAAGCCGACCTGACGGAAGATTTTTTCACCAAAATGAACACGGGTGCAAGAGCGATGAAACCGAAAAAGGCACAGCCGTCTTCAAAAATCAAGCCGGGATGAGCACAGGCAAAAAAAAGAGACGCTAGAATTACAAGAAAGGCTTTATAGAAAAATTTCACTTGCCGGAATTTTCTTCAACAGGAAGATCCCAAAGAGACTTTTTAAGTTCCTGTCCGGCACGGAAGGCTGCAACATAATGAGGAGCCACTGAAAGCTGCTCTCCGGTCTTAGGATTACGGGCCTTTGATCTGCCTTTTCTAAGACGCGGCTCGAACGTACCGAATCCTCTGAGTTCGATGGTATTGCCTGACTTCAGAGAATCCTTTATCTGGTCAAGAAGAATCTCAACCACATCCTGAATTACTTTCTTTTCACAATCCGAATGTTGGTAAACAGCCTCCACCAAATCATATTTCGTGACTTTTTTTGCTGACATAAGCACCACCTCAGAAAACATGGAAAAGAAATGCGGATGTCATGCCGAAAAACAGCACAACATCCCCTTCATTTAGTTTGCGGAAGCAAATGTGACATTATAGAGCTTGAACATACGGCTCTTCTTGCGTGCCACTGTATTGCGGTGCAGAATGCCCTTGCGCTGAGCGTTGTCCAACTCTGACTGCAATGCAACCAAAGCATCTTTCGCTGCTGCCTGGTCTTTTTTCTGAACTGCGGCTACAAATTTCTTTGCGCTTGTGCGGCATGCTGATTTCACTGCCTTGTTGCGAAGGCGGCGCACTTCACTCTGAGCATGTCTTTTTTCTGCAGAAGACTTTCCAGTCTTATTTTTTTCGTCTGCCAAAGGATTACCCCCAAAAATTACTATATGCAGTGTATAATATACAACCGCAATAGTCAAGTAGTTAATTGCTTATATTTAGGCTATTTAGCTAAGTAAACAACCTTCGGATCCCCATAAACCGAAGGACCCGTACCCAACATTTTAAAACAAAAAAAGACTCCCAAAACAACTGCAAGGAAGCCTTTCCGTTTCCACCCTCAAAGAAAGAAACCAGGATTCAGCTTTTGCACTGACCATCCGAATTTCAGACACAGGATCTTATTTGAAATCCTTGGGTCTTCTTTCAGTGCGCTTGCATTTCTGGCATTCTGCAATATTCTTAAGTCTGCCATTCTCAAACATGGTCTTCATGATGATTTCTCCACCGCAATCAGGGCAGATAAACTTCTGCGTAGCCACTGTTGTACGAGAGTTCTTACTGGCTCCAGCCATACCGTTCCTCCATATCTAAAATTCAGTATTAAAAAATATTACACAATTTTTCGTGTTTGTGTCAATAGTAAAACCACGTTTTTTCTAGACTTCAAGGGAATCCGGAGGCAATTTCCTCCATTCATCGAGCTGTTTCTGGATAAGATCCCTACCTTCATCCAAAATCAGTTTTTCCTCCTCTTTGGTCCGGGGGGCATCGTACACTTTAAGAACCTTCACTCTGTAGGCACCTGTCTTCAAACATCTGAACACAGAGGAAACAGTCGCCATTTTCCATCCGCCGTCAAGCGCACACACCGCCACCGGAATACGGGCAGACTGAATGAGCATACGGAATCCTGCGGAATAAAAAGACCTGAGCGAACCGTCCGTGCTGCGTGTTCCTTCCGGAAAAAGAACGGGAACCTGTTTTCTCTCAACAACCCTGCGTCCGAATTTTTCCAAATGCTTCATTGCGACCGAAGGACTTCCTTTTCTTGGAATCATGCAGTGTCCCTGGGAACGGAGCATTTTTCCCACCATCGGCACTTTGTTGAGCGAATCCTTTGAAACGAACCTCACTTCCCTGCCGCTGAAATAAAGAAGGTAGACCACTATGTCAATAAGGCTCTGATGATTCGAGATGACAAGGAACTGCTCAGGAAGAGAGTCGAACTTCGATTTGTCGCCCAGAAAGCGGAAACCACGGTAATAACGCAGAATGGCAAAAAAAAGCCTGTCGGAGCGTGTGGTAATGTAATTCGACCAGAAAAGAGCCCATTTTTTACTGAGCGGATATGTAATCGTCAGCATAAGGGTAGGAAAACTCAACGCCATCACAATCAGAAACAAAGCAAACAGGGAAATCATTCTTCCATTGTACAATAAAATCAAGGAAAAGTCCATCGCCTTTTTGAGAAAATCAGGGCTTCAGCATGAAACA
>DGXM01000023.1:0-3903 GCA_002396325.1 Treponema sp. UBA4232
ATTGATGCCCGCAACGAGGCTGACAGTCTTGTTTACCAGACGGAAAAGGCCTTGAAGGATTACGGTGACAAGGTTTCTGCCTCAGACAAGAGCGGCATTGAGGCTGCTGTGAATGACTTGAAGGAAGCTTTGAAGGGAAGCGATATTGCCGCAATCAAGGCAAAGACCGAGACCTTGAAGCAGGCTTCATACAAGATAGCAGAAGAGATGTACAAGGCTCAGAATGCAGGTGGTGCAGGGGCTGCCGGAGCAGGTCCTAATCCTGGAGCTGCTGCTGGTAACGCAGGTGCAGGTGCTTCAGGCGGTTCTGGTTTTGACAAGGGTTCTGCTGACGATGTTCAGTATGAAGTGCACGACGACAAATAAGGATCATTCCATTTTTTGAAAAACGGTCCCCGTCAGCAGTGGCGGGGGCTTGCTGTTAAGGGAATCGCTGAAAGCTTTGTTTTTTTGAGACAACTCCGGGACTGCAAAATCAGTTCCAGGGCAGATTCTTAAACGGCATAAAATTTTTTTTTAGAAGAACTATCATGGCAAATAAAAGAGATTATTACGAGGTTTTGGGAATTGATAAAAATGCGGATAAGGATACGATAAAAAAGGCCTACCGCTCACTGGCCAGACAGTACCATCCCGACAAGAATCCTGGCAACAAAGAGGCTGAGGAAAAATTCAAGGAGGCCACAGAGGCTTACGAGGTATTGATCGACGACCAGAAGAGACCCATCTATGACCAGTACGGATTTGCCGGTCTTGACGGCATGGGCGGCGGTGGCGGTCAGAGCTATACCCATGTTTATGAAGACTTTGCTGATATGTTCGGTTCGGGCGGATTTTTCGAAAATCTTTTCGGAGGATTCGGTGGAAGCGGTTTCACACGAAGCCAGAAAAACAGCAACGACGGTGCAAGTCTGCGCTACGACCTCGACATCAGTTTCAGCGAGGCGGTTTACGGTTGCGAAAAGGAAATCCGTTTCAAGCACAACGAGACATGCACGGCCTGTAACGGTTCAGGTGGTGCTCCCGGTTCTTCACGAAAGACTTGCGGCACTTGTCACGGAACAGGTCAGGTGCGGCGTACGGCTGTGTTTTTCGCGGTTCAGCAGACTTGTCCGACTTGTGGCGGTGCAGGTTCGATAATTGACAAACCATGTACGGTTTGCCACGGAACAGGATTGCAGGAAAAAGAAAAGCGGGTGACCATAAAGATTCCTGCCGGTGTGGACAATGGAAAAAGAATTGCAATTCCGCGTCAGGGAGATGCAGGTACGAACGGCGGTAATCCGGGAGACCTTATCATCATAATCCACGTGGATGAAGACAATTTCTTTGCCCGTGACGGAAACGACCTGATTTGTGCTGTTCCGATTTCAATTTCACAGGCCGCTTTGGGTGCCCGCATCGACATAAAGACTCTTGACGGACGCCGTATTACGGTGGATATTCCGGCCGGTACGGTGCAGGGAAAGACGCTCCGCATAAAAGGCGAGGGTGTTCCGTATGCGAACGGTACCCACAAGGGAGATTTGTATGTTCAGGTGATTGTTCAGCTCCCCACAAAGCTTACAAGACAGCAGCAGATAGTGATGCAGGAGTATGCAAAACTCGAGAACGCTACGACAAGTCCAGAACTTGTGCCTCTTTCATCCTGGATTCATTGATTTTGGTGCATCCGGGGAGTTTTTCTCCGGGTGTGACAAATTCGTCTGATTTATAAAACTATATGGAACTAAAAATTTAATCTTTTCTTTTTTTTAATTGTTTTTTTCCGGCAGTATGCTATACTTTTCCGCATGGAACAGATTAACAAGGTTTTTTTGACCCCCGCGGATTGCGCCCTTGATTTGGGAGACGGCAGTGAGCGCGGTTTGTATGTGAATCAGGATTATGTCCTGCAGAAGATGCGTAAAGTCCACAGGGGCATTTCCCTTATGTACACTTATTATCCGAAAGACAAGGGGTGGCCGCTGCGCGCAAGTGTGGCCTTTCCCCAGGACACTCCCAACGGTGCATGGAATTATCCCTACGAGGATTATTTTCCCTACCGCGGAGGTAAAGAGGGGCTGAGAGACGACGAGCCTTTCAAATTCATGCGTGAAATAAGGGCACACGGGCAGGATGTGGTCCTCACGCTCACAATCGACCCAAAGCTGACTGATGAAGATCTTGTTGAGGTTGCGAAGGATCTGCGTCCTTACGGAAGGATGCTGCTTAGAATAAACCACGAGTGCACCGGAACATGGTTCTGTTTCAACAAACGTGCCACTTACAAAGAGCTTGCCGATTTCTTCGTGAGATGCTGCAATGTTTTCCATAAACACGCTCCGAACGTGAAGCTCATACTCTGCGCCGGAATGTGGACTCCTTCAACCGGCAAAATTGAAATGGAGGATTTGTTCCTCGATGCCTTCAAGGCCGCTGACTACTGGTCAGGAGACAAATATCTTGCCCTGCACTGGGGATGGCCTGTTGACGTGGCACGGAAAGGCGGAGACACTTTTGCCTGCTACAATGTTGACGAGGTTTATCTTCAGGGAAAAAACACCTGGAAGCGTCTCTGCGAAATCACAGGTCAGAAAAAGCCTATGGTGCTCTCGGAACTCAATGCAGATGGTGATGTTACAGGTCCTTGGGAACAGGCCAAAATCATGACTCGTTTCATGGAGCTTTTGCAGAACGACAGTGAGAAATGGCTCTCTGCCTTCACGATGTATCAGTTCCGCGACGACGGAAGACTCGGACTTGAAGTGACCGACCCGAACAACAGCGACGTGGGTATCGAACAGCCGCTTCTGTCTTCGTACAGGGAACAGCTGCACAGGCCTTATTTCAGCCAGAAGATAAAATCGGGGGAGGCATTGTCTTTCCCGTGCAGACTCAGGTGGGGAGGCGCGGAAGATTCTGAGGGATTTGAAATCCCCGTGCATTTTGAAAAGAATCCTCATTTCCTGGAAGTGTATTTTGACACTCCCGAGATGCAGTCGCTGAATCTTATGATTGAAATCGGCGGTTACTGGTTCTACAAAAAGCCCGGCACAAAATGTGTTGACTTGATGAGCTATTTCTTCGAGCATCCTCTTGAGGGACCTGCTGAAATGAAAATCAGGTTTTTCGCTCCCCCGGCAGACGGAATGAACGCTCCTTCTTCAGGAGATCCATACACGGCCGCAGACGGAGACTGGATGTTGAACACCTACACTGAAATCCCCAAGGCCCCTCGTCTTCGCGTAGAATTTGAGCCTGTGGAGCTGAACTGAATGGCGGGTGAAGCCTCTGAAAATTTCAGTTTCCGCAGGATGCTGTCGCTGAATATCAGAGGTGAGTTTGAAAATGCCCAAGATTTTTATGCGCTTTATGCTTTCACTATTGCATATTTATAATCAAATTTGTATAATGAATGCATAAAATTTCAAATTTTTGCGAGGTCTTTTTATGGCAAAGGATAAGGTTGTTTTGGCTTATTCAGGCGGTCTTGATACCACGGTCATCATTCCGTGGCTCAAGGAAAATTATGACTACGACGTTATCGCCGTTTGTATCGATGTGGGACAGGGTGACGACTGGGCGGCAATCAAATCCCGCGCACTCAAAACCGGAGCATCCGCATGTTATGTCGTTGACGCACGCGAGGAATACATCACTGAGTATTGCTGGCCTGCTCTCAAGGCAAATGCCGTTTATGAAGACGAGTATCTTTTGGGAACGTCGACAGCACGTCCCCTTATCGGAAAGATTCTGGTTGAATATGCACGTCAGGAAAAAGCCGTTGCAATCTGCCACGGAGCAACAGGAAAAGGCAACGACCAGGTAAGATTCGAACTTGCAATCAAGGCTTTTGCTCCCGACATCAAAGTGATTGCCGCATGGAGAGACGACAAGTGGAATATGGACAGCCGCGAAGCT
>DGXM01000023.1:3993-4950 GCA_002396325.1 Treponema sp. UBA4232
GAGGACAGGGGACTGGAGGTTCCGATGAAAAAGGATCAGTCCTACAGCCGCGACGAGAACATCTGGCATCTCAGCCACGAGGGACTTGAGCTTGAGAAGACAGAGAATGAGCCTCAGTACAAGCACATGCTCAAAAATACAACAGTGCCCGAAGAAGCCCCCGATGCCGGTGAGTACGTGAAGATTGACTTCGAAAAGGGAATTCCTGTTGCCGTGAACGACAAGAGAATGGGAGCCCTTGAGCTTTTGACCACTTTGAACGAAATCGGCGGAAGAAACGGAGTGGGACTTGTTGACATCTGCGAGAACCGCTGCGTTGGAATGAAGAGCCGCGGAGTTTATGAGACCCCGGGTGGTGCAATCCTCTATTTCGCACACAGAATGATGGAACATATCTGCCTTGACCGTGACACCTACCACTACAAGCAGCAGCTTTCCGTAAAGGTGGCCGAGTTGATTTACGACGGAAAGTGGTTCACGACTCTCTTTGACAGCTGCATGGCATTCGTTGACAAGACAGAAGAGACCGTGACAGGCTGGGCAAAGGTGAAACTCTGCAAGGGTGCCATCCGTGGTGCCGGAAGCGCTTCAAAGTACAGCCTCTACAACGAGAGCATCGCAAGTTTCAAGACAGGCGACCTCTACGACCACAAAGACGCCCAGGGCTTCATCACCCTGTTCGGTCTCCCATTGAAGGTCAGGGCTATGATGGAGCAACAAGTCGGCGAGGGTCAGGCAATTAAANNACTTGCCCCTGCAAGTCTGCTTGTCCAGTTGTAAAAGAGCGACTGACGGTTTAAGACGGACAAGGAAAATGGTCGGCGAGGGTCAGGCAATTAAAGAGAGCAAAAGTTTTAAGACGAGGCCTACCGAGTAAACAAGGGACGAAAAGTGGTTGCGAACAAGCGAGCAACCACCGCCGACTTGTAGCAGACTTGCCCCTGCAAGTCTGCTTGT
>DGXM01000017.1:0-1611 GCA_002396325.1 Treponema sp. UBA4232
AGGAATCCTCCCTGAAGGGTCCCTACTTGCTTTTTCCTGCGTCCCACTGCTACAGCGGATTGAATAAAAGACGGTTTCTTAATAGAATGGGCTTTATGAAAAAGATTGTCAAGATAGTTTTGATTTCCGTGTGCCTGCTCATTTTTGCCGGTATCCTTGCTTTTCTGATTGTAAACACGGTCAGGTCGTATTCGCGCAAAGTGGAATATGTGGTTCAGGTTGACGACAGCCTGTTTTTTTCTGAATACCAAAGTCTTTTTGAGCATGATGCCGAAGGACTGCCGTTTAAGTTCGTGAGCAATAATCTGGGTTCTGATTTCAAGGATGAATTTTTCGGACCTGTTACTGTGACGGCGGGGTATCTTTACACTCAGGACGGAATCGATCTTGTGCCGAGAGAAGAAACCAGCCACACCAAAGTATTCCTGCTAAACACAAAAACCCTGCTTCCGACTGTGCCTGCTGATTTCAAAAATGAAAAATCCGCGGAAAACAATCTGCTTTCTCCCACACTCTCGCTTTCATTTTCCACTGCGGCGGGGATTGAAGAAGGAAAAAGAGCGCTTCCTGTTGACGGAATTTACGCCGGAGAGGAAGAATATCCGCTGGATGTGACAAAAGTGCTTGTGTGCACCTGCCTTGTTTCGGAGATTGAAGAGAGTCTTAATGCATGGTGTGAAAATCATTTCGGAAAAAATCAGATTTCGGAAAACACAGAACATGATGAACCTGTTTTCATTGCATCCGTGGGAGACATTATGGTGGCACGAGGAGCTCAGGAAGTGATGATGCAGGAAGGGGGACTTGAAAAGACTTTCGGCACTACTCTTCCAGTGCTTCAGGGAGCGGATTATACAATTGGAAATCTAGAAGGAGTTGTCACCGAATCATGGAAAAATGCCACCAAGACTTACACATTCAAATTCAAAAAGGAAGTGCTGCCGTATCTGATGGAAGCCGGATTTGATTACCTGATGCAGACGAACAATCACTGCTATGATTACGGAGAGGCGGGATTCAAAGACACTCTTGCGGCGTTTAAGGAGTACAATGTGCCTTCAAGCGGAATCGGCTACAACAAAGAGGAAGCCAGAAAATTTTACCACACAGAGATTAAAGGACTGCCTCTTTCAATCATCTCCTGCGGTGCCTACCCAGTGGAAAGATCGGGATTCAACGGACAGACGACCGCCACGGCCAACGAAAACAGGGCCGGAATCCTCTGGAAAAGCGATGAACTGCTGGAAGACGTGAAAAAAGAAAAGGAAGCCGGTTATTTTGTGATTGTAAACGTCCACGCAGGACAGGAGTACGTCTTTAAACCGAGTGCAAGCCAAAGGGAGTTTTACGAGGCATTGTGCGAAAACGGTGCGGATGTGGTCTTCGGAAGCCACCCCCATGTGCTGCAGCCTACGGAATGGTATGGAAAAAGCCTGATTGTATACTCGCAGGGCAATTTTCTGTTCAACGGTATGGACGAAATGCCGGGAGCAACTGACAGTGAAATCGTTAAAATCGGAGTGCTTGACGGTCGCATTGCCTATGTGGAGCAGTATCCTGCCGTGTTGAAAGAAGCAACCGTGAGACTTAAATCACCAACACTCGACGCAG
>DGXM01000017.1:1741-3807 GCA_002396325.1 Treponema sp. UBA4232
GAGCGTCGGGGTATTGAACCCTCCGCACGAATAAAAAGGGCCGTCCAACTTCATTCCTTACTGTGGTTGGACATGCCGATATTTCATTTTTCGACAAGCCAATCACAGTAACAGAACTGCGTAGACAGCCTGTTTTTCAGCGGGCGTATTCAATGATTCGTGTTTCGCGTATCATTGTGATTTTGATTCTTCCCGGATAGCGCAGGTCGTTTTCAATCTGCTTTGCTATGTTCGAAGCAAGATCCTTCACCTGATCGTCGGGGATGCGCTCGTTGTTCACCAGAATGCGGAGCTCACGGCCGGCCTGTATTGCATAAGCCTGTTCCACACCGGGGAATTTCTTTGCGATTTCCTCAAGATTCTCAAGGCGCTTCACATAGTTGTCCACTGTTTCACGGCGGGCACCTGGGCGGGCGGCACTGATTGCATCTGCTATCTGCACGATCACGGCTTCGATGGTCTGCGGTTCACAGTCATTGTGGTGTGCGGCGACGGCATTCACAACGCGGGGATCCTCTCCCATTTTGCGCACCATTTCAGCACCGACTTCGGCGTGGTTCTGATCGCTGTCCGTCTCTGCACCCTTACCGATGTCATGCAGCAAGGCAGCACGTTTGGCCAGCTCACGGTTGGCTCCGACTTCGGCAGCAATAAGACTTGCAAGTTCCGCGACTTCCTTTGAGTGAACGAGAACATTCTGACCGTAACTTGTACGGAAATGCAAACGTCCCAAAGCACGGACCGCATCCTGCCCCATATTGTGGATTCCAAGGTCGAAGAGAACTTTTTCTCCCTCCTCATAAATCTTCTGCTGAATTTCTCTTGTAACCTTCTGAACCACTTCCTCGATGCGTGCGGGGTGGATTCTTCCGTCTGTTATGAGCCTTTCAAGAGCCTCACGCGCAATTTCCTTGCGTACAGGGTCAAAGCAGCTGATAACAACGGCTTCCGGAGTATCATCGATGATGATGTCTACACCGGTAA
The DNA here is from genome assembly GCA_002396325.1 of Treponema sp. UBA4232. Lineage (GTDB taxonomy): Bacteria > Spirochaetota > Spirochaetia > Treponematales > Treponemataceae > Treponema_D. The sequence continues at coordinate 2,726 of DGXM01000017.1, forward strand.
GAGTTTCAAGCGCGCGGATATTCCTACCCTCGCGGCCAATAATACGGCCTTTCATTTCATCACTCGGCAAAGACACTGTGGCAACCGTAATTTCACTGGTCACCTCTGTGGCAAGACGCTGAATGGCAGTGACAAGCACCTTCTGAGCCTTCTTTTCCGCCGTGACCTGGGCTTCCTGATCAATTTTGTTCAAGAGAGCCTGTGCATCGTGGCGAGCTTCATTTTCCAGATTCTGGATAATCAAAGCCTTGGCTTCAGCCTGAGTCAGACCGGAAATCCGTTCCAATTCAGTGCGGAGAGTCTCTTCTTTTGAATTGAGTTCTCCTTCGCGGCGGTCCATCTGAGCAATTCTGGAGGCGAGTTCCTTGTCCTTTTTGTCCATTTCCTGACTTCTCTGTTCAAGGAGTTCCTCTTTCTTGTTCACACGGTTTTCATACGTTTGTAATTCCTTGCGGCGCTCACGGTTCTCCCGTTCCTGCTGGTTTCGATCCTGAATGAGTTGTTCTTTTGCTTGGAGCTGAGCCTCTTTTTTGAGAGCCTCTGCTTCTTTTATGGCATCCTGTTTAACACGCTCGGCTTTTTGTTCCGAAGCGGAAAGTTGAAATCTGGCATAAACCCAGCGAATAGTCCATCCAAGAACAATTCCTGCAACGGGGAGACCGATGTACCAAACTAACTGTGGCATCATTTTCTCCTAATCACTTTAGAATTATTCTCATATATAGTAAAATATTAAAGAACTAATGTCAAATGATTTTGGAGATTTTTTGTAAATAAATGCATTTTTTTACAACACAAAAAAAAGGACCACTCTAAAAGTGATCCTTTCATTTGCGGAGAAGCCGACTTGAACGGCCACGCCTCGCAGCACCAGCACCTCAAGCTGGCGTGTCTACCAATTCCACCATCCCCGCGTCAATGTTCCATAAATATATCAGTTTTCATTAATTATGTCAAGTCTTTTTTTGTGAAAAATAAAAAAAAATCCGACAACATCTTGATTCACAATTCCGAATTCCTCTTTCCGCCCCTATCAGGGCTTCAGCATGAAACAAAATGCAAAGAATTCAAAATGAGTCAGC
>DGXM01000190.1 GCA_002396325.1 Treponema sp. UBA4232
TGTGATGGACAGTCTTCCCCACGACGCAGATTTTGAGCTTTGCTACTGGGACAAGGACGCGCGCCAGTTCGTTCACATCGCTTCAAGCGACGGCGTTTTCTACAAGAAGGACAAAAGCGAAGAGCTTCTTTTGAATTCAGAAAAAGAATATCCCGACTCGGACGAGCAGTTTAATCTTTTTATGAGAGTAAAAAGCGCGCTTTATGCTGACGAAACATATATCATCACGCTGAGCTACGAGCGGGACAAGAGCTTTCTGCCCGTCAAAAACTGGAGGACTTACGAGCAGAACGGCAGGGAAATCAGGACGCTGAACCTTGAGCTGAACGGCACGCAGTGGATAAAGACGCGGTACATCGACAAGAAAACGGGCGGGCCTATTGCGAATGCTTCTGCCAAAATCTATGTGATTTTTGAAGACGAAGAGAGAAAGAACGAGGAGGCCGCGATTGAAACCCAAACCGACGAAGACGGTTGGCTTTGGGTGGAGCATATTCCCGACGGCGTTGAGCTTTATACTATGCTAGAGGATTGAGATAAAAATATATGAGGAAAGGGGAATCAGACGAGGGTGAAGACCAAGTTGCGATGACGCAGGACGAAAACGGCAATTGGCTCGTGGCGGAACTGCCGATGTAAAATAGCGGACTTGCGCTTTTCGTTGTTTCATTTTTTTTATATAATTTTCTGACAGGAGGATTAATTATGGAAGAAGGCGTGAAACTTTCAAACGCGGTGGAGCGGTACGCGCTCGGCGGGTTCTTGAGGCTTAGAGGCGGGGTTCTCAAACTATACGAGGATAAAATCGCGCTGTCGCGTCTTGCAGGCTCTATGGAAATCCCGCTTTCCGAACTGGAGCAGGTGCGTCCGACAAAAATCATCGGCTTTCTGCCTTTTGGTTTGGAGTTCAAGAAAAAGTCGGGCGAAGTCCTTCGCGTGTATCTGACCAATTTCTTTACGGCGGCGAGCAACCGCGAAAAATGGCTCATGGAACTGGAGCGTTATGTAAAGCGCGACTAGCGGCGAAAGGGCAGCCATCACCTCCCCAGCCCTCACTATGCAAACAACTGGGGGAGCGCAAAATCAGCCCTTTAGCACAGATAATTGTGAAAGTGCTTCGTTTGTCCACGCCAGACTGCGGTGAAATCGTCTCTTGTTCCGTAAAGAAAAAGTCCTTCCGTGTAGCGGCACCACGAGTGACCGTCAAGGCCTGTGCGCAGATTGAAAAGGGCGCTCGCGAGGATTACCACATGGCTGTCGTGTGAGCAGATAATGTCCAGAGTGCCGGGGGAGCCGTTAAAAGAAAAAATGCCATCCAAAACGGGGGTGGCTTCCATTTCAAGCGTGATTCCTCTGCTTCCTTCAATGTTTCCCGTCTGCAGATAGTGGAAATATTTGTTCCATCCCACACCGCCGGATTCTTCGGGACCGGGATCTCCCAGGAGAGTTCCAAATGCCTTGTATTCGTGCACTTTGCGGGTCTTCCAGCCGCTGTCGTAATTTCCGTTCATGCCTTCAGCAATGCATTTTACCGTTTGTACGCATCTTTTCACCGGGCTTGCGGCGCATTCACCGAGCGGCCTGTCTATCGCACTCCCCATTTTGCGGGCGAGCTCAATGCCTTCGGGAGTCAAAAGAAGCTGTGTATAGTCTCCGTTTATGGGATTGTCGAATCTTATGCTGTGCCTCATAAAAAGCTTCACGTTACATTCAGGGAGACTTTCTGCATCTTTTATCATCTCTTCGCAGGGTGAAAAAAATCTCATTCCGTTTTTACCTGCGTACCAGTGTGACAGTTCCGTCTAATTGTCCGATGCCATCGTTTGTCAGATAAATTGACGCAGGGTTTGTTGTGTATACGGTACCGTCTTCAACGGAAATAAATTCCATGTTTGAGACTGTGACAGAGTTGTAGTAAAATTGTATCATGGCGTCGTTTTGTACACCGTTTTCATTTGATGGAATCTGAATGTAAACCACTTCATGCGAGGTCTGGCCGTTTACATTATAGTCAAAAGAGACTTTGTATAAGCCTTCTGAAACCTGGGCATTTAAGTAAGGAGCTTGCATTGCGACGTATTGACCGACAGTAACATATGCGTCCAGGTCGCTAGAATACTTTGCTTGCAGTGTCTTTTCGTCAATGCCTGTCTTAACAATAAAATCATCGCTGAAAGCATAGTATCCGATTTCTGCGGGGGAGACGGCCTGACTTGTGGATTTTGGATTGCATTTTACGAAGATGCTTCCTTTTTCGCCTGAGGGCAGGTTTGAAATTTCCACCGTGCCGGGCAGAGTGCAGCTTCCTGTTTCGCGGATTGATCCGACCGATTCTCCCACAAAAGCTATGAGGTAGTCATAAGATGCCCCCTCTGCGTTTCTCATGGCAGGCAGCGAGATTGATATAGTGCTTTCAAGAGAATTGGAACATCCTGCTCCGGACAAAGAGACTGCAAGCACTGCGGCAAAAAATAAAATGGAATACTTTTTCATATACACCTCCGATTCGTGCTGATTCAAGGCTTGTCTTTATGCACAACATCAGCATCATGCTCAAATTGTAGTTTTAAAAGACACCCTTCATGGGAGGGGGCTGGCCAATAAGTTCGTTGCACAGCGTCATTCCGAACTCGTTTCGGAATCTCTGTACCATATCTGGTGTAGATGCTGAATCAAGTTCAGCATGACAATACTT
>DGXM01000171.1 GCA_002396325.1 Treponema sp. UBA4232
CGCCCCTTCGATTTTCAAGGATGTACAGGGAATCATTCTGCCGGGAGGATTCGGTATGCGTGGCACCGAGGGGATGATTGCGGCATGCCGTTATGCGAGGGAAAATGGAATTCCGTATTTTGGTATTTGTCTTGGAATGCAGATTATGGTTATTGAATTTGCACGTAATGTCCTTGGCATCCAGGATGCCTGTTCCAGAGAGTTCAACGAGGAAGGGAAAAACTGCGTAATAGATTTGATGGAAGGTCAGAAAAATGTGAAGAAGGGAGGCACGATGCGTCTTGGTGCATACCCCTGCTCCGTAAAGGACGGCACAAAATTGAAGGACGCATACGGAACCGGTTTGATTTCTGAAAGGCACAGGCACCGCTACGAATTCAACAATGATTACCGCACACGCATGGAGGAAAAAGGACTCACCATCTGCGGACTTTCACCCGACGGAAATCTTGTGGAGGCAGTGGAGCTTTCGGACCGAAGGAAAAGTTTCTTCGTCGGCGTGCAGTTCCATCCTGAATTCAAAAGCCGTCCCGATAAAGCCCATCCGCTGTTCGTGGGATTTCTAAAAGCAGCGGACGAGGTGTAAGGCATAATTCGGAAATCAGGAATCTCCCGTGCAAAGGAGAATGGTGGAAAACGAAAAACTACCGGGTGCAGGCACTTTCCAGTATTTCGATCAGCTCACGGTAATCTTCGCGCACAGACTCCTCGTCTGCAGTCAAAAGATTTTCGCGTTCGGCGTGGAAAAGCCTGTCCTTAGCGGTAACGGGCATATACCGGACTTCCGACTGTGTGTAGTAATGCTCGATGCATCCTCTTGGAAGAATGTACACCGAGGCGGCGGCCGCTCCTGCCAGAATGAGTGAAAAAAGATTTCTCATAAGCGGAAGAGATTCTGCCGTCTCCGGTGAAAGAGTGTTTTCCATCTGAATCTGAAGTGCTCCCTCCGCAATGACTCCCTGAAGAACCACAGTTTTGAAAGTGTCTATGTTCTCGGCCTGCGCGTGTTTTTGATCAAGGGCAAAAAGTTTTTCCGAAAGAATTGCAATCTCGTGCGGAAGGGGGATTTTTTCATGAAGTGCGCAAAGTTCCCTGCCTGTCACGGAAAGATAACGCTCCAGACGGTAGATGAGCTTTTCAAGCGTGATTTTGTGAGTAAGCTCCTTTGGTGTGAAAATGCTCCGATAAAAGGGCATCTGTTTGTCCGACTGCTTATCGAGCCAGAGCGCAGCCCTTTCATCACTGCAGAACACATCCCTGAGTTTGCCGCCGAAAAGTGAATCCAAATCAGTAATGATGCGGCTGTCGGTTCCAAGAAGCGCGCAGACTTTGCAGAAAACGCCGAGTTCGTCCTTTCCTCCCACATCGATTATGCCTGTCCCCGCAACTCCGCGCTCAGTGTGTATATACGGAAGAAGACTTGAGAACATCTGCTGATCGGTGTAGCCTTCAACGAAAATCTGATTGTCGGAGAAAAAGAACTGTTTGTGGTAAGTGTTGAATCGTGGAAGAAATCTGCGGAACAATTCCTCGTCTTTTTTCCCGATAGATTCGATATGCGTGGGTTCACGGTTGGTGTGGCATACAATCACGCCCATAAGCTCTTCGGGAAAACGCAGGTCAATGAAAAACGGCGAATGTGTAATTATGAAAAACACCCTCCTGGGATGCCGTGAAGAAACACGTCTGAGTTCCTCCGCAAAAAACTGCTGGAACTGGGGATGCAGATGAAGCTCGGGTTCATCGAAAACAAGACAGGTGTTCCCGGTGTTTGCATACAGAGTCACAAGAAGAGTGATGATTTCGCGCAGTCCGTGACATTCAACCTCCTGAAGATTGTACTCGACATTCCAGGCACGGTTTTCCACCACGGGAATAAATCTTCCGTCATCCTGCTTTTTGAAAATAATCGTCTTTCCGAACATGCTCGAAAGGACTGTCTGCACTTTCTGTCTGATGGCTTCATTTTCCTGAAGTATCGCGATTGACTGTTCATCGTTGCCGCGGTCCGCACGCAGAAATTTGATTGAATACCCGTGTTCCGAAAACTGCTTTGCGATTGCATCCACAAGAAGGGTTTTTCCCGAACCGTTGGGACCCACCACGAGATTTATCCGAGACCATCTGTTTTTGTTGAATACGGCCCGCCCCCAGAGAAACGGAAGCTTGACCTTTACCGGAATGTCCACCATCTCCTACATTATAAACCAAATCAGGGCATAATGCAAATTCTGTTGAGGTCAGACAATCAGATAGGCATGGCTGAGTCCGAATCCTTTTATATCCAGCGGTGGACGCTCCTCGAAGCTGAGAGTGTCTTTCATACATTCTTTTACAGCAGCTGATACCTGTATGCGGTCGGGAATTCCGTTAGACTCCAGGCGGGATGCGAAGTTCACTGTACTGCCCCAGAGGTCGTAGATGAATTTCTTCGTGCCGATGATGCCTGCCACAACCGGCCCGGAGTGGACTCCAATGCGCACGTGGAGATCCGTCTTGTTTCTTTTGTTGAAATCCTCGAGTCTTTCTTTTACGGCCATAAGGAAACTGATCATTTCCCGGCAGTTGCCGTCATAGCGTTCGGGAAGGCCTGCCGCAATCATATAAGCATCGCCGATTGTCTTGATTTTTTCAACACGGAATCCGTCAAGAAGAGAGTCGATTTCAGAAAAGAGTTTGTTCAGACTTCTGACGGTTGCCTCTGCCCCGATCTGTTCGGACAACTTTGTGAAATTCACGATGTCAATGAAAGCCACGGTCACACTGTCGAATTTCTCGGTGAATGCGCGGGTGTCTTCCTTGAGTTCCTGAGCCACTGAAGCAGGAAGTATATTTAATAGAAGATTATTTGCACGTCTGTTTGCATCGTTGAGTCTGGCAATCAAATCCATGTCGGGGTTTTCAAGGGTCATATACATAAAGAGAATGCAGAGTGCGGTTCCGAAGCCGATTATAAGCAGCTCCTTGTTTACCATCTGCACCAGAGCCACGGAGCCTTCCATAATTGTGAATGCAAGCATCGGGACTATGCGCTTGAATCTGAGCCTGCCGATTGAAAAGATGAGGGCCACCGTAGTGATTGTAACGCCGTAGATTGAGTAAAGGTAGGTACAGGTAGACGGAATGCCGTATGAGTAGATGTGCCGGCCGTAGTTCGCATAGAGCAGAGGCGTTGCGATTGAGATTCCACTGAAGACGACTGCGGGAAGGACAATGAATATGCCGATGAGTATGAGCCAGGTCTTTTTTTTGATTCTGCCGGTCTCTCCGTAAAAGTTCGAAAGCACGTAAATGAGCACAAGCATAATCCAGAAAATCATAACGACGATGTAGCCTTTGGAAAAGAAATCGTTCAGCAACGGCGGAAGATTGTCACGTTCGGCAATTGTTATTACACTGATTATGTCGAAAGCAAGTTCAAGCAGCGTGAAAGGCATAAGGATGCGGAAAATGGAATTCTGGAGGGACTGCCACCTTGGCTTGGAGAAAAAAACAACTGTAATCACAAGGACAACCAAAAATCCGCTTATCTGGAATTCAATACTATACGGCATAGATACCAGTATAACACAGTTTTCCTGCTTCTTCAAAGAAAATTTAAATTCGCGTCAATGCAGGTTTGTACGTCATTATTGAAAAAATTTGTTGAATTTTGAAGAAACCTCTGCTATAATGACTATTAAATGAACATCTGTTTGTTTGATGAGTCGGAATTGAATAAGCCCTTGGATCTCCGGGATGAACGGGCACAGCATATTACAAAAATCCTGCATAAAAAAGTCAATGACACGTTTGCCGCTGGTATTATCGGTGGGGATGCCGGTGTTGCTACCATTGTCTCCATTGAAGAAAAAGAGATTCAGTCGGCTGACGGGAGAAAGACTTTTACCGGGGGTACGCTGTCGTTTACTTTTGAGCCGTTGTCCGACGGAAAGCCGCTTAATCCGCTGGTTATGGTCATTGGATTTCCAAGACCCATACAGTTGAAGAGGCTACTTCGTGATATGGCGGGACTGGGGGTGGCAGCAGTTCATCTTACAGCCACGGAGCTTGGGGAAAAATCATACCTGAAATCCGCTTTGGCAACCAGTGACGCGGGAAGACAGATGCTGCTTGAGGGAACCGTACAGGCCGCCGGCACTCATATACCGGAGCTTTTCATACACACTTCGCTTGAGGAATGTCTTCAGGCTGTGGAGTCGGAAGAAAACGTGAAGTGCGCGTTGGACAATGTGAATCCTTCTATGCCGCTCACGTCTTTTCTTGCGGGAAAAAATCTTTCGGGTGGAAAGACTGTGGTTGCGGCCATTGGTTCTGAACGCGGATGGACAGACCGGGAGCGCGGGATTCTTCAGGAGGCGGGTTACGAAAGACTCGGCATGGGAAACAGGGTGCTTCGTACCGAGACAGCCGCCACGGTGGCCTCTTCGCTCATTCTGGGCGCCATGGGTGCTTTGGAATAGGACTTTTGAACGGCAGAGGAGATTGATGATTGAAAGGAATTGATTATGGACAATGAAAAAATAAAGGATATGCTTCTTGATATTGCAGACTCAAAACTGGAATTCTCCGTGGTGATGACGGGAAAGGAAAGCAAGAGGGTGAACGGGCTTTACAAACCGGAGACCAGGGAAATCCTGCTGCACAACAAGAACTTCAAGACCGACAACGAACTCGTTTATACAGCGGTGCATGAGTACACGCATCATCTTATGAATGAGGACGAAATCGAGGCCAACGGAGGAAGGGAGCCTCCGCACAAAGGACGTGTCCATAACAGTGCATTCTGGGCACGCTTTCATGATCTGCTCGAAATTGCAGAGAAAAAAGGCTATTACAAGATGGATTTGTCTGTTTCGCCTGAACTGGAGGAGCTTACAAAGGAAATCAAGGAGAAATTCATTGCCCCGAACGGACATCTGATGCTTGAATTCGGTAAAAAGCTTATCCGCGCGCACACTCTTTGCGAAGAGTCCAACATCCGCTATGAGGATTACCTTGACCGCGTGCTGCAGCTGCCGAGGAGCACCGCCCGTACCGTGAGCAGTGTAGGCACACTTTCGGATGATGATGCGGAGCTAGGATTCGACAATATGAAGATTATGGCGTCGATGAAAAAGCCCGATCAGAGAGCAAAGGTTCAGGATGCCCTGAAAAACGGAAAAAGTCCTGATTCTGTTATTGCAATGATGAGAAAAAAAGCTCAGACTATGGATCCACGCGCCAAGTTGGAAAAGGAACGCGCCCGTCTGACCAAAACAATAAGTGAATTGACTACCAGACTAGAATATGTGGAGGAAAGCCTTGCCAGTTTGTAAAAGAGTAAAAACATTTGCAGTGCTGCTTGGAGCGGCCGTTGTCTCGGTGTCCGCATTTGCCCAGAGGGGTGGAGCCGTTGTATCCCCCGGAATGCCAAGTCAGGCATCTCCCATGATCGGGGCCCCCTGGTTTTCGCCGGGTCGCGAAAATCCTGAAGCAATGCGGGAGCCTTCACGGGGAAATGCCAAGGCATCTGCTCCCACGAAAACTGAATTTTCTGCTGAAAGCGGAGAAACCGGAGCAGACGGACCGATTTCGGATTCCCCGGCAATGAATCAGACGTCTTCAGAAGAGCGGATGGATCAAATCTTCCATGAAATGGAGGAAATCAAAAGCTGGAGTTCAGACTCTGCCGAAATGGTGAAAAATTCCATTTCTGCGTCCGCGGTTCTTTCAACGGAATCCGCCGCCAAGAATCAGTCTTCGCATTTGATTCGATTCACCGTAAACGGCCAGGATGTTCTCCACACCTGCAGGAAAGTCTACATTTCCGATGTGCAGGACGACGGAACCTTCCTTGTGACCGGGAACAGACGGTACAACGGGGACGGCGGCATGTATACGGAATCATTCAATCTTCTCTTCAAAAAAGACGCGACATCCACCGGTCTTCAGAATTACCATGCAGCTGCCGCGGTGAATCAAGGGACTGAAAACAGCGATTCTCCATTGTATCAGCTTTCACAGAGAGGCAATATGACTGCAACCCGTGTGGGAAACATGGTCTCCGTGCGTGAAAACGATGAAGACTTTAATTTGGAGTTGCTGATTGACCTCGGGGAAGAGTAAAGATGAATGAAAAACTGACCGCGGGTCTTGAAAAACTTGGTCTTGCTGCGGACGAGGAGCAGTTGAGGGCGTTTGATTCGTATGTTGAAAGCGTTCTTGACTGCAACCGTACATACAATCTCATGAAGGCGGATTCTGCTGATGAGCTGGTCGTAAGTCATCTGCTGGATTCTCTTGCCGCTGTTTCTCACATTTCTGCGATTATGGAAAAAATCCGTTCCACTTTTTCCGACGGAGGCCCCCTCCAGGTGGGAGACATTGGCAGCGGCGGAGGATGTCCCGGACTTCCTCTCGCGGTCATGTTCCCGGATGTTTCTTTCACTTTGGTTGAGCGCATGGAAAAAAGGTGCGTTTTCCTTGAGTCGGCAGTTGCGAAAATGGGACTGAAAAACGTGAAGGTGTTCTGCACCCAGGCCTCATCAGTGCCGAAGGAATCCTTCCATATACAGGTGTTCCGTGCATTCCATCCGTTTGACCCGAAGATTGCAGCTCTCCTTTTGGGTATGGCAAAAAAAGGCGGATACATCGTGGCCTACAAAGCCCGCAGCGAAAAAATCCAGGCGGAAATGGAGGAAGTGTCGAAGCAGATTCCCTCGTGGAAAAAGATTCCCCTTACAGTACCCTTCCTCGAAGATCACGAGCGGAACCTTGTCGTCATCCGTAAATGATTTTTCGTTTTGAATCCAAAGCCCCTTATTGAGTAAAAACCAACATTGTATTAAAATGCTGGGATATGGAAAACTCTAAGAGAACCGTTACCTGCGGCGATTTGCGCGCGGCTGACGTTGGTAAATCTGTAATATTGAATGGCTGGGTACACCGCACCCGTGACTTGGGCGGACTGTTTTTTATTCAAATGCGCGACCGATACGGAATCACACAGGTTCTGGTCGGCGACAATGCAAGCGATGAAGTGAAGAAAACCGCTTCAAGTTTGAAAAGCGAATACTGTGTTGCAATCAGCGGAACCGTTCGTGCCAGAGGTGAAAAAGACGTGAACCCCGACATGGCCACAGGTGAGATTGAAGTCGAAGCAAACGACATCGAGATTTTCACAACCGCAGAACCTCTCCCGTTCCAGATTGACGAAGTGCGGCAGAAGGACGGAACCATCGTGCTTCCGAATGAGGATTTGCGCCTGAAGTACCGCTACCTTGACCTGCGCCGCGAGCCGATGCAGCACCACATAATCCTCAGAAGCCAGGTGACTTTTGCAGTCCGCGAATATTTGACTCAGCAGGGCTTCCTTGAAATCGAGACCCCCACTTTCATAAAATCAACACCGGAGGGAGCACGCGACTACCTTGTTCCCAGCCGTGTCCATCCCGGAAAATTCTATTCACTTCCGCAGAGTCCCCAGCTTTACAAGCAGCTTTTGATGGTGTCCGGATTCGACAAGTATTTCCAGATTGCACGCTGCTACCGCGATGAGGATGCCCGTGGAGACCGCCAGCCTGAGTTCACTCAGATTGAT
>DGXM01000182.1:0-7480 GCA_002396325.1 Treponema sp. UBA4232
CTGCGTCGAGTGTTGGTGATTTTACATGAAAAATCAGTCAACGGCAGCTGAACCGGCATTCATTGAAAGCAGGAACGCATCGTTGTCCTTTGTCTTTTTCATCTTGTCCATTATGAGCTCAAGAATGTCGGAATCCTCCATGGGGTTCAGCACCTTGCGGAGAATCCACATCTTCTGAAGCTCGTTTTCAGTAAGAAGAAGCTCTTCCTTTCTTGTACCGGATTTCTTGATGTTGATTGCGGGGAAAAGTCTTCTTTCGGCAAGTTTGCGGTCAAGGTCGATTTCACTGTTTCCCGTTCCCTTGAATTCCTCAAAAATCACTTCGTCCATGCGGCTTCCGGTTTCAATCAGAGATGTGGAGATTATTGTAAGTGAACCGCCCTCCTCAACATTTCGAGCCGCACCGAAAAATCTCTTGGGCTTGTGAAGTGCATTCGAATCGACACCACCGCTCAAAACCTTTCCTGAAGTGGGAACAGTCTGGTTGTATGCGCGCGCAAGCCTTGTGATCGAGTCAAGGAAGATGACAACATCACGTTTGTGCTCAACAAGTCTTTTCGCCTTTTCAAGAACCATCTCCGCAACCTGCACATGGCGTGTTGCCTGTTCATCGAAAGTTGATGAAATGACTTCGGCCTTTATGCTCCTCTCCATTTCGGTGACTTCCTCTGGGCGCTCGTCAATGAGAAGAACGATGAGATATACTTCAGGATTGTTTACAGTGATTGCATTCGCGATTTTCTGCATAAGAATTGTCTTACCGGCTTTCGGCGGCGCCACAATCAAAAGACGCTGGCCCTTTCCGATCGGAACAAAAAGATCCACAATGCGTGTGCTGAGTTCTGTGCTCACAGTCTCAAGCCTCAGTTTTTCATTCGGATAAAGAGGAGTCAGATTCTCAAACGGAATGCGTGTCTGTGCAACCCTGGGCTCATCGTAGTTTACGGTCTCAATGCGAAGAAGTGCAAAAAATCTCTCGCCTTCCTTCGGACTCCTTGTCTGTCCGTAAATGGTGTCGCCGGTCTTCAGATTGAAAAGACGGATTTGGCTCGGTGAAATGTAGATATCATCCGGCCCGGGAAGATAGCTGTTCTGGGGACTGCGTAAAAATCCATAACCGTCGGGGAGAATCTCAAGTGCACCGCTTGCAAAAATGATTCCACCGTGCTCGGTATGCGCCTTGAGGATTGTGAAGATGAGATCCTGCTTTTTCATCGGGGCAAGATCGTCTGCATTGAGTCCGTACTGGATTGCAAGGTCACGGAGTTCGTGCATGCCCATTTTGGTAAGGTCGTTGATTAAAAGGCGGGGTTTTGATTCGTATTCCTCGGGATTTTCTATGCGTTGAGCGGCTTCAACGGCTTCCATTCTTGCCTGTGCATTCCGCTCATAGTTTCCGTTGTTGTATCTGTTATTGAATCTTCTGTTGTTATTGTAACGGTTGTTGTAGTTTCTTCTCTGATAATGACCGCCGTTGTTGTAGTCGGAATTCTGCCGGTTTTCTTCCTGGGAAACCTGCTGCCCCTCCTCACCCGGGGCATCCTCTGTCCTGGTTGTCTCGTGCGGTGACTCTGCCGGTGCCACAGGAGCCTGTTCTGAATTTTCAGATGCAGCCTGTTCGGGAACCTCCTCTGAAGCCGCGGCTTTTCTCACCACTCTGCGTCTTTTGGGTTTTACCGGTTTTTCACCTTCATTTTCTGATTCTGCGCTCTGAGAGCTTTCGGATGCCGCAACTTGGGAAGTCTCTTCTGAAACAGCGTTTTGCTCAGACACATCTTCTGCGGACTCTGCATCCACTTTCTTTCTAAAAGCCATGAAAATCTCCATAAAATGAGTATCTTAGAATTTATAAGCGGATAGAAATCCGCCCTTACTGTAATTTGTCAAGGAAAACAAAAAAGTATCTCTTAATTTCTATAAAAATGCGTTCCGTGTTCAAAAGAATACGGCTTAAAATCTTCCGGGTTAAAAAGATTCCAAAGTCACCTAGAAAAACCGATTTTCTCAAGATCCCTTTGGTTTTACACCCGCATATAAAAGACATCCGACAGACATTCACATCTGTCCATTTACGTTATTCTATCCCTAAAAAACGGATTTTGTCAATAGAAAGCCCTTCATTTTCCTAAATTCACACGCCAAGAGAGGCATAATTCTGCACTGCGGCGGCCAGTTCATCAGAAGTCACGGGTTTCGGGTAGTGCTTCAAAACCTCCCTGTAGAATGCCACGGTCTTTTTTCCGTGCACATCGAGAAGGAAATTCTTTGAAAGCGCATAACTTTTCTCACCCATCTCATGGCATTTTTTCCTGTCGTCGGAAAGCTCGTAGATTTTTTCATCCATTTCTTCGTCGGTGTCAACCATATATCCGTTTTCACCGGGGAAAATCGTGTCGGTGAAACTTGTGTCGCGGCGGCACACAATCGGGAGATGCATGACCATTGCCTCAAGAACCGTCATCGAATGCATTTCTGAAAGGGATGTGGTCACGAAGATGTGACTGATTGCATAGTAACGCGAAAGCTTGAACCAGTCGATGAATCCTGCGAAAATGATTTTGTCCTGAAGTCCAGCCTCTGCAGTCTCCTTTTTAAGGCGGGCCTCCATCGCACCGGAACCGACAAACAGCATCTTGATGTTGTCACGCCCCTTCACGACCCTTTTCATCACCTGAAGCAGCTCCTCCACCCGCTTTTCTTCGACTACGCGTCCAACATAAAGAACAACGGTATCGTCCCTGCTTATATGTAGACTTTCGCGCAAGGCATTCTTGTCATCTTCAGTTATGTTCAAATCCACGAATTTCTTTGTATCGGTCGCATTCGGAATCACCGTGGAGGGAGTCTTCGGCAGCATGAACGGCTGAAGGAAATAATTACGGGCCTTTTCAGACACGTTAATGAAAGCGTAGAATTTCTTGTAAACCGCCTTCACGATTTTTCTTACGACCCAGCGCGGAACGAATCTTCCGAAACTGAAATAGTAGCGGTAATAATCCTCCCACATTGTGTGAGTGGAAGCAATCACCGGAATATTCAAGATTTTACCGCATTTTATTGCACAGGCACCCATAAAGAATTCCGTGTGCGAATGTATAATCTCGACATTGTTTTTTTTCAAAAAGGCAAGGACTTCATCCGTATCCGGACGGCCCACATACTGATTGTCTCCAACAGGCGAAGGAACGGACTCAACGCGCAGAACACATGGATCCGGCTCTTCCTTGTACGAAGGGTCCATATTCGAAACCGTGACGATTACAACATGATGCCCCATCTGCTGCAGGATTTCCCTGAGCTGTATCACAACAGTGACGATACCACTTTTTGTGGGCAGATAACTGTCCGAAAACAATGCAATATTCATAAGTAGAACCAATTTTAACTGAAAACAAGAAAAATAACAAGGGGACAATCTCCCGTTGCATTAATCAAGTCCCATCCACTTCCTTACCTGCGAGAGTTTTTCTGCAAAACGGTGAACCTCGTCCTCCGTATTGTAGAAGTAAAGGCTTGCCCGCGCCGTGCTTCCGACTCCGAGCTTCTGCATCAAAGGCTGTGCGCAGTGATGACCAGCCCTTATTGCAATCTTTTCACTGTCGAGCATGGATGCAATGTCGTGGGGATGCACTCCATCTATCGTGAATGTAACGATTCCGCAGTGACGGTTCGGATCAGGATGCCCTATTATGTGCACATGAGGCACTGTCTTCAGATCGCCGATAAGAAGGGATGCCAGGTGATTGTCGTTTTCTTCTATATTGTCAAGCCCTATTTGAGTGATGTAGTCTATGGCAGCCGCAAGTCCGACCGCTCCAGATGCATTCACAGTTCCGGCTTCGAATTTATGCGGGAGTTCGGCATAAGTCTCATCTTCCCTTGTGACATATTCAATCATTTCACCGCCGCGCATAAACGGCGGCATTTCTTCAAGCAAAGCCTCTTTTCCGTAAAGAACTCCAATTCCCATCGGTCCGCAGAGTTTGTGCCCGCTGAATGCAAAGAAATCCGCATCAATGTCCTGAACATCAACTTTGATATGAGGAGTACTCTGCGCCCCGTCAATCACGACAACGGCACCTTTACCGCCGTTACCAATCCTGTGGGCATAGGAAGCGATTTCCTTCACGGGATTTGTGATGCCGAACACGTTGCTCACCTGCGTCACAGCGACAAGCTTCGTGCGGGCATTGATTTTTTTCTCCCACTCCTCTTTCAAAATCACACCGTCGTCCCCGCATTCCAGGAAGACAAGACGCGCCTTTTTTGCATTGGCCGCCATCCTCCAGGGAAGCAGGTTGGAGTGATGCTCCATTGCAGTAACGGCAATCTCATCCCCTTCCTCCACGTTTGCCATCGCCCATGTGTAGGACACAAGGTTCAGACTCTCGCTTGCGTTGCGGGTAAAGATGATTTCAGAGGATTTTTTTGCATTCACGAAAGAGGCCGCCTTCTCACGGGATGCCTCGTACATATCCGTTGCCTTCACGGAGAGAGCATAGAGTCCGCGCAAGGGGTTTGCGTTGGCGGTGCGGTAAAAAAACTCAATTGCATCCATCACCTGACGGGGGCGCTGGGTTGTTGCCGCATTATCAAAATATATGAGACCGTCGTTTTCCTTTTCACTGAAGATTGGAAAGTCCTTGCGCGAATCACTTAATGCCATTAGAGATTTTCCTCCAAGAAACTCTGAATTTTTTCTACAATGGATGCGTCCGGAATGTAGCGGACAATCGAGTTTATGCGGCTTTTTATCATCATGCTTCTTGCCGTCGCCTCGTTGATTCCGCGTGTCTCAAGATACAGAAGTTCATCCTCGGATATTTTTCCGACAGTGCCTCCGTGCCTTCCTTCCACATCCTCCTCGTCACAGAGGATTACGGGCATGGACTTGTTCATAACATCCGGGCTCAGAAGAAGAACATTTTCCTGCTCGTCTCCCTTTGCCTCCTTCGCATCCCTCTCAAAATCGATTGAACCGCGCCAGGTCTTTTTCGCATCGTCCATAAGAACGCCGTTGAAATTGGAGTAGGAATCACTTCCACATCCCTCCTGATGCGCCACATAGTTTATGTCGAGGCTCGATTTTCCGCCGGCTACATATCCCCCCTGCACGAAGCAGCTTGATTTATATCCGAAAAGATTGTGGTAGGATCCTGAGAACGACTCCTTTCCGCCAAGCTCAACCTGGGTAAGTTCAACACGTCCGCCGTCATCCACATCGGTTCCGATGCCGTTGTAATGCACAATCGAAGAGCCAAGAAGGTTCACAGTCACAAGACGCACCACCGCATTTTTAGCGCAGTGAATCCTCACCCTGTGTCCGAACACGCCTTCACCTTCGCCCTCGCCCTCATACTCAAAGATGAATGTGGAAAAACTTCCCTCACCGGCCGCAATCACTGTGTCGGATGCCTGGAATTTTCCCCCGAATGTCTTGTATGAAATCTTCACCATGTCATTCAGTTTTTTTCCCGCTTCCACGGTGTATTCATTCACCTTTATGCCGAGCGAATTTTCCATATCATCAATGTCGGCGTCAAAGGCCTTCCCGAGCTGCGTCTGAACATGCTTTTCGTTCCCGAATGCTTCGGAAAGATTTTTCCTCTCAAAACGGATTCCATCGGGCACTGATGAAACGGAAGGCTCAATCTCTGCCTCGACTTTTCCCTCGAAGTGTCCGTGGTTTATATGCAGATGGTGCCAGGTGATTGATGGAAACTGGTTCACGTCTGCAGAAAGTTTTGTACTCGTCATCACAAAGTTCCTTTCATCTCAAGACGGATGAGATTGTTCATTTCCACCGCATACTCAAGCGGCAGTTCCTTTCTCACAGGATTCGCAAATCCAGAGACAATCAGTGCGCGCGCTTCGTCCTCGCTGATTCCGCGGCTCATAAGATAGAAAATCGCCTTGTTGGAAATGCGTCCGATTTTTGCCTCGTGGCCCACGTCGCAGTCATCCGTCATAATGTTCATGGCGGGGATTGTGTCGGAATTGCTTTCGGCATCAAGCATCAGGGAGTCGCAGTTGACCGAAACCTTGGCATGCTTTGCGCCTTTGTTCACCACGATGGAACTTCTGTATGTGTTGAGTCCGCCTGACTTTGAGATGGACTTTGAGTTTATGACGCTGGAAGTCCACTTACCCACGTGAATCATCTTCGCACCGGTGTCAAGGCTCTGCCCTTTTCCGCTGAACGTGATTCCAGTGAACTCACACAGTGAATGGTCGCCCTTAAGAATGGTCGTAGGATAGAGATAGGAAACATGGCTTCCGAAAGAGCCGCTCACCCATTCCATTTTTCCGTTCTCGTCAACGATTGCACGCTTCGAGTTCAGATTGTACATATTCTTCGACCAGTTTTCTATAGTGCTGTAGCGCAGATGGGCATTCTTCTTCACAATCAATTCAACACATCCGGCATGAAGATTCGCCACATTGTATTTGGGAGCCGAACATCCTTCGATAAAATGCACGTCGGCACCTTCGTCTACAATAATCAGGGTGTGCTCGAACTGACCGGCGCCCGCCGCATTGAGACGGAAATAAGACTGAAGCGGAACAGAAACCTTCACGCCCTTCGGCACATAGACAAAACTTCCTCCGCTCCAGACTGCACCGTGCAGCGCCGCAAACTTGTGGTCGGTCGGGGGAATCACATTCATGAAATACTGCTTCACAAGGTCCGCATACTCGCCGTTCACCGCACTTTCCATGTCGGTGTAAATCACACCCTGCTTTGCAACCTCTTCCTTCACGTTGTGGTAAACCACCTCGCTGTCATACTGTGCTCCGACACCTGCAAGACTCTTTCTTTCCGCCTCGGGAATTCCAAGCTTTTCGAAAGTGTCCTTTATATCCTGAGGAACATCCTCCCATTTTGCCGCCATCTGAGTCTTCGGCTTCACGTAATGCACAATCTGCTGAACGTCAAGGTCATGGATGTCCGGGCCCCAGTCAGGCTCATTCATTGAATTGAAAATCTTCAGTGACTTTAACCGCAGTTCCTTCACCCATTCCGGATCCTTCTTTTCCTCGCTTATCCTGAGCACAACAGACTCGTCAAGTCCTTTCCGAACCTTGTAGAAATCCTTTTCGGACTCCTCGAAACGGAAATCATAGACCGACTGGTCAATGTCTGTCACCTGAGTTTTTTCCTCTGCCATCAGACACCGCCTCCGATTTCCGCAGACTTGACTGCTTCCATGGCTGCCTTTGCAGCAGCGGCAAGACGTTCTTTTCTTTCCATTTCCTTTATGTCTTCGGGAATCAACTTGTCGAATCCGTTTCTGTTCACTTCGTCAACAAGGGAGGCATCTCCCTCCTTCACGATGCGTCCGCGTACCATGATATGCGTTCTGTCAACCTTGAGACTCTCGAGAATGCGCGTCGAGTGTGTTATGATAAGCAGTGCGCCGCCGACCTTTTTCTGGAATTCCTCCACACCCTTGCTCACCGTGCGCACAGCATCAACGTC
>DGXM01000182.1:7609-9395 GCA_002396325.1 Treponema sp. UBA4232
CTTCTTCTTCTCACCGCCTGAAAACCCAACGTTCAGTTCACGCTCGGCATAGCTATGATTCATGTTCAGAACATCCATGGCATCTTCAAGTTCCTTCTTGAACGCAGCAAGCTTCACCCTTTCACCCGTTATCTGCTGCATGCTTGTGCGGATAAATGACTCAAGACTGATTCCCGGCACTTCAAGCGGATCCTGGAAAGTAAGGAACATACCTGCTTTTGCACGTTTATCGGTGTCTTCCCCGGTAATATCGTTGCCATCGAAAATAATCCTACCCTCGGTAAGCTCATATTCGGGACTTCCCATAAGAACATTGCCCAGAGTCGACTTTCCCGCACCGTTCTGCCCCATAAGGACATGAATCTCTCCTGGCCTGATGTTAAATGAAATATTGTGCAGAATCGCCTTTCCACCGGCCGCCGCACTGACGTTTTGAATCTCAAGCAGATTTTCTGCCATACCGTACTCCTAGCCCATATTGCAGGACTTTCTATGTTAGTTTTCCGCCAGGTCAGCCACTCTTCCTGATGGTTGTGAAAGCATCACACTTTCTTCTATAAAATTCATCCGTCTTCAGTGAAAAAATCCACCAAAAAACTAGGTTATATACAATATAGTAAATAAAAATCAAATCGGCAATATTTTAGCACATTTTTTATCGTTTGTGAACTCTTAATTTCATGTTCTGCTTCAAAAAAATTCAAAATCCACCTCGAAAAGCTGAAGTTTTTTTTTGGACGGCAGGCCCCGTCTGCGGCTTGCGCCCACCCCTGCATTTCCCGCTTTCCGCCCTTCCGCTAACGCTCCATTCCGCCTTGAAGCTTAAGCTTTCAATTCGGAACGCTGACGCGGGGCTCCAATCGGGCGTAGGAGTTTAGTTTGAAGTGCGGACTTGGAAGGTGATAATCGTGTTGCCGCATAATTTTCAATCAACAGAAGCCTGTTGAATGGCGGAAGGAAATCGAAGAAAAATCACAGAGGTGCTCCGAAGTAAAGTGAGCGGTGCGTATGCCGCAAAAGAGGCCTTTCGTTCTGAAAATCTTCCGAAGTGTTCATATTGCACGGAAAAATGCCGATAGACTGAGTATTATGATTCGTTGCCGTTTTTTAATCGCCGCCTGTGTGGGTACTCTCTTTTATGTTGTCCTTTCCTTTGTGGGAGGTCGGGACGGATTATGGGCCACCGAGCAGATGCAGCGGCAGAAGATGCTTTTGAGTGCGAATACGGCTGAAATCCAACATACAAACGACCAGCTTTCGATGGAGAAAATAGCACTTCAGAAGGATATGGATATGGTTGCCGCCTACGCGAAGAGGCTTGGATATATTCACGAGGGTGAAAAACTTGTGAAGATAAGCGGTCTTGCCACAAACGAGACTCAGATTTACGATGCGGGCACTGTGCTGAAGCATACGGAGTCGGAGTTTATTCCCGAGAGATTGTGCAAGGGCGTGGGTGTGATTGTTTTTCTCCTATTGTATCTGGTGCTTCTGCTCTTTGATTACAGCAGGGGTCTCATTCATTTCGGTTCAAGAAAAATAAGATACGCCACTGCTGACGGGACGGCTATGTATGACATGCGCTAAGGATGACCTGGATTCCGTTTCCAAGACTGTTTCTCATCTTGTTTCCGGGGAAGTGGTGATTGTTCCGACCGATACAGTCTACGGTTTCAGTGCGGTTGTTGATTTAAAGGGAAAATCCTGTTTCAATGCCGACAGAAAAATCCGTGAAATCAAGGGACGCGACGAGGGAAAGCCCTTCATCCATCTGATTTCTTCTCCC
>DGXM01000108.1 GCA_002396325.1 Treponema sp. UBA4232
TCAAAATATGAATGAGGCCTGTTTCTTTTTATCCGTGCGGAGGGAGCAATACCACTTTCCCGCGAGGGCTCGAATTTTTGCTGCGTAAAAAACGCATAAACTTGACCACCTACGCCAGATTGGAAGGGCCAGTCGCCGGCAGGCCGGCTCCACTTACGCCCGATTGGAAGGGCCACGGTAGTGGTTCCAGAACGAAGTGGAGGAATGGAGGACGCGGAGCGTACGGAACCCTGGAAAGCGGGATACGCCGGGGAGTGCGAAAGCCGTTTGCGGGAGCCTGCCGTCCAATTTCCTAATCCAATGAAATCCACTGAACTGAAATGCAGCATTTTTAGATTTTTTTAAATTCCAAAAAAAAGTTATAATCTAGGGGAATTTTCCGAAATTTAAAATGGATTGTTTACAAAACCGGCAAATTGTTGTACAATCGAAGCATAATCAAAAGTGGAGAAATTATGGAAATGGCTGTTAATCTTTTTTCAGAAAAGTATAGACCCTATTGCGAGTCTATAATCAACTGTCTTGATTTTTATTCCATGATGAACAGAGACAACAAAGAGCCGCCTTCGTATCAGTTTACGCAGGATTTGGCGACAAATTTCTACTATTATAAATCGCTTACAGACAAGCAGAAAAAATCACTTTCGAGAAATCCGCTGACGAAAGAAATTCTTGAATTTTCCGAGAACATGGCTGACTGTTTTTACGATGGTCTCAGCGAAATTCATAAAGCTCAGGCTGTGAATTTCTGAGGTACGGGTTGGTTTTGATAAAATTAATCCCCGGGATGATTCCTGGGGATTTTCGCTTGACAAACATATAAATATATGCTTATATGAATATATAATAATTATGGAGGCGGGCATGGGAAATTCGGATGTGGACGAGAATATGTTGTGCAATTTGGCAGAGTTGTTCAAAGTGTTCGGCGATTCAACCAGAGTGAAGATTCTGTATGTTCTGCTTGACTGTGAAATGAATGTGACGGAGATTTCTGAAAAACTGAAGATGACGCAGCCTGCGATAAGTCAGCAGTTGAGAGTGCTGAAGACGAGCGGACTGGTGAAATTCAGGAGGGAAGGAAAGTCCATCATTTATTCTTTGGCAGACGAGCATGTTTCTATTATTCTGAATATTGGTCTTGAACATTTGCAGGAATTGTAAAGAGCAAAGTTTTTTTATGAGGTGTTTTTATGAAAATAGATGAATCGAAAAAAGATGTGACGGATGAAACAGAGGATTTTAATCTTCATTCTCTTCACCATGACGATGATGAAAGCGGACACGAGGGGCACCATCACCACCACGATGACGATGATGATGACGACGGGGAAAGCTGCGGATGCGGGCATCACCACCACCACGACGATGATGACGATGACGAGGGCTGCGGATGCCATCACCACGGACACTCCCACGGAGATGATGACGATGAAGAAGAGGAACATTCTCTTCCGAAGATTATTGTTGCCGCTGTTTTGTTTGTGTTCGGTCTGCTGCTTGAAAAACTTCCGGTTTTTGCATTGAACGGGCCTGTTGCAAACGGAAACCCGACAATCCATCTTGTGATCCGCATTGTGTTTCTTGCCTTGTATTTTGCCTCTTATGTGCTTACTGGTCTTGGTGTTATAAAAGAGGCTGTGGAAAGACTTTTGCACGGCTCTGTTTTCAACGAGGAATTCCTTATGGCGGTTGCGACTCTCGGAGCAATTGTAATGGGCGAATATTCCGAAGCTGTTGCGGTTATGATTTTGTTCCAGCTTGGAGAATTTCTTGAGGATGTTGCAGTCGACCGGTCACGCAGGTCAATTACAAAATTGATGGATATCCGTCCTGACAAGGCAAATCTGAAAAAAGACGGCGGCGTTGTTGAAGTGATGGCCCGCGATGTGAATGTAGGGGATGTGATTGTCGTGAAACCCGGCGAGCGCGTTCCTCTTGACGGAGTTGTCGTGAGCGGAAGCACAATGGTTGACACTTCTGCCCTGACAGGTGAAAGTGTGCCGCGTGAAATCCTTACCGGCGACGAGATTCTCAGCGGTTTCGTAAACAACGGCGGTGTGATTGAAGTTGAAGTGAAAAAGGTTTTCGGTCAGAGCACTGTGAGCCGCGTGCTTCGTCTTGTGGAAAATGCACAGAGCAAAAAAGCCCGCACGCAGAAATTCATCAGCCGTGTCGCAAAATATTACACTCCGGCAGTCTGTCTTGTTGCGCTTTTGGTTGCGGTCATTCCTCCGCTTGTGACAATGGCAATGGGAGTCTATGCCGGCGGCATTTGGAAGGTTTGGATTTACCGTGCTCTCGAAATCCTCGTTGTTTCCTGCCCTTGTGCGCTTGTCATTTCCGTGCCGCTCAGTTTCTTTGCAGGAATCGGTCTTGCTTCGGAAAAGGGAATTCTTGTGAAGGGTTCCAATTATCTTGAAATGCTTGCCCACACAACGACTGCTGTTTTTGATAAAACCGGAACACTCACCAAGGGTGTGTTTGAAGTGACTGATGTGCATCTTGCGGATCCTTCAAAAATGGATCGTGAGACTTTGATTGCTCTTGCAACCCACGCAGAGTATTATTCAAATCATCCGATTTCACGTTCCCTCAAAAAAGTGCATCACTGTGCAGAGTGTGAGCATCTTATTGTCGAGAACACAGAGGAAGTCAGCGGACACGGTGTTAAGTGCGTTGTGAATGGGAAAATGATTCTTGCTGGAAACATGCGCCTTATGCAGAAGGAAAATGTAAAGGGCTATGTTGAATGTCACGAAGATGATACCGGCACTGTGATTCATGTTGCGTGCGACGGTGAGTATATGGGACACATCATCATCAGTGATATAGAAAAAAATGATGCGTGTGAAACCGTGTCGCTTTTGAAGAAGGCCGGAATCACAAAGACCGTCATGCTTACCGGAGACTCTCAGAGTGCCGCCGAAAAGGTTGCGAAAAAGCTCGGTGTTGATGAGGTTTATGCCCAGTTGCTTCCCGCCGACAAAGTATCCAAGCTCGAGGATTTGATTGAACAGAACAGCGGAACAAATCGGCATCTTGCATTTGTGGGCGACGGAATAAATGATGCTCCTGTGCTGAGTCGTGCCGATGTTGGAATTGCAATGGGCGGTATGGGAAGCGATGCTGCGATTGAGGCGGCGGATGTCGTGATTATGGATGATATGCCAAGCAGGGTTGCGACTGCCGTGACTGTCGGAAAAAAGACGATGCGCACTGTATGGCAGAATGTGATTTTTGCTCTCGGTGTGAAAACCCTTATTATGGTGATTTGCGCGACAGGCTTGGGCAATATGTGGATGGCCGTGTTCGGTGATGTTGGCGTTACAATGCTCGCAGTTCTGAATGCAATGCGTCTTTTGTGGTTCAACAAAAATAAATAAAGAAATAAAGGGAGTCTCTAAAAACATCAGTTTCAGTAAAATGCTTAAGCTGCATATTAAGAGACAACTTTGACACAGGCAGCGGAGTTCTCTGGAAACTTCGTTGAGATTACAAGTTCCTGAATTTTTTTCGAGG
>DGXM01000206.1 GCA_002396325.1 Treponema sp. UBA4232
GCGTCGAGTGTTGGTGATTGTAGAGATATTCTATCATTTTATCAGCCGCATCTAGAGCTTTGTTTGTTCTGTTTATTTCCTTTGGCGAACCCCTGCATGTTTTGCTTACGGCATTTTTCCATAAAAGCCATCCGGATTCGGCAGGGGAGGGAATTCCTTTTCTTGCGTATTTTTTTACGAACCGACGGGCATTGCGTTTTACCGCAGGAGTCTTCAATGTGATTGCAATTATGATAAGAAAGACGACTGCAAGAATGAATGCAGCGGCAAGTCCAATTTGAAATATGTGATTCTTTTGTTTTTCGATGTATTGAAAACTCAATTCTTCGGTTTCAGGCTTTTGACCGAGTGCCTCAAAATAGCTTTTTGTTTTTTTGTCATCAGGCTTTACGTAAGCGAAAGGATTTTCATTTCGCGATGTTGGAGTTGCGTCAACAGTCTGCCATTTTCCTTCGATGAAAACTTCAGCCCAGGAATGAAAGTGAAGACCGCATAATCTTCCGAATCCTTTTTCATCGGTGGTGACTTTGTACCCTTCAACCATTCTGCATGGAATATCGGCAGCCTGCATTATCAAAGTGAAGGCTCCTGCATACCACGAGCAAAATCCTTCTTTGGATTCAAAAAGAAAAAAATCAAAGGGGTCTCTGTGTTTTGGAATTGACGGTGGATCAAGTGTGTATATAAATCCGTCGGAAAGATAATAAAGCGTGTTGTTGATAAAGTCGGATTGAAAATTTTCCCGGCTGCATTTCTCTTTTAATTGCTCGGCAAGGAGCTGAATGTTTTTGCTGATTGAGACTGATTTTATCCAATAACCATTTTCCTGATTTGAAGAATCCAAATCTTCAAATAAAACAATTCTATTTCCCTTGAAGAGTCCGTCCTTCAGAGTGATGCTTTGTGAACGTGAAATGGATGCCCCGAGAGTTTCATTTCTGTCGAGGAATTGAATATCGGTGGTTTCCAGCGTGCAGGGTAAAACAGGATAATAATCTTCATCGAGCGTTAGATTTATTCGGTGAAGGTTTTTCGGAATGATTTCTGCAGCTTCTCCATAGAAAAATTTTACAGGTGATTTGTAATTCAAATCTTCGTATGGAATCCATTCCTCTCCGTTCCAGTGAGAATATCTGTTTGTTGCAAGGTAGAGAGAATGCATGGGCGAGGTTTGAATCGTAAAAATCTTTTTTTCCGACATTGACGGAGAGCCTTTTAAATCCTTGGATTTTCCATTTCCGTTGAGTCCTTGAATTGTGGTCAGCAGTGGAAAATCGGGGTTTACGCGTTCAACTATTTTATGCATATCAAATGGAGTGATTGTTTTTGCAATGGAAATTGAGTCTCCATGGAAAAAAATGAATACGAGTGAAATGATAAAAGAAGCTGAAATGGGCAGGATAAAAGACTGGAGTTTTTTCCTGTAAAGCAAAGACAAAAGCGTAAAGAATGCCGTAAGTATTATGGAGATGATGTTTTCCGTAAAAATAAAAATGCAAAGCGTGTGCAGGGCAAGAGTGTAAAACAAAGCCTGAAAATATTTTTCATTGGAAAACAATATGACTGCAAATAAAAGAAGGTAAGCATAAATTTCAACTGCAAAGAAGGAAAAGAATCCGAACGGGGTTCCTGCACGAGCCGCTTTGATCCATACTTCCGCCAAATCTCTGTCGGCTATGTTTAATTGCAGTAAAAAGAAAACGGTTCCTGCTGCGGTAAGAAAATAAAAAAAGAATGATAATATTTTTTTTGCTTTTTTTCTTTCTGCAAAATTCTTAATTGAAAAAAGCAGGATGGACTCAAGTGCACACCAGACCAAAAGAGGAATAAGATATCTTTCGCTTGCAAAAAGTTTAAGTGCAAAAAAGACAAGTGCAAGATAAATCGCTGTGATAAAAAAACATTTCAAGAAGGCATTTCTTTTTTCAGATTTTGAAAGCATCAATAACCTCCTTTCCTCCGTTTCTTACGTCTGCAAGATAAAAAAGACTTTTGCTTCCTGCATTGTGCCGAAGGTTTCTGAGCACATCGGCATATTGCATTTCTTTTTCATATGAAGATTGTGGAGGACAGATGAAAAGTCCCGGTTCACATCCTTCCATAACTTTGTTTTCGTATTCAGCATAAAGTTCTTCGATTGGTCGGGTTGTGAAAAGAAGAACGGAATCCTCTGTGTTGAATGCGGAAGAAGGAAAGTCCTTTCTGTTGAAAATTATGTTTATTGATTTTTCATATATCGATTTGAAAGTTTTTTCGTTTTCAATCTGTATGCATTTCCTGATTTTTTCAGTTTCTTCCATTACAAAATTCACAGGAATCTTTTTTTTGGAAAGATAGTCCATGACCGAGAATGCGGCACTCATCACAATGTCTTCGGCGGCAAGTCTTTCCACATCTTCGGAAGAAGGTTTGCAGGGGTAAAGGTCAAGGAAAACCGAGATTCCTCTTGCGCTTGATTTTCCTGAAATCATCACGGACGGAATTCCTGTTGAGGCCCATTTTTTCCATGCGATTTTTCCATTTGAATTATAGGGTGTGAGCGGAGCCGTGTATTCGAAAATCGACGGGTCGGAATTTGTTGCACTGCTTTCGGCCAAAGTTGCACCGTGTGTCACTGCATATTTTTCAACAGAGGGGCTTATGTCGTAAAGTTCAGGGAGGACATAAAAAATCTGCGGCTGAATGTTTATTTCCGCTGAAATGATTCCAAGTGCTGAAGTGAGTGTGACTGCTTCCATTCCTGCGATGTAAGTGCCTCTGTATGGACATCCTACTTCGGCTTTGTGTATTACCGCATTTTTTTTTCTGTTTTTTTTGGCAGGCATATTGAAGTGTGTTTTACGTCCGGGCATTGCAAAACTTACAGTTCCGTCTGCAAGCGGAATGTTTGCTTCGTTGAAAATTGAAATCTCAAATCTTATGGTCTCGCCTTTTCTCGGATGATTTGTCGAATAAGTCTGATTCCAAGTGTAAAAGTGCCAGCTGACAGCAAGATAAATGATTTCAAGAATACCGTAAGACGGCAGGAAAACGGCAATGAAGACAGATGGAAATCCTGCCAGTCCGCATAAAGAAAAACCGACTATCATTGCAAGAAAATAAAATGCAAGCGAAAGCCATTTTACACGGATATGCATTTTCAGACTCCGGCGGGAATTTGAATTTTCGACAAAACTTCAGAAACCGCATCTCTTGCGTCTGTGTTTTCGAGTCTTGCGGCGGGGGAAAGAATTATTCTGTGCGGCAACACAACAGAACACACGGCTCCAACATCTTCCGGCATTACGAAATCTCTTCCTTCCATCGAGGCTTTTCCTTTTGCCGCCTGCTGTAAAAAAACTGCCGCACGTGGACTTGCCCCGAGCTGTATGAGCGGATTATCTCTTGTGCCCCTTATGATTTCAATGATGTATCTTTGAACTGCGGGAGAAACTTTTGTCTCGTTCACTATTTTTCGAGCTTTGCGGATTGTGTCGGCATCTGCAATGGCCGTGATTTTCACATCGGATTTTTTTTCCAAAATGGAGATTTCAACATCTTCGTCCGGATAACCAATCGAAAACGAAAGTCCGAATCTGTCAAGCTCGGCTTCGGGCAATTGAAAAGTTCCTGTAAATGAAAGAGGATTTTGAGTGGCTATCATAAAAAAAGGATCCGGGAGATTTCTTGTTACACCGTCAACAGTCACTTGACCTTCCTGCATTGCTTCGAGAAAAGCCGATTGTGTCCGCGGTGAAGTGCGGTTCAACTCATCTGCCAAAATACATTCGGAATGAATAGGACCTTCTTTGTATACAAATTCGTTTTTTGAAGGAACCCACACATTCATTCCGAGCACATCTCCCGGAAGCATATCAGGGGTGAATTGGATGCGCGAAAAAGAAAGGCCCGCCGCTTGAGACAATGCTTTTGCCAATGTTGTTTTACCAACGCCCGGAACATCTTCAATAAGCACGTGGAGGGATGCGAGCAGACCGAGTATCGAAAAATCAATTGTGCTGTCTGAGCCTTTGAAGGATTTGCTGATTTCATTTCTGAGTGATTGTGCCAAATCTGCTGTTTTGTTTTGATTTTCCATGTGCCTTCCTCTTTGTATGAACTTTTGAAAATGTTGTATGGGCATATACTATTTTATAGATGCCTGTATCTAAATCCTTTTCAGTTTTCTTGAGATTGTTTTTACGAGCGGGTCGCGTGTAACCACCATAAGGAGAATTCCGACCATTGCAAAAATAAGTGCGGTGATTGCAATTGGAATTCCCTGCGAAATGAAACGGTTGTGTCCTGCAAAAACGGAAATGATTTTGTCTTTCAAAAGTTCTACAGGAACTGCCGCAATGACTGAAAATAGAACCATTTTGAGTGAATAGAGTATGGAACTTCCGATGACTCTTCCAGCCGCAATGTTTTTATTTTTCTTGAGGAAGATAAAAAGGAAGATTGAGTTTACAATCGAGGCAATCGTAAGTGCAAGTGCGATTCCAGGACCTCCCATGACTTTCGAAAGAACGAATGCCAGCACGATGTTCACTGCAAAATTCACAAGACCTGCAATCGTTGGACTCATTGTGTCCTGCTGAGCGTAGAATGCCGGTGCGATGATTCTGTTTACGGCTATGAAGAAAAGTCCCAGTATGTGCCATTGGAAAACTTCCACCGTCATCTGGATTGATTGCTCGTCGAATTTTCCCGTCGCAAAAAGAAGTGCGATAAGATTTCTGTCCATGCAGAGAGAATAGAGCGTGACGGGAATTGCAATGAAGGCCATAATGTGGATTGACTGTGAAAGCAGATTGTTGAATTGATCCCACTTTTGTTTTTTTGCGCAGCCTGTGAGGTCGGGAAGAATCACCGTGCTGATTGTGACTGCGCAGATTCCGAGAATCAATTCCTGAAGACGCAGTGAATAACTTAGACTTGAGTAGATGCCTTCACCTGTTTTGTTTGCGAGTGCTGATGAAACAAGGTCGTTCAGCTGATACGCTGCCATTCCGATTATTGTGGGACCGATGAGCGAAAGGACTTTGCGTGTGCCCGGATTTGAAAATGCTTTTTTCAGTGATGTAAATGAAATTCTCCATTTGTTTTTCAGCACAAACGGAAGTTGGAAAAGGGCCTGTACGCAACCGCCTGTGATGACTCCGACAGACATTGCACGTGCAGGATTTTCCATGTGGGGGGCAAGTATGTATGTGGCAAGAATCACGATGCAGTTGAAAAGAATGGGCGTGAATCCAGAGGGAGAGAAAATCTTCAGTCCGTTGAGGATGCCTTGGAAAAATGCGGCTACGGAAATGACCACGAGATAGGGAAACATAATCCGCGTGAGGATGACAGCTTCTGCCATTGACGCCGCATCTGCTTTTTTATAGTAGAGGCGCAGAATCAGAGGTGTGATAATCATTCCTATGGTTACGAGTGTGACGGTTGCGAATGTGACCAGAGTGAATGTGGCGTTTACGAATTCCTGGGCTCTTTTTTTTCCTTCAGGAGTGTCGGCCTCTTCCAAGTAACCTTTGAATGTGGGAATGAATGCTACTGAAATCGAGTTTTCGGCGAAGAGTCTTCGGAACAGGTTCGGCACTTGAAATGCAATTCCGAATGCGTCTGAAAGTGAGGATGTGCCCAGAAATTTTGCCTGAGTCATCTGTCGTAAAAGACCTAAAATTCTTGAAAAAAGTGTGAGAATTGAAAGCGAAAGGCCTTTTTTTACCAGAGCTGATGACCCCTTGTTTGTTTTACCCGTTGAATCAACAGGTGTCTGTGTATTGTTACTTTCTTTTTGGTTGAAATTCATAATTATAAGAATAAAAGAGTTGCGAAATTTAATCAATCGGTATACAATAGAATATTATCATATTGAAGGAAAAATTTTACTGCGGTGGAGTCTTTCCGGTTCCGCTCGTGGTGGCGTTTCAAGGTGTGAAAACCAAGGGATGCTCTTTCAAATATTTTTCGGGGTGGAAGAATGTTTTTCTCTAAACTAAAAAAAAGACAAAAAACATTGCTGGGCTTTCAAAAAGTCGGGGAAACAGCGATAGTTCCGATTTCTGTGAAAATTCTCTCCATTTTTGTGATTCTGATTCTGCTGTCCTGTCTTACAACGAATTTCATCACTCTGGTTTTTTCCCAGCGCCAGACAATTCTGATGACAAATGATCTTTTGGTTTATCAGCTTTCGGATTTGTACACGACTGCAACGAATCAATTCCAAATCGGTATGTACTCGCAAAAACAGGATGAATCCGTTAAAAGCATCGAAGAGACAGCCCGCCGTGATTTTTCAAGGCCCCATTCACTTGCCATGGGAGTCCGCACTGACGGGTCTTTTTTGTTCAATGCCAGAAACGACACCAGCAAAAGCTGGTACAGGTTTTCAGATGAAGAAGCCTTGGGGCATCTCAATCAATCTTATGCGGCGGCGGTGGAGGCCGGTTCACCTGAAAGAGTGGAAGGCTCCATTTCGTTTACATCTCCGTACGGTGATGAATACATGGGTGTCTACAAGTGGCATGATGACTGGAAGTGCTTTCTTATACGCGGCGAACTCAGGGCAGACACCAGAAAGGAAATGTACAGCATCTTCTTTAAAATCTCCCTTATCATCGTTATCCTTACAATCGGATTTGTGTTCGTTGGCATTTCTGTTTTGAATCTGCTTTTGAGTGACGTTAGAAAATTCACGAAAGAGGTTTATGATCTTCAGCAGAGTCAGGACATGAACAATTCCGCTCCAGCCGCACAGACAAAAGCTCCGATAGATTTGAGCGAGGCCTCGAATGATGACATCACTTATCTTGCGGCGAATTTCAACGACCTTTATGTGAATACGGCAAATCTCAGAAACATCTTCCAGAAATTCGTTTCAAAAAATGTTGTTGATACAGCCTACCATGACCACAAGGTTGAGCTTAAGGGTGAACAGAGGCAGCTCACAATCCTCTTTACCGACATAAAGAATTTCACGAACAGAACGGAAGTGCTTGGAAATGACATAATCCGTCTTCTGAACATTCATTACAATTCCATCATCGGAATAATTCAGCCGGACGGACTTGTGGAAGAAAACCGTTCAAAGGCATTCATCGGTTCGTTGATTGGAGATGCGGTTCTTGGCGTGTTCGGAATCAACGGAACTAAAGACAGCCATGATCCGCAGAAGTCTGTTGATGCCGTGGCCTGTGCTTGGAAAATGACTGTGCAGACAAAATCATTCCGGCAGAAAATGGATGCCCGTCGCAAAGAGTTGATGGACGAAGGACGTTTCGATGATCAGGCGCAGAAAGTTTACGAAGCGGTGCGCATTGACATAGGCGTGGGAATTGACGGAGGCGAGGTTTTCTACGGAAACATCGGTTCAAACAAATACATGGCGAATACGGTAATCGGAGACAATGTGAACTCTGCCTCCCGCATTGAGGGACTTACCCGCGTGTACCGCCTTCCGGTTCTTGTGAGCGAGTATGTCGTTGAAGAGATAAAACAGGTGAGGGAAGCCGCAGAACGTTACCGTTTCTTTGAAGTGGACACAGTGCAGGTCAAAGGAAAAAAAATCGGAAAGCGCATTTATTTCCCGCTTGATCTTGAGCAGACTGACGAAGAATTCAAATCACTTTACACCGTGGAAAAATTCGAGGAGTTTGAAATCGGACTCAAGGCGTATTACGACGGTGATTGGAAGTCGGCAAGAAGTCATTTTAAAAAGAGCGAACTCGATGTGGCACAGGTGTTCCTTTCCCGCATCGGTTTGAAGAGTGCCCCTGAGGGATGGAGTGGAATATGGACAATGACAACGAAATAAGACGATCAATAAACCGGAGCATAGACAATTTTCTTGACAGGGAATCTCAGAATCTGCCGAAGGAAAATGCCGGCGTCCAGTACGACATGCAAAAGGCTTATATGGCCACAAAGTCCAATTTCTGGAAACGTACTGCTCCTGTTTTGATTTGGATGATAGGTGCGGTTCTTGGTGTTGTGCTGATTACCGGTGCCATCGTTATGATTGTGAACAGACAGAACAGCCGGATTTCAGTTGAAGTGCAGAGTTTCGATGATTTGAATCTGCGGAATCTTTTGGATTTGGTGGGTTCCACCCAGCGGCAGATTGATGATGAGTCCAACAACAAGCGAATCCTCGAAATCAAGAGGAAACAGATTGCGAATGCGGCCGAATCTGAAAGGGACTCTGCTTTGGAAACCCTTGCCTCTTTGAACATAAGGAGCGCTTCCGAAAAGAAAAAGCGTACCGACGACATTGAAGCAGAATATCAAAAGGCGATGGAAGAAGCGTATCTGCTTGACGAACAGATTGCGGAGTCGGAACGAAAGATTGAACTTTATCAGCAGCAGCTTGCGCAGTACGACACGGTGACGGTTGAACAGGCCCGGCAGCAGCAGGCTCAGTTGGACAGCGAAAAGCAGCTCCACGAACTTGAGAAAAAAGAACTCACTGCCAATTATGAAAGTCAGATTTCGGATTTAAGAAAGAATTTCAAAGAAGAACAGGATGCCGCTCTGGTCCGTCAGCAGGAAATGGTGGACTATGTGATCGGACAGTATGACCCCTCGTTTGAGGATGACACCATGGCCCAGTCCATCGTGAGAAAGTCTGTTGAATACGACGAGACTTACACCGGCACCGAGGATGCATTGAATGAAAAGGCCTCCGATGATTTCAAAGCCGCACTTGAAAAACAGACTCAGTATTTCACGGAACTTTCTTCCATGCGCAACAGGTTTGGCCGTCTTCCGCAGAAAAATGCCATTCCAAGATTTGCGAGTGCTTTGGAACGCATTGCAAATACGGCAGGAAATGATTTGGCGAAGGCTTCTGTCACCGAGATAAATGCACTGATTTTGAAAAATGAGGAACTTGCATCTTTGAATGAAACCTTGACCGGTGAAAAGGAGGCTATGACGACTCAGTTGGAGGGGCTTGTTTCTGAGCACGATTCGCTTGTGGCAGAAAGGGACTCCATTGCATCTGAAAGGGACAGTCTCCAGGCTGAGAGGGACGGACTGGTTGCTTCGAATGATGCCCTTGTGCTTGAAAAAGGAGAGCTTTCTTCTATTAATGAGTCTCTTGCGACGGAAAGAAATGCAATTGCTGCTGAAAAGGATGCGCTTGCCGCCCAGGTGGCGGGGTGGGCTTCCGAACGTGACACTTTGATTCAGGAACGGAATGCTCTTGCTTCTGAAAAGGCGGCCCTTGTTGCAGAGCGTGACAGGCTTGCCTCCCAGAATGTAACTCTTGCGGCGGAAAGAGACTCAATGCAGAGTCAGTACGATTCAATTACGGAAGAGCGAAAAGTGCTTTCGGATGAAATGTCTGCCTTTGATTCTGAGAAATCCACGCTTGAGAAGGAACGCGATGCTCTTGCTTCTGCGAATGATTCACTCACTGCAAAAAACGAGAGTCTTTCAAATCAAAATGCCCAGTACACCGCTTTGCTTCAGGCTTTATGTACGAGAAGTGATTCTCCGATGCAGGCACTTGTGCTTAAGGTGCGCAGTCCGAAAAAGGTGCAGCTTTACGTGGAAAAGAGTGTGCTTAAATCAATGACTGCAAAAGTGAAGGAAGGGCTTTTGGTTCCGGTGATTGCGGTGCAGGGTGGAAAACTTGTGGCTTTGGGAAAACTCTCCATTGAAGGTGGAAATGCATATATGGTTCCAGGAGACGGGGATGAAGAATTGATTTTGGAATCTCTTGTTACTATGGATGCCCTGAATCCCTACACATCGCTTTCTGCTGGTGATGAAATCCGCTTCGGTGAACCGATGTGATCCACTGAAGACGGTTTTGATTTTTGCAGATTGAGTTTTACAGCTTGCGGTTTTTCTGACAGAACTTCAAGAGGTCTCTTATCTGTTTTTGCGTGCATTTGGGCGCGGGACCTCCTGTGGTGGTCCGTCTTTCCATGCAGGATTTCGGGCTGATGAGTTTGTAGATGTCTTCGTCGATGAGCGGAGATGCGGATTTCAATTCTTCAATGGTCAAATCCTCAATGGCTTCATATCCTGCGTCTATTGCCATTCGCACTGTCTTTGCGGCAACTGAGTGTGCGGTTCTGAAAGGCATGCCTTTTCTTACAAGATATTCTGCCACATCGGTTGCGTTTGCAAATCCTCCTTCGCAGCTCTTTTTCATGTTTTCTTCATTCCATTTTGCGGATGAAATCATTGCTGTGAAAACCGTGATATTGCCTTTTACAGTGTCGAGTGCGTCGAAAAGCGGCTCTTTGTCTTCCTGCAAATCTCTGTCGTAGGCAAGGGGAAGGCCTTTTACCATCGTAAGCAGATTGAAGAGGTCTCCGTAAACTTTTCCCGTGCGTCCGCGGATGAGTTCTGCAAAATCAGGATTCTTTTTCTGCGGCATGATGGAACTTCCGGTGGACCATTTTTCGCTTAAGTCGATGAAGGCGAATTCCGTTGTTGACCAGAGTACGATTTCCTCGCACATACGGCTCAGGTGTGACTGAAGGATTGCAAAGTCGCTCGTGAATTCAATGCAGTAGTCTCTGTCGCTCACAGTGTCGAGGGAATTTTCCGTAACGCCTGAAAATCCAAGTTCTTCAGCAACCATTTCGCGGTTCAAAGGAAGAGTGCTTCCCTGGAGAGCCCCGCTTCCCAAGGGAGATGCGTCGATGCGTGAAAGGCTGTCTTCAAGACGCGTCCAGTCGCGGCGGAGCATTTGTGCCCATGCGAGAAGATGCTGTGCAAGCGTTCCCGGCTGTGCGTGCTGCATATGGGTGTATCCTGTGAGCAGAGTGCTGCGGTGTTTTGATGCAATGTCGGAAAGTGTTTCAATCAGCGTGATGACTGAATCCTGCACTTCGGGAATCACACGGCGCAGATAGAGTCTTTCGTCGAGAGCAATCTGGTCGTTGCGGCTTCTTCCTGTGTGGAGCTTTTTTCCTGCTTCGCCGATGCGGTCTGTCAAAGTTGCTTCTATAAACGAGTGAATGTCTTCTGCGGAATAATCAATGGCGAGCTTTCCTGAAGCCAAATCTTTTTCTATTGATTTGAGTCCGCGCACAATTTCCGCACTTTCTTTTTTGCTGATTATGCCCTGCTCACCGAGCATGGTTGCGTGTGCCACCGAGCCGTGTATGTCGTCAAAAGCCATGCGTTCGTCAACATTGATTGAAGTTTCGAATTCAACTGCCGCCGCATCCGGTCCTTCTGCAAAACGTCCGCTCCAAAGTGCCTTGTGATTGTCATTTGTGAGTGCGCTGTGTTTTTTTTCGACTGATTTCTTCTGTGCCATAGTATTCCCCCGTTTTTGATGTGCGGATATTATAACGCATTTCCACGGTTGTGAATAGGGAGATTTTAACGGGAACCTGTAAAAAAATTAGTTTTTCGAGCTGAGTTTGAAAATGCCCCGGTTTTTTGACAGCCGGATTTTTTAGTTTATGATTCGTCGAAAAGTCTTGCCAGATTTTCTGCAAGCAACGGAAGATTCAGAGGCTTTCTGAAAAAACATCTGCATCCCAGGTCGAGGCACTGCTTTTCGTTTTCGGAATCATCCATTGCTGTAATCACGATGATTGCCGGATGCCCGAATGCATCGCTCTGCCTGAGGTGATTGCACAGCCTGAGTCCGTCTATGCCGGGGAGATCGAGGTCTAGAATCACGCAGCGGGGAAGTCTCTGGACAAGCTGTGAACCGGCTTCAAATCCGTCGTAGGCCTGGAAAACCTGAATGCTTTCATCCTGTTTTTTGAGATACTGGGAAATGACATTGTTAAGGGCTTTGTCGTCATCAACAATCAGCAGAGTATGGGGTTTCACAACGACCTTGTTTTCGCAGCAGTCCAAAACCTCTGTGGGCACACGCATCCCGCGGCTCTCCATAAAAGCGACCAAATCTTCAGGATACACCCTGAACTGACCACCCGGGGTTTTGAATGCGGCAAGATGATTGCTTCGTATCCAGTTTATTGCGGTCTGATTTACAACACCACAGATATTCGCCACCTCCAACGCGCTGTATACCGTGGGTTTGTTATTTTTGCCCTTTTCCATTATGCCCTCTTTAATGACTATAACACATTTTTATGATTTTTTCTAGAGTTTTTGGATATATTGGATATAAAAATTACAAGCCTTGTTTTGCCGAATCCAAAAGTTCGCTGTAATATCTTTCTTCTATTTTTTCACTGGGAATTCCTGCAAGATTCAAAAGATTTTTGAGTTCTTTCTGGGCTGCTTCTGCGGTTTTACTGCTTTCATCCGCCGCAAGAATTTCAATTTCAAGAAAATCTCCCAGCGGAGGAACATGGCAGAGTTCGAATGTTGCATTTGAAGCGCCCGGGACAGTTGTAATCGGAAGAGTCCATGCCATAACTTCCTTGTGTTTTTTCAGGAGGATTTCGAATCCGTTGTCTTTGAGAAAAGCTTCCAGTGGTGCCGGGTTTGAGATGACACATTCTTTTTCATCATTCACTTCCGAAGAAAAGCCGAGCTCGTCTGTCTTTATTTCCTTGCGCTTGTATGTGAGAAGGATTTGCGGCCTTGTGTCTCTGGGATCACTTGGAACCCCTGTCTCGCGGCGTATGCGGATTTTTTTGTGCTCACCGTCTTTCCGTCCCCAGTAGCAGTCATCTCTAATCACCGAACCTGCGAAACGGGCATTTTTTTTTAGCCTTTCTATCAGTGCGTCACGGTCGTCAACATGTGCCTTCAATTCAATCTCAATCATGCGGTCATTGTATACTTCATTTGGAAAAAATACAAGGGATTTTTTTGTGGACAAATGATGTTTTAGTGGTATAATGTAAAAGATATGAGGATTTTATGAGCAGAGTTTTTTTTATGTGCCTTATCATAAGTATGATTGTCGCGCTTGGTGCCTGCATGGTTACGCTTTCTGTACGGCGTGCAACGGAGGCTCAGAAATTTTTGGTCACTGTCTTGAGTTCTGTAATCCTTTATCTTTTGGGCTATTACATTTATTACAGCGGAAACACGGTGGACTTCCTTATTATGGGGAAAAAACTTCAGTTCGTGGGTGCCTTCTGTTTGTTTATAAATCTGTTTATGGTTTTCCAACAGGTTTACAACGTGAAATCTTCTATTATATCAATGATTCCGCTGACAATCTGGTTTGTGTTCCTTTGCATGGTTCTTTTTATGACGAACAACAAGCTCGATTTTCCGGTTGCACATTGGTTCTACAAGACTTACAATTTGGTCATAAAGAGGGACGGTCAGGCTTATCTGTATTATGAACCGGGATGGGCGCATACGGCATTTTTGGTTTCGCTCGGATTTGTTCTTCTTGTGACGGTGATTGTTTTCATCAGGGCTTTGTACACTGCCTGGAAGCATAATTACAAAATCAGTGTGGCATTTTTCTTTATTTCGGTCGTGCCGCAGACACTGATTTATATCAAACTGATTACAGATATCAACAAGCATTTTCTTCCCATCGCACCTTTGATGGCCGGAGCCGCCGGATGTCTTGCAACCGTGCTTGTGTGGCGTGATAAATTTTCGAATCTCTACGATTTGAGTTACATCGAGATGATGAATTCGCTCACATCGCCTTTGTTTGTTTTGGACAATGCTTTTTTTGTGCGCAGGGTGAACAAAGCCGCAAAGATTTTGTATCCTGAGTATAAGAATTTGAAAGACAGCAGTTACCACAGACTCAAGGCCGCCGCGGAACTTCAAAACATCATCCTTCCACCGCTCCATGAAACTGTTATGGATCAGGGCTATCTTACACTGGGACGGCAAACTTTCAATCCCGAACTGCACAGAATCGGGAAGGGAAGGCACATTTACGGTTATCTGATTATTTTGAATGACATTACCGAGCAGCATGCCAAAAACACCGAACTGGAGCAGTTGACCACAAAACTTACGGCTGCAATGCGTACCAACAAAAACCGCACTGTGAATTTCCGCGAAAAACTTCTTTCCGGAGCCTTGCAGTTTGTGCGCGACAAAGACGTGAGCACTGCCGACCACATGAAACGCACCACGAACTACACGTTTATAATTGCCCGCGAGCTCAGGCGGTTGGGACTTTACGCCGATGTG
The DNA here is from genome assembly GCA_002396325.1 of Treponema sp. UBA4232. Classification (GTDB taxonomy): domain Bacteria; phylum Spirochaetota; class Spirochaetia; order Treponematales; family Treponemataceae; genus Treponema_D. Next base: position 14,053 of record DGXM01000206.1, read on the forward strand.
CTGACGGATGCATATATGGAAACTCTGTGTCAGGTGGCTCCGCTGCATGATATTGGAAAATTCTATATTTCGGGCGAGCTTTTGCACAAGGTCGATTTGAATGAGGATGAGTTGAGAACGATGAAGGCCCACGTGAATATGGGTGCCCAAATCATAGACCGCATGGTTACGAATAATCCCGATGATTTGTATTACAGACTGGCAAGGGAGGTGGCTCTTTATCATCACGAGTGGTGGGATGGCTCCGGCTATAATATGGGACTGAAGGGGGAGGAGATTCCGCTTTCCGCACGCATTGTTGCAGTTGCCGATGTGTTTGACAAAATTGCATACAGGCACGCCACACGTAAAATCTACAATTTCGAAGAGGCCGTGAATATTGTCGACTCTTATTCGGAAAAGCAGTTCGATCCGCTTGTGATAAAAGCCTTTGACAACGCCAAGAACCGTTTGAAGGAACTCTACGACCAGACCTATCAGAATGAAGTGAACAGATAGTTAGGGCAACCTCTAAAAACTGAAGTTTTTAGAGACTCCCTTAGGAAATAGAATCGGAACACACGGCGGAATATGCACAGTCCTGCGGTGTTTTGATGCAATCCTGGAATGCTTGAACAATCTCCCCCAAATTGCTATTATAATGGCATCTCTAGAACAGTGTTTTTAGAGTCCCCCATAAGCACAAGGAGTTTCAGGTATGAAAAAGATTATCAGCGGCAAAGTCCGCGAAGTGTACGATTTGGAAGACGGCAGGATGGTGATTGTGACCACTGACCGCATTTCTGCATTTGACGTGATTCTTCCGACAATGATTACGGACAAGGGCAAAGTGCTCAATGCGCTTTCAAATTTCTGGTTTGACTTTACAAAGGATATTGTGAAGAACCATATGATTTCCTCTGACCTGAAGGATATGCCGGTGGATTTTCAGAAGCCCGAATTCGAAGGCCGTACCATCCTTGTTAAAAAGCTTAAGATGATTCCTTATGAAGTGATTGTGCGCGGATATATGTTCGGCAGCATGTTCGATGCCCTGAAGAGCGGAAAACTTCCCGAAGGAGTCCATTTTGACCGCGACTATCAGTTGGCTGAAAAACTCGACACTCCGATTGTGACTCCGTCAACAAAAGCAAAGGAAGGACATGACATCAACGTGTCTCTCGATTACATGAGAAAGGACATAGGAGAGGAGCTTACAAACAAAATCGAAAAAGCCGCCCTTGCAATCTACAACAAATGCTATGAGCATGCATACAAAAACGGAATCATCATCGCCGACACAAAGTTCGAGTTCGGTCTTGATGAAAACGGCGACCTTGTGCTTGCCGACGAAGTGCTCACTCCTGACTCAAGCCGCTTCTGGAATTTGAATGAATACAAAATAGGAACGAGTCCCGCAAGTTACGACAAGCAGTTTGTGCGTGACTGGCTCAAGCAGAATAATCTTGCAGGAGACGCTTCCATAAAGAGTATTCCCGCTGACATCGTTGCAAAGACAAGCGCTCTTTACCACGAGTGCGAGGAAAAAATCTGCCGCTGAAGCAAGTGATGAAAGATGCCCCGGTTGGAATTGCCCTTCCGGGGATTTTTTTTAGAACAGGATTTTCACCCGATCATTTCGTAGCCGGCGTCTTTTATCGCCTTTGCCAGAATATCGCTGCTGATTTCCTTTGTGGTTTTGATTGTGACGGTCTTTTTTGTGTGGTCGGCAACCGCATCGGTAATTCCGTCAATCTTTTTGAGTGCTTCGCTCACGTGAGCCTCACAGTGAGTGCACATCATTCCTTCAACCTTCAATACTTTTTCTGCCATTTTTTCCTCCTTGGCGTTGGGTTCTGTTATTTCATCATGGAATGAATTTTTCTTTTTATCATGCCGCGGATTGTGTATGTCCACAAGATTCAGACGGAGTGCGTTTGTCACCACGCAGAAACTTGAAAGACTCATCGCGGCGGCACCAAGCATCGGACTGATTACAAGTCCCCATTTTGAAAAGAGTCCGGCGGCCACCGGAATGAGGATTGAGTTGTAGAAAAACGCCCAGAAAAGATTCTGCTTTATGTTTCTGAGAGTCGCCCTGCTCAGTCTGACCGCCGCGCTTACATCGGAGAGTCTGCTGTTCATAAGGACCGTGTCTGCTGAGTCTATCGCAACATCAGTTCCTGCTCCGATCGCAATTCCCACGTCTGCACTTGTGAGGGCCGGCGCATCGTTTATGCCGTCTCCAACCATAGCGACTTTGCCTTTTTTCATGAGGCTTTTTATGATGGAATCTTTTTCCGCCGGAAGCACCTGTGCGAACACATTGTCTATGCCTGCTTTTTCTGCGATAGCCTTTGCAGTCTTTTCGTTGTCTCCGGTGAGCATGACCACTTTGATTCCCATGCCATGGAGTTCCTTTACTGCCTGCGTGCTGTCGTCTTTTAGAGTATCTGCAACCGCGATGATGCCCAGGACTTTTCCGTTCTTTGCAAACACCAGCGGAGTTTTTCCTTCAAGCGAAAGTTTGTCTGCATCTTTTGAAATTGCCCCCAAATCTCCAAGAGTGCGCTCCATGAACGGAATGCTTCCACCCAAAAGATTTTCATTTTCCAGTTCGGCCTGAACACCGTTTCCGGTGAGCGATTTGAATGAATTGACTTGCTTTGCGCGGATTTTTTTTCCTTCCGCATAATTCATTACGGCTTTTGCAAGAGGATGCTCGCTTTTTGATTCGAGGTCTGCCGCCGTCTGGAGAAGTTCATTTTCACTGACCGATTGAGCGGGATGAATGTCTGTGACAACCGGATGACCGCTCGTGAGTGTTCCGGTTTTGTCCATTGCGACAATCTGTATGCGTCCACATTCTTCAAGTGATTCTGCCGTCTTGAACAGGATTCCGTTTTTTGCTCCCTTGCCGTTTCCGACCATAATTGCAACCGGTGTGGCAAGTCCGAGTGCACAGGGACATGAAATCACCAGAACCGAAATTCCTCTTGAGAGTGCGAACGGAATGTCTTTGCCCAGACAGAGCCAGATGAGCGTTGTGATTGCGGCGACTGCGATTACAGCCGGCACGAAGATCCCGCTGATTCTGTCCGCGGTTTTTGCGATGGGTGCCTTTGTAGCGGCGGCATCACTCACCATCCTTATTATCTCTGCAAGACTTGTGTCTTCTCCGACCCGTGTGGCCCTGCATTTAAGAAATCCTGACTGGTTGATTGTGGCCGCAGAGACCGGGTTTCCCGCCGCTTTGTCAACAGGAATGCTTTCGCCTGTGAGTGCGCTTTCGTTTACCGCCGACTCTCCTTCAATCACGACTCCGTCTGCAGGAATGGTCTGCCCCGGACGCACGGTGAATATTTCCCCTTTCTGAAGATTTTCAACTGCGATTTCAATTTCTTTTTCGCCGCGTATGACTGTTGCGGTTTTGGGAGAAAGTCTCATGAGGCTCTTCAATGCGTTTGTGGTCTTTCCTTTGGAGACGGACTCAAGCAGTTTTCCCACGGTGATGAGGGTGACAATCATTGCGGCGCTTTCAAAATACAGTGTGTCCATGCATTGCATGATTTTTTCATTGTTTCCGTCAACAACTGCCCGCGTCATTATGAAAAGATTTACGGTGCTGTACGCGAAGGAAATGCCTGATCCGAGAGCGACGAGTGTGTCCATGTTCGGTGCCCTGTGAATGAGACCCTTGAATCCGTTCGTGAAAAAACGCCTGTTAATGACGAGGACGACTGCGGAAAGAATCATCTGTAAAAGACCCATTGCCACGTGGTTTCCCTGCATAAAGCGCGGAAGAGGCCAGTTCCAGAGCATGTGTCCCATACTGAAGTACATCAAAGCAAAAAGAAAGACGAGTGATGCGGCGAGAGTACGGACTAAGACAGGCGTTGTTTTGTCTTTCAGAAGCTCTTCCTTTTCCGCGAGTGTGGCATCCCCTTTTTTTTCGCCGAGAGGGGAGGCTCCGTATCCTGCATTTGTGACCGCGCTGATTATCTGCTCGCTCGTTGCTTCCCCGTCCACAATCATTGAATTCGTGAGCAGGTTCACAGAACAGGACGAAACCCCCGTGACCGCAGACACAGCCTTTTCAATCCTGGCACTGCAGGCTGCACAACTCATCCCCGTGATCGCATATTGTTTCATGTTGTCTCCTGTTACCTGTTGATAACTCCCCGCAGTCAGTATACACCGTGGAAAATGCCGTGTCAATTCTG
>DGXM01000029.1 GCA_002396325.1 Treponema sp. UBA4232
GCCGTTACGTCCTGGGAGCCTGCCGCACCTCCGGTCTGCTTCAGTGTGACGGAACCCGTGGCATAAAGCATTTTCGTGGCCCGGTTGTAGGTGATTTGAGAGCCGGTGATTTTCGTGACCGTGTCGCCCTGCGTGACCGAAATTGACACTGCGCCGGTAAGGACTATTTCTTCTTCTCCTGTGTCCGGGTCTTTTTTGTATTCGGTTTTCTGGGCGTTTTCGATTTTGATTGTCGTCTCGGAGGATTGCGACCACAGCGGAAGTGCGCACGCAAACAGCACTGCAATCAGCAGAGCCTTTTTTGAGAAATTTCCAATGCATGCAAAAAATCCGCTTTTAAAAATCACTTTTTGGACCTTATGTATTCTTTTTCGCGCAAAAGCATTTCCTTTACGAACGCCCCTGTGTAGCTTCCGGGATTTTCGGCAACTTCTTCGGGAGTGCCAGTCGCAACAATGGTTCCTCCGTTGCAACCGCCTTCGGGCCCAAGATCAATCAGATAGTCGGCCTGACAAATCACGTCCATGTTGTGCTCAATCATCACAACGCTGTTTCCCTTGTCCACAAGCTTCTGTATCACGCCCATGAGCTGCTTTATGTCTACAAAATGAAGGCCGGTCGTAGGCTCGTCAAGAATGTACAGAGTCTTTCCCGTTGAAGGACGGGATAGTTCGGATGCAAGTTTCACACGCTGTGCTTCTCCTCCGCTCAATGTGAGCGCGTTCTGCCCCAGCTGAATGTAGCCCAGGCCCACGTCTTTCAATGTCTGAAGCTTTCTGGCAATATGGGGAATTGAATCGAAGAAATCAGCGGCCTCCTCTATCGTCATGTCAAGCACGTCGCTTATTGACTTTCCCTTGTAGAGCACGTCCAGTGTTTCCTGATTGAATCTTTTTCCGTGGCACACATCGCACTGAATGAAAACGTCGGGGAGGAAGTTCATTTCGATTGTGATTGTTCCAGCTCCCTGACAGTTCTCGCAGCGTCCGCCCTTCACGTTGAAGCTGAATCTTCCGCCTTTGTAGCCTCTTGCCTTCGCCTCCGGCAATGACGCAAAGAGTTCCCTGATTTTGTCGAACACCCCGATGTAAGTGACCGGGTTCGATCTCGGGGTGCGGCCGATGGGGCTCTGGTCAATGTTTATCACTTTGTCTATGTGTTCAAGACCGGTGATTTTTTTATAGCCGCCCGTGGGATAGTCGGTGCGCATGATTGCATTGCTCGCCGCCGGATAGAAGACATCATTCAGCAGAGTTGATTTTCCGCTTCCCGAGACTCCGGTGATGCAAGTGAATGTTCCAAGCGGAATCGACACGCTCACGTTCTTCAAGTTGTGCTCGGTGACTCCTTTTATTTCGATGAACTTTCCGTTGCCTTCCCGTCTTTTTTCAGGAATGTCCATGTGGATTTTTCCGGCGAGGTACTGTCCCGTGATGCTTTCCTTGACATTCATCACCTGCTCCGGGGTTCCGCTTGCCATAATCCGACCGCCGTGCACACCGGCTCCGGGTCCTATGTCGATAAGCCAGTCCGCAGTTCGCAGAGTCTGTTCGTCATGCTCAACCACAACCACGGTGTTTCCCAAATCACGCAGGTAGGTGAGACTGTTTATGAGACGCTGATTGTCCCTCTGATGAAGTCCGATTGAAGGCTCGTCAAGAATGTACATGACACCTGTGAGTCCGCTTCCAATTTGCGTTGAAAGCCTGATTCTCTGCGCCTCTCCTCCGCTCAATGTTGCGGCAGATCTCTCGAGCGTAAGATATTCAAGACCCACGTTTTTCAGAAACGAAAGCCTGTTTTTGATTTCCTTCAAAATCTGTGCGGCAATTTTTTTCTCCGTCTCGGTGAGGGAAAGTTTTTCAAAAAATCCGATTGTGTCAAGAACGGAAAGCCCGGTCAGATCCCAGATGTTCTTTCCACCGACAGTGACGCAAAGTGCCTCTGCGCGAAGCCTCTTTCCATGACAGCCGGCACATTCCTTGTGGGACATGTATTTTTCCATTGCCTCGCGGCCGCTCTCGCCCCATGCCTCTGCATACCGCCGCCTCATGTCTGCCATGATTCCGATCCACGGTCTGTTGTAAGTGCTCTGTCCCTCCCCGCTCTGTTTGTGATAAACCCAGCGCATGTTTTTTTCAAGGTCACCGTTCCACAGAAAATCCGACTGTTTTTTCGTCAGGTCACACAGCGGAGTGTCAAGAGAAAATCCCCCCGTTTCAGCTATGGCGGTAAACATCGAATGATTCCAGGCACTGTCGGGATTGTAGGCGGCAAGTCCCCCTTCGTTGAAAGAAAGACTTGAATCAGGCATAATCAGAGCTTTGTCGAACTCCATCTTTTCGCCGAGACCCGTGCACTCAGGACAGGCTCCGAAAGGATTGTTGAACGAAAAAAGACGCGGCTGAAGTTCAGGAATTGAGATTCCGCAGTCAGGACAGGCATTCTTCTGGCTGAAAAAAACTTCCTGCTCAATGTAGGAAGCATCCCTGTCGTAAGGAGTTCCCTTCGCATCAAGGGCAGCGCACACTTCTGCATAGGCGGCATCCTCTTTGTTCACTCTGCGGGCCACGGTAATCACTCCGTTCGAAGCCTTGAGGGCTGTCTCCACAGAATCAGCAAGACGTTTTCTTATGTCGTCCTTCAGCACAATGCGGTCAACGACAATTTCAATCGTGTGTTTTTTCTGCTTGTCAAGTTTGATTGAATCATCAAGCTCCACCATAAGACCGTCAATGCGCGCCCGGGTAAAGCCGGATTTTTTTGCGTCATCGATGATTTTCACATGCTCGCCTTTTTTTCCGCGGACAATCGGTGAAAGGAGTGTGAGTTTCGTGCCTTTGTTCCATCCGAGAATGGTGTCGATAATCTGGTCAACCGACTGCTCTTTGATTTCCCGTCCGCAGACAGGACAGTGAGCGTGACCGATGCGTGCAAAAAGAAGCCTGTAGTAGTCATAAATCTCAGTGACAGTTCCCACGGTAGAGCGGGGATTTTTGTGAGTCGTCTTCTGCTCAATGGAAATTGCGGGGGAAAGACCCGTGATCAAATCAACATCGGGCTTGTCCATCCTGCCCAAAAACTGACGTGCGTAAGAGGAAAGGCTTTCCATGTAGCGTCTCTGTCCTTCGGCAAAAAGCGTGTCGAAAGCAAGGGAGGATTTTCCACTGCCGGAGAGACCGCTCACCACGACCAGCTTATTCCGGGGAAGCTCCACGTTTATGTTCTTGAGATTGTGCTCGCGTGCACCCTGAATGACAATTTTATCGCCTTCCATTACGTGATAGACGGCCGTGTTCTTTTCTGAGCTCATGGCTATAATATAGTGAAAAAACTGATTTTGTACAATGGGTTTTATTTGTGCAGAGGATTCCCCTGCGCCGCTTGAAACTTTGCCGGGAGTCTGCGTTGAGTATCGGTGATTCAGACGAAAACAGCCCTATCCCCTGGGTGCGGAGGCAGGATCAATCGGAGTGGTCTTTTTGTAAACCATCAGCGTAATCTGACTTGTGCCTTTTATCGTGTCGGTTCCCGCGTTTCCAATCTGAGTGCCGAATTTAACGGTGTCGCCCTTTGACACACGGATTGACCCCAGTCCCGCATACACATACATATGACCGCTTTTTGCAACCACAAGAACCACCTGGCCGTATCCCCTGTACTCGCCTGTAAACATAACGGTTCCTTCCCGGATTGCAGTCACAGGCTCGTTTTTCTGCGCCGAAAGATGAACACCTCCCACTTTGCCGGAAAGATAAGTCACATCGGGCTTTATCACGGGCCACTGAAGATCCGGGTCGCCTTTTCTGCCGCTGTATGTTCTGGGATCATTTGCGGTAAGGTCCGGCAAAGAAGCAAGCTCAATCTCCTCTGCGGAAAGCGGAATCCTAAGTTCCTGTCCCACCTTCAAAGGAGACGAGTCCAGATGATTGTAATTTTTAAGCTGATTCACGGAGATACTGTTGTTGACCGCAATCCTGTAAAGCGTGTCACCTTTTTTCACAGTATAGAGTTCATATTTTTTTGAGGAAGATGAGCCGGAAGACATTGACGCAGACGGAATCGAAAGCTTCTGCCCCACTTTTATCACGGAGGAAGAAGAAAGTCCGTTCGCCGATCTAAGCTGATCCACCGTCACCCCGTAGCTGCGGCTGATGGAATACAAAGTCTCGCCCTTGGTCACCACGTGCACAGTCTCAGAATCACCTGAAGCCGCAAAAACTTTGCCATGGAAAGGAAAAACGGCAAACCCCAGAGTCAGAGCCAAAACAGAGAATTTTATAAATCTGCCAGAAAAAAAAGACTTTTGCATACACCTCCATTTTCGGAAAGACCGGAGCGATTTTTTAATGCAATCTTCCAAAAAAATCATTTGATTTTGCAGCCGCAGGATCAGGGCTTCAGCATGAAACAAA
>DGXM01000181.1 GCA_002396325.1 Treponema sp. UBA4232
TGGTGGATCCGTCAGGCAATCACAAGGTCAATATCCGATCAGGCCCGCACAATCCGTGTTCCGGTCCACATGATTGAGCAGATAAACAAAGTGGTGCGTGAGAGCAGGCAGCTTGTCCAGAAACTCGGAAGAGAACCCACCGATGAAGAAATTGCACAGCAGCTTTCATGGCCGGTAAGCAGAGTCAAGCAGGTAAAGAATGTTGCAAGGGAGCCGATTTCTCTTGAAACGCCGATCGGAGAGGAAGAGGACAGTTCTCTCGGAGATTTCATCGAAGACAAGGAAGTTGAGAATCCTGCAATTCAGACAGCCTACAAACTTCTTCAGGAACAGCTCCGCTCAGTGCTCAACACTCTGCCGCCAAGAGAGCAGGAGGTTCTTAGGATGAGATTCGGTCTTGACGACGGATATTCACTCACTCTTGAGGAAGTCGGTCTCTATTTCAATGTCACACGCGAACGCATACGCCAGATTGAAGCCAAGGCACTGAGGAGACTCCGGCATCCGAGAAGGGCGTCAGGACTCAGGGATTACATAGACTGATGTTGACGTGCCTCTAAAAAAATTGAGACGAAATCACCATACCTCGACGCAGAGTGTCGAAGTGTGGTGATACATAAGGTATCGCCGTAGGATTCAACACCCTTTATTTCGATGCAGATTCGCAGCAAAGTTTCAGGCGGCGCGGGATATCGCCCCTCCGTACGAATGACGCAGGAAGTTGATTTTTTTGCGCATTCTTTTTTCATCAAGGCATATCTAAAAACATCAGTTTTTAAAGATTGCCCTATAGACACAATCTTCAAAATACGGTATATTCTTATGATAGAGCATTTTAAAATGTTTGTGTTCTAAATTGCAATTTATTAGGGGTTATCCGATGCAGATGTCAGAAATTAAGGAGCAGCTTGAATCTTTACAGACTGTTCTTGACGAAAAATACAAACTTGAGAAAAGGATTCTTGACCTTCCCAAAGAACTTGATACTGAGAAAGCAAGTCTTGAGCGTTTTAAAAAGGAATTCATCGAAAGAAATGCTGATTATGAAGCCCAGAAAGCAAAAGTGGCGGCTCTGGAAATAGAGTTCAAAGAAGCTCAGCGCTGCCATGAGAATTATGAAAAGGAAATGGGCGAAACAACCACGTCACATCATGAGGGTGATGTCCTTGATAAAAAAATTCAGGAAGCAGACCAGAGGGAACGTGAAATCCGCAAAAGCCTTGAGATCGAGAGAAAAGCTCTGGATCAGAAAAGAGAAAAGGTTGAGGAAAGTGAAAGTCTCGTTGAGGCAACCAAAAACAGCGTAAACGAAAAGAGCGGAGACTCAGCTCAGGAACTCGAAGGATACAACGAAAAACTCAAGGAACTTGAAAAGCAGGAAGCAATTTATTCCGAAGGGATTCCTCCGGAGGATCTTCTCAAATTTCAGCGCATCATTAAAAGAAACAGCATCGGTATAGTCGCCGTTCACGGAGGAAAGGAACCCCGCACCAGTGTATGCATGGGCTGTAATATGATTCTGCCTGATCAGTTTGCAAACCGTGTAAGGGCAAATTATGAGAACAAGAACGACAACGTTCAGGAACTTCTTTACTGCCCGTATTGCAGTCGTGTGTTGTATTATGAAAACGTCACCGAAGTTGAGGCACCCATTGAAGAGGCCGGAGCACTGTATACTAATGAAGATCAGGATACAGACAACATCTTTGACAATATTGACGGCGATGAATTTGGAGGAGACGGAAGCTCCGGTGATTTTTAATTGATTGAGTCAACTGCAGAAGTCTGACAGGTTTTGCAACTGGCTCAAGTTATTTTCAAAAGTCATCTGATTTTGAGATGAATTGATTTAGTACATAACAAGGAATATATGGTCGCGCGGGATGCTCCTGATGACAGGTGCATTCCGTGAGGGAAAGTCCGGGCTCCACCGGAAAAGATGCCGGATAATAACCGGGCAGAAAGGATAGTTGCCTAATACAACTGGCATAACTCTTTTCTGACAGAAAGTGCTACAGAAAACAACCGCCTGTTTTACGGGTAAGGGTGAAAAGGCAGGGTAAGAGCCTACCGCGCTTCTGGCAACAGCGGCGGCATAAGCAAACCTCATCTGGAGCAAAATCATGCAGCAGTTTGGTATTCCGGCCTTACACTGCGGGTAGATTGCTGGAGGCGGCAGGCAACTGTCGTTGCAGATAGATGACCATTGGCGTTTATCGTCAACCAGAACCCGGCTTACTATATTCCTTGTTTTTTTGCCATAGATTTAAAAAGCGGGTTGTTTATGTTGAGGGGTAATGCATATAACGAAGAACGAAAACAAAGGCGGAAAAGCAAGTTTCTGCCCCGGCTGTTGCTTACAATAGGAATTGCCGGAGTTTTAACCTGCATAGCTATATTTTCATACCGCTTTTTCACAAACAAATTTCACTCGGCAAATACTGTTCCGATGCTTTACGAACAATGGGACAATCAGGATTTTCAAGGTGTCTATGATACTTCTGCTGCTATCCTTGAAAAGAATTTCCTCCAGAATGCAGCCCGCACATTCCACGGTTACAGTGCATTTCTCCTTGCGGTTTCAGAAACCGACAATGCCGTTGCCCAGGATCTTCTCGACGAAGCAATAATAAATCTCCGAATCGCAATGCAATATGCAAAGGAAGATGTCCTTCCGCAGATCAAGTATATGCTGGGCCGCAGTTATTTCCACAAAGACAGTTCAGCCGGTACCCATTTCTATGCTGATCTTGCCATTAAATATCTCCTTGAATGTCAGGCAGAAGACTTTCATGCGGATGACATACCGGAGTATCTGGGATTGAGTTATGCCGCTCTGGGTGAAACGCAGAAAAGCATAGAATCTTTCACAGAAGCACTTCTTGTGCATGAGTCCGACACATTGCTTCTTTCAATCGCCGAGCAGTACTGCAACGCCTCTCAGGGGGGAACGGCGAAACAATATCTCAAGCGTGTGCAAAACATAACCCAGAATGACGAAGTGCTCTTGAAAAGCCATTTTCTTCTTGCGCAGATTTATATGGATGAGTCGGATAACGAAAGCGCCCAGAAAGAATTTGAAACAATTTTGGAAAAAAACACAAATTCAGCAGACGCACACTACGGACTTGGTGTACTATATGAGAAGCAGGGTGATATGGCAAAGGCTCGTTCCGAATGGCGGAAATGCCTGACGCTGCAGCCGATGCATATTGGAGCCCGGCAGAAAATGTCAGACAATAAATAGAATATTGAAAACAGGACTTAAATGGAGGAAAATAGACGATGGGATTTTTTGACAACTTCACCACAGACATAGGAATTGACCTGGGTACCTGCAACACCCTGATTTACGTCCGCGGACAAGGAATTGTAATTGACGAGCCGTCCGTTGTGGCAGAGGAAAAAGGAACCGGAAAAGTTGTTGCGGTCGGAGCGGAAGCAAAACGCATGCTGTGGAAAACCCCTGGCGACATAGTGGCAATCAGACCCTTGGCAGACGGAGTCATTTCAAACAGTGATGCCACTGAGAAAATGATCAAGTATTTTCTTCAGAAGATTATCCCCCGCGGTCATCTTTTCAAATCAACAAGAATGAAAATCGGAATTCCGTCATGCATTACTCAGGTGGAAAGAGATGCCGTTATGGCCGCTGCGTTGAAAGCCGGTGCAAAAGAAGTCGAAGTCATTGAGGAAAGCCTTGCAGCCGCAATCGGTGCGCAGATTCCCATATACGAGCCTGCAGGTCATATGGTGTGCGACATAGGTGGTGGCACAACCGAAGTCTCCGTCATTTCACTCGGCGGTATGGTTACGACAAGTTCTATCCGTACAGGCGGCAACGAATTCGATGAGGCTATCGTGAAGCATGTTCATGCAGTCCACAACCTCATAATCGGACAGGGACAGGCCGAAAGAATGAAGATTGAAATCGGTTCCGCAATTGCCGACAAAACAATCGATAAAATGGAAATCAAGGGTACAGATGCCATTACAGGTCTTCCGCGCCGCCTTGAGGTGGATTCCGTTGAAGTCCGCGAGGCTCTCAAGGATCCTCTTACAAAAATCGTTGAGGAAATCAAAAAGACCCTCAGCAAGACTCCTCCTGAACTGGCAGCCGACATTGTTGAGCGCGGTATAGTCATGACTGGCGGAGGCTCAATGCTTAAGGGGCTTCAAAAGCTCATCTCAAAAGAAACGAGTGTTCCTGTCATCCTCGTGGAAAAACCTCTTGAGTGTGTTGCTGTCGGTGCAGGACAGGCATTCGAATTGTTCAAGGATATGTCATCAAACCGCTCAATCTATGACAGTCTGAACAGCTGATATGAAAAGGTCTGTAAAGTTCAAACTTCCGGAAGTGCTGCTTGTTGTCCTCATATTGATAAGCGGCATTACGCTGGGATTCAATGCTGGAGGATTTCTCATCAACTTCAGCGGGGTAGGATTCACTGTGATGTCCACTCTGCAGAAAGGGTTCCATTATGTTTCTTCACGTGCCGAAGGTGTCGTGCAGAACGTAAAGGATATTTTCGTAATGAAGTCCGAATATGTCGAATTGAAGGAAAAACTTAAAGACTATGAATACCTGCAGCGGAACAATGTCGAAATACGAAAAGAAAACGAGATGCTCCGTGAACAGCTTGATTTCGCAACAAGTCTCGCAAACAAGAACATAGCCGCACAGATTATAGGAAGAGATCCTGACAGTCTTTATTCCGCAATTACGATAGACAAGGGTGTCCGCAGCGGAATCAAAAAAGGAATGCCGGTAATCGCCATACAGCATGGAAACGTCGGAGTCGTTGGAAAAATCGTGACCGTGGGTGTCGGAACAAGCCAGATAATGCCTCTTTATAATTCAAAATGCAATATCTCTGCGCGCATTCAGACTTCCCGCGAATTGGGAATTGTCTCAGGCCAGGGCTCGGTGGACATTCCGCTTACGATGAGTTACATCAGCAAAAGATCAATCAACGAACTTCAGATTGGGGACATTGTCGTCACATCAGGTGAAAACGGAAACTATATGCGGGACATTCCGATCGGTACGCTCTCGAAGATTTCCATACTGGACTATGATTCATCACTGGGGCTTGAGCTCACTCCGATTCTGGACTTTTCAAAATTGGAAACTGTCCTTGTTGTGGATCCTGCAATGGGAAACGACCGCATACCGCTTGAAGGGGAGGAATAGAAAAAATGTTTAAATCATTTGCAGTCAGTACATTCATTCTGCTTCTCGCATCTTTGATTGAAGCCGCAATTTTGTCGAATATCACGGTTCTTCCGGCGGTACCCGATCTCTGTCTTTTATGCGTGATGTATTTTTCCCTACAAAACGGAAGACTGATGGGTGAAACCACAGGATTTGTTTCAGGCCTGTTCCTGGATTTTCTCAGTTCCGGGGTGATGGGTCTCAACTGTCTGGTTCGCACAATCATCGGTTTTGTGAGCGGGCTTTTCACCAAAGTCATCAATACGGAAGGCTTTTTCGTTCCGCTTCTGCTGGGATTCTGCGCCACGCTTATGAAGGGATTTATTCTCTGGCTGCTTTCCATTCTGTATCCCACGGAGATAATGAAATACAATCCTATTTCCTGGTTGTTTTTATTCGAGCTTATTGCAAACAGCATACTCACTCCCATAATCTTCAGGCTTCTTGACGTATTCAAAAAAACATTGGTGCTTAAACCGGAGACCGTTGAATAATGAATGTTGATTTTATGCATAATACTCAAGATGATTCAGGACGGAGAAATGCAAAGATTGCGTTTCTCGCGATTTTGATTTTTGTTGTTATGACTCTTTATACAATGAATCTTTTCTCCATGCAGATTCTGAACGGTGACTACTGGAAGCAGAGAGCCGTAAAAATGACCAGCGTTCCTACGATTCTTGATGCCCAGCGCGGAGAGATTTTTGACAGGAATGCCGACAATCCCATAGTCGTAAACACAGATTCCTTTGTGGTCGAATTGATTCCCGGCGATATACCCGACGGTCAGTACGATACCGTTGCAACAAAACTTGCAGAATACCTTGGAATCACCAAAGACGCTATCGACAAAAAGACATCGGGAAAAAGAAAGGCCTTTACTTCAATAGAAATAAAAATCAACGTTCCACTTGAAGTAATCAGCAACATTGCCGAAAACATCACTGATTTCCCCGGAGTCAGCTGGAGAAACAAACCGATCCGCACATATCTTGAAACAGGGTCCATCAGCCACGTTCTGGGCTATGTGGGAAACATTACGATGGAAGAGCTCAAGCTGATGCTGAACGAAGGATACAACAGAAATTACGTTGTCGGAAAAACAGGCATAGAAAAAGTGTACGATCAGCTGTTGCAGGGTACCCCGGGAAGTGAAACAAGACTTCGCGATGCAAAGGGACGCTATATTGACGAAGCTCCGGTTGTGGTTCCTCCTCAAATGGGTAAAAATCTGGTTCTGACAATCGACACCAGAATACAGAAACTTGCTGAAAAAGCTCTAGGTGAACGGGTAGGGGCATCTATAGTCTTAAAGCCTTCGAACGGTGAAATTCTTGCAATGGTTTCTTATCCTTACTTTGAGTCCAATGCCTTTTCGACGGAAAATGCATCCGCAGAATTCAGCAGACTCACAAATACCCCGAACAATCCATTGCTTAACAGAGCCGTTAATGCAGCATATCCGCCGGCTTCAACGTTCAAGACGATTATGACCACGGCAGTGCTTTCGGAAAAGGCATTTCCCCCTGACAAGGCAGTTGAATGTTCCGGCCGGCTTTTCCATGGAGACCGTCTTTTCAAATGCCACAGGCCACCGCCAGGACATGGATGGCTCAACCTCAAAAACGCACTTGCTCAATCCTGCGATATTTATTACTGGGTAATTGGACGTGATTACCTCGGAGTGGACCGCATAGCTTCATATGCCACCGAGTTCGGATTCGGACAGAGTCTGGAGATTGACCTTCCTTCACAGACAAAGGGATTCGTTCCTACTGCGCAGTGGATGGAAAGGGAAAAGAACAGAAAGTGGACTGACGGAGACACAATGAATATTTCCATCGGACAGGGCGACACTCTTGCAACACCTCTTCACGTGGCAAATATGATGGCAATGGTATGCAACAGCGGAAAAATCTACAAACCCCATTTGCTGAAGGAAGTAAGGGATCCCGCAACAAACGAAGTATTGCAGACAGTGGAGCCTGAAGTGCTTCATGAGTCAACGGTTGATGCTTCAGTGTGGCGCACAGTGCAGACTTACTTACGCTACATGATTACCGACGGTACCGCAATTTACCCGATGCACAACAAAGTCGTTCAGATAGCAGGTAAAACAGGAACCGCAGAAGTTGGATTCAAAGACAGATGGCACTCCTGGATGGTGGCTTACGCACCCTACGATGCTCCGGTGGAGGATCAGGTTGTGGTTGTCACTCTTGTTGAAGCTGTAAACGACTGGGAGTGGTGGGCCCCTTATGCCACAAACATCATCATGCAGGGAATATTTGCAAACCAGACATACGAAGAAGCTATCAAAACCCTTGGATTTGAAGACCGCAAAAAGCAGGTGGGAAGGCAGGATTAGATGAAAGTCAAGATTTACGAACGATTCGACTTCTTTATTATATTGGCAGTTCTTGTTCTGAGCGTCCTCGGAGTCCTTTTCATTTATTCTTCTGGAATAGACTCGTCAGGATTGCTCAAAAATAAAGATTATTACAAGCAGATTGTCTGGTGCATTGTCGGATTCGTGCTGATGCTGTCCTGCACATTTATTGATTACCGCAAATTGAAACGCTACACAGGTTATGCCGCCATACTTCTGACCCTGGCTTTGATATACACTGCATTTTTCGGACAGAAATTGAACGGAGCGCGCAGCTGGATCGGAATCGGAAGCCTTGGAATTCAGCCTTCGGAATTCGGAAAACTTGTGTTCACGCTTTTTCTTGCACGTTACCTTGAAAAGTCAGAGCAGGAAAATCCCCGCAAAAGATTCTTACTATCCCTTGTAATTCTCCTTACTCCGATGGGGCTGATTCTTCTTCAGCCGGATTTGGGAACAGCAAGCGCATATCTTCCCATATTCCTGGTTATGTGTTTCATCGCAAACATCCCTATAAGATATATCGTGCTGGTTCTTGCAACGGGAATGTTGACAATCCTCTTTACGGTACTTCCGATTTGGGAAAGCCAGATTGCAAAACGCACGGTGCTGATAATATCAGTCCTGACAAACAGAAAACTCTTCATCGTAGTCTGTGCCGTAACGCTGATAGTTGCCATGATGGGCATTCTGGGCCAGATTTTCTTGAAAAAGAAATACTTTTACTGGGTCACTTATGTGTCAGGCATATTGTTCACAGCACTGATTCTTTCGGTTATGGCAGGAAAAGTTCTTCAGGAATATCAGATAATGCGTCTTATCATCTTTATAAATCCGAATATCGACCCCAAAGGAGCCGGATGGAACATCATAAACTCTCAGATTGCAATCGGATCCGGCGGCACATTCGGCAAGGGATACCTTATGGGGACTCAGAGTCATTACCGTTATCTGCCGCAGCAGAGCACCGACTTTATCTTCAGTATACTTGCAGAAGAGTTCGGATTTGCAGGTGGAATTGCAGTATTTGCCAGTTTCCTTGTCATCATGTTAAGGGGGCTTTCTGTAATAAGGACAACAACCAGCCATTTCGGTGCCTACATCAGCAGCGGATTTTTGGGAATGTTCTTTTATCACTTCCTTGTCAATGTGGGAATGGTTATGGGAATAATGCCGATTACAGGTATTCCGCTTCCATTTGTTTCATACGGAGGCTCTGCATATCTCACAAACTCCATTGCAATGGGACTTATAATGAGCATTAGAGCCAGACGGCTTGATTTCGATGCTGTAGTGTAAATGGATGAAACAGCAGTAATGCAGGAGATTTATCCGCCCCCGAAAGAGGGTGGATTTCATAGTGAATACAAGTAGACAGAATACGCATTATAATCAGTTTAGAATATCCTCAAATGCTCTTTTTTAGACACAACTTTTACCAATTCCTCGTCACAAAAGATGCTCGAGTTTTTCCTTTATGAAGTCACACTTGGTGGTAAGGTCTATGGATTCCGTTTTCAGCATCAGTTTGTTCGGCGACTGGGGATTGAGTTTTATCGAACGGGGATACAGGGAAATCATATGCAGAAGCTTGTCTACATTTACCTTTGCAAGAGCCCCGAATTCCACGGTAACCACATGCTGACGTTCTATAAGCGACGTTATGGAAAGTTTCGTGCACAATATGCGTATTTTTGCAAGACTCAACAGACTTGTCACTTCATCAGGCATGTCACCGAAGCGGTCAAGCATCTCCTCGTAGACAGATTCGAGTTCCTCCTGTTTTTTTACAGCGGCAATCTTCTTGTACATTTCCATTTTGGTGGAGGCATCGCTGATATATGTGTCGGGAATGAATCCTGTATACTCAAGTTCAAGAAGAACCTCATCAGGAGATTTCCAATCACTGTTGCTGAGCCTTTCAATCGCTGAGTTAAGCAGAGAAAGATACATCTCAAATCCGACGGCATAAACTTCACCGCTCTGGTCTTTTCCAAGCAGATTTCCGGCACCTCGAATTTCCATATCTTTCATTGCGATTTTGAATCCGCTTCCAAGCTCAGTAAAATCGTTTATCACCTGGAGTCTCTTCATGGCAATTTCCGAAAGCACTTTGTTTTCAGGATAGAAAAGATACGCATAGGCTTTGCGGTCGCTCCGTCCCACACGTCCCCTGAGCTGATACAGCTGGCTCACACCGTACATATCCGCACGGTCGATTATTATGGTGTTCACGTTCGGTATGTCGATTCCGTTTTCAATTATCGTTGTTGCAACAAGTATATGGAATCCTCCCAGCTTGAACCGCCGGAAAATATCATCCAATTCCTCGCTGGTCATCTTTCCGTGAGCCACTTCAATCATCATTTCAGGAAGCAGTTTTTCAAGTCTGTACCTCACATCATCAAGGGTCTCAACACGGTTGTGAAGGAAAAACACCTGTCCTCCACGGCTCACTTCTCGTCTTACGGCGGCTTTGATTCTTTCATCGGACTCAGGCTCAATCGAAGTCTCGATCGGCTGCCTGTTCTGCGGGGGTGTTGTCAAAAGCGACATATCACGGATTTTAAGAAGACTCATATGAAGTGTACGGGGAATCGGAGTCGCACTCATTGCAAGACAGTCTATGTTTGTCTTCATCACCTTGAGTTTTTCCTTGTCCTTCACACCGAATCTCTGCTCCTCATCAATTATCATCAGCCCCAAATCCTTGAACTGAACATCTTTCTGCAGAATACGGTGGGTTCCGATCAATATATCGATTTTTCCTTCCCTTGTCTGAGCCAGAATCTCCTTTTGTCTGGCAGGGGGAACAAAGCGTGAAAGCTGACCGATGGAAACCGGGAAATTTTTGAAACGTTCGAGACAGTTTTCGTAATGCTGCTCGGCAAGGATTGTAGTTGGAGCCAAAAACGCCACTTGTTTTCCACCCATCACGGCTTTGAACGCGGCCCTCATCGCAATTTCGGTTTTTCCATAGCCCACATCACCGCAGACAAGTCTGTCCATCGGAACCGGCTTTTCCATATCCTCTTTGATGTCCTGAGATGCATTGAACTGATCAGGAGTGTCTTCGTAAGGGAATGCCGCTTCGAATGCAGACTGCCACTCACCGTCTTTCGGGAATGCAAAACCTCTTGAAGCCTGCCGTTTTGAATAAAGATCAATGAGTTTTTCAGCGATTTCCTCGACTTTCTGCTGTACCTTGCTTTTACGGTTGTTCCAGCTTTTCGAGCCTATGAGGTCGAGTCTTGGTGTCTGCCCTTCACTTCCGATGTACCGCTGCACCATGTTCACCTGTTCAATGGGTACAGAAAGGAATTCCTTGTCGGCATACTCAAGTTTTATGTAGTCGCGTTCGGTGCCCATTGCTTTTATGCGCTCGATTCCTTTGAAGAGACCGATTCCGTAATTCACGTGGACAACATAATCACCCGGAGTCAAATCAACAAATGAGTCTATGGGTTTGGAAGAAACCTTGCGTATTGATTTTGGAGCCGCCTTTTTACGACCGAAAATCTCATTTTCCTGAATCACCAGGATTTTTTCCTCTGCAATTGAAAAACCTTCCGCCAAAGGCTGAGGATAGATTTCAAGAGGATACAAAGATTTTTCATCCGTCTGTATAAACTCTTTTACAACTTCCCGGATGCGCACAGCCTGATTCGGATTGTCGGCAAAAATAAAGATGTGCCAGCCCTCGTTCTGTCTGGACTGCAGCTGCTCCTTCAAATAATTGATATTGCCAAAGAAACTTTGCGACATATCAGTTTTAAGGACGAAGTTTTCCCCTTTATCACCGTCTTCCTCAGCATCTCCCAGAGTCTTGAAGAGAATCCTTGCAGAACAGCTGTTAATTACCGACGCGTAATCAAGAAGCATATATTTCGGTGGAAACACAGGAAGATTTTGGCGGGCCGTTCTGTAGGATGCGGCAAACTCACTTTCAAATGCTTTCTGGCTGTTCGAAAGACGCTCTGAGTCATAACAGAAAACAATGGTATTTTTTCTGAAATAGTCTACAATAGAATACAGTTTATCCCACAGGATGCCGTAGAAAAGTTCCTCACCTTCCGATTCGTGTTGAACGGCAAGTTCTTCAATAAGCCTTTCCTTTTCTTCAAGAGCCTTGTCAGTAAAAGAAAGATTTACAGAATCAGAGCTGCTTTTTTCCACCGCAGAAGAAAACGCCTCCGTCCTGACATCCTTTGATTCCATCTGATATCCTGCCCTTTTACGCTCTTTGTCATATGAGGCAAAATCATTTACAATGGCTCCTTTTTCCATTTCGGAAAATCTTTTCTCAAGCGCAATGACCAGCTCGTCAGTCCAAACCACTTCCTTCATCGGGTAAATGAGAACCTGCTCGTGATTTCCGGATGAAGTCTGCGTTTCAACTTCAAAGGATTTAATCTGCTCGATTTCCTCAAAATCAAAAACAATGCGTACAGGTTTTTCTTCACCAGGCATGAAAACGTCTATCACTTCACCGCGGACAGCAAATTCACCGCGCATACCGACTTTGGGAACCCTTAAATATCCGAGGCTCTGAAGTTTTTCAGCAATTTCATTCGGATCAACGGCCTGCCCCTTTCTCAATGTAAAAGAAAGTTCCCTCATGTACGATGGAGGCGGCACCGGAGTCAGAAGAGCCCGCTGCGGAATTATGAAGATTCTGTCTTTTTTTAATCCCGGCATGGAAAGTTTTGCAAGAACACCTGCCCTGCTTCCAAACACAGACGAACCTTTTCCCGCCGGCCTGTAAGGAATCATCCCCCACCACGGAAGTTTGTGAATTTCAACCCGGTCTGCAAGTATGGTCTCAAGGTCTGTTTCATATTCATCAGCATCTTTCTGAGACTGCGCTATAATCACATAATCACTGGGTGAGGATTTTTTTCCATAATATTGCTCATTATGAAGTTTTTTAAAAGCTTTCTGCCTGATTGTTTCTGCCACGAAAAAAGACGGAAGACTTCCGTTCAGCCCTTTTACAGAACGTTCAAAAGGAATTTCCTGTGTGGAAACCTCGTTCACAGCAGATTTAAAGGGAGTCCAGGCAGAAATAAGAGGAATAAGTGAATTTGTTGATAATGAATTTTCCATTTTTATCCGATACTATAAGAAATAAAGTTTCAGGGTCATTTTCACTGGTAACTCTTTCGGAAATGACTTACAAACTAATGTCAGTACACAAGTCTGAAATCAGACGGGAGCATAGTCGTGAAACGAACACTGTTGACCATTATAACACTTTTTGCGCTTTTTGCACATAGCCTTTCAGCGCAGAATTATGTCGCCACCACAGACGCAACACCGAACAATGCGGAAATTGCAGTCAAATTCTACAACCGCACGTTGTACTATCCAGGAAGCGGAGAAGCAAACCCAGTTTATGTGCACATCACCATCAAGAACACAAGTTCGGACACACTCAGGTTCAAGCTTGCCGATGACCGTATGTTCAGCATCGATTTCAAGGCTGTTGATGTGAAGAACATGGAGCTTCCGCAGACAAATCTTCTTACAAGGAAGAGGACCACAAGCCAGACTGTCTATTTCAGGGAAATCGCCCTTGAACCGGAGGAAGAATATTCCTTCGTTGAAAACCTCAAAAATTATCTGGACATTTCAGATCCTTCGATTTACTACGTAACAGCTTCATTCTACCCCGAGCTTTACAGAAACAAAGACAAGGTCATTGAATCAAAGAGACTTACTCTTGAAGTGCGTCCTTCCCCGACAGTCAGTGCGTCAAGCTATGTTCCGGTCGAAGCAGGATCCGCAGCCGTCATTCAGGCAGAAGAAATCAGCCCTGACAAAGTTGTGGAACAGACAATTCTTGCAAGACAGCAGAGTGAATGGGACAAATTCTTCCTTTATATGGATCTTGAGGCAATTCTGAAAAACAATGCAAGCCGCAGCCGCAGATACAACACTTCAAGTGCTGATGAAAGAAGCGAGATGCTCCGCCAGTTCCGTGCAGATTTGATGAGAAGCCGTATCGACAGCGACATTGTGGCAATTCCTTCAAAATTCGAAATCGAGACGACAACCTACTCCCAGACACAGGGCACGGTGAAAGTGCTTGAATGGTTCCGCAACCCGACATTCACAGAAGTAAAGCGCTACACTTACTATGTGCGTCAGAGAGACGGAATCTGGCAGATTTACGATTACACAGTTGACAATCTGAGAACAGAGTAAAAATGAGCGAAAAGAAGAAGGCCAAGTATTTTTGCGAAAACTGCGGGGCGGAAGTTGCTGCAAAAGCCCGATTCTGCCCTCACTGCGGTAAATTTTTTTCAGCGGTGCGCTGCCCCCACTGCGGTCATACAGGAAGTGTCAGTGAATTCAAAACAGGCTGCCCTGTATGCCATTATGCAGTGACGGAAAGCGAACTCCGCGGCGAAGCACCTGCACATGGAACATCCGACGGACTCAAGCACAAATTGACCGGCAGAAAAAAAAGAGCAATAAACAAGGCCTTCAATTCTTACAACAGCAGGTCGGCTGCAATAACCGGAGATACTCCTGTCTGGCTTCTGGTGTTGAGCATAGTCCTGCTGATTGGTATTTGCGCAGTGTTTTTCATATTTTTCAACAAAAACATATAACATCCGCTTGACAAAATTCTTTGATTAAAGTATACTGATTATATTCTGATTGCCCGGATGGTGGAATTGGTAGACACGCTAGTTTCAGGTACTAGAGCCTTCTGGGTGTGCAAGTTCAAGTCTTGTTCCGGGCATTTCACCGCTTCTTTTTCAGAGGCGGTTTTTTTATGCCCATTTTCATTTTGATTTTACCGGCTGATTTTTCCGAAGCAAACCGTCTTTCCGTTTTCCAAGGGAAACTGTAGTCCTGTTGCGTGGAATTCCATCGGCCCGGAAGCTTCAATTGGATTGTAAATCCTGTCATTCACAATGCAAAGTCCGCACCAGGAAAGATGACATCTCACCTGATGCATAAAACCGCGGGAAATCGTGCAGTCCACCAAGACAAAGGAATCATCTTCTGAAATAATCTTCACGTTGGTCTCATACAAGCCGGGAGCCGCTTTTTTGCGAATCACTTCACTACATTCCCCTGTGACAGGCCGTACAGAAGAACCTCTCGCGCCGAAATGCCTGAATCCTGAAGACAGAGCGAAAGAATCGCCGGAAGAAAGTCCTGAGACATCCACCGGGCATGGAGGAAATCCTTCGAGGGAACAGCGGCTTCTCTTGCATCTGGCACTGTATTTTTTTATAAAAAGACCTTCCTTCTGAGCCAAAATGATGTGATTGTAAAAAGCCTGGGTCGAAGCAATCAGAAGAAGTCCATCGGTGTCGGTGTCAAGACGGTGAACAAGACCGTGCTCAACTTTCTTTCTCCCCTCGACATCTGCCAGTGAAGGAAACAGAGTCATTACCCTTGTGAGGGCACAGTCATCTCCGTCCTCAAGCGGTGCACTGGGTAGTCCTTCTTTTTTTTCAAGAACGACAAAAGGCTCTGCATCCGAAGGTTCATGTATTATCCTGATTGCATCCATAATCATCTGTCCTCCAGAATGACCTTTTTGAAGCGTTTCTTCAAAATCTTTTCCACTTTTATAAATCTTTCGGGGGTATGGCTCCTAAACTTAGTGGGTGTTTCGTCTCCAGGGAGAACTATGCTCAAATAACGGGCATGAAGCATCAGAGTCGCATGTGGAAAAATCCTGTCGGGCCGGCCGTAAATCTCGTCTCCAAGAATCGGGCAGTTTATGTGTTTCATATGCACACGGATCTGGTGGGTTCTTCCGGTTACAATTCTCACACGCATCAGGGAATATTCTCCGTAGCAGGCAATACATTCGTAGAGAGACTCCGCATATTTGCCTTCTCCATCAGTTTCCACGGCCTTAAATCTTCGGCGGTGACGGATATCGCGCACGATGTTTGTCTTAATGACTCCTTTTTTGTGCTGAGGGCGGCCCATGCAGATTGCGATGTATTCCTTTATGATTCTGCGGTGAGTTCTGAACTGCCCTTGGAGCCATTCTTCGGCATCACGGTTTTTCGCAGTGATTATGATTCCCGATGTGTCTTTGTCCAGACGGTGGACTATGCCGGGTCTTCTTGCAGAAAGAATCTCGCTTGCATTTCCTTCCGTCAACTGCGGGATTTTTTCCCTTCCCCAGTGATAGAGCAAGGCATTCACGAGAGTCCCGTTCCAGTTTCCGCAGGCAGGATGAGTCACCATTCCCTGAGCTTTGTTCACAACGCAGACCCTGGAATCCTCAAACAAGATGTCGAGCGGAATGTTTTCAGGTTCTATATCGGTGGGGATATTGTCTTCCCATTCAATGTCTATATGGTCTCCGCCTTTTATTTTGTAAGAAATCTTCTGTTTTTTACCGTTCACAAGAATTTCGGTCACGCCGCTTTTGAGTTTGCTGCGGTTCATTCCGTTAGGCAGCTCCGAAATATATTTGTCCAGACGCAGGTTTCCTGAAAAATCATCCGGCACTTTTACGCTAAAATACGGCATTTTCCTCTCCGGGACTTTCATTCGTTTCTGGCACAGCCCTTTCCGGCGCAGGCACAACTTCAATGGTACTCATCACCCGCCGCGTTTCTTTCTGCTTTTTATGATTTATGACCAAATGTATGATGAAATCAACAAGTCCGATTACAAGACTCACTCCAAGGGAAAGTCCTACTATAAATTGAATGTCTGAACTTGAATATGAAGATGTTTTGTCGAAAGGATTCGGAAAAGTGGATGTCTGTCCTGATATGTACTTGAAAAGACCCACACCGAAAGTGACTCCCAGTGTTGTGAATGGAAGTGAGCCAAGTGTGATTATTTCCGACCTTCTGAGGGTAAGCGCCCAGTGAGGAAATTCTACTTCAGTGTACGGCTCGGGTTCTTTTTTTTCCGTGTCTTCTGCATAAACGCAGGAAATTCCAAGACTGAAAACCGCCGCCAAAAGAAGAATGATTTTTTTCATTTGTATTCCCTCTCTCCGAAAATGGCCGTTCCAATGCGTACCATCGTGCTGCCTTCCTCGATTGCAATTTTGTAATCCCCGGACATGCCCATGCTCAAGTCTGACAGCGGCAGTTCAGGAAACATCGTCTTGAGGGCCGTAAAAG
>DGXM01000086.1 GCA_002396325.1 Treponema sp. UBA4232
GCGGAGGAATTCCTTCCGAAAATGTCAGCGAAATTTGACGGAAGGGTTCTGGTAAAGGCCGATGAGGCTTCGTATTCAATTCTAAAAAAATTCATGCAGGAAGATAAGCTGGTTAAGGCTGAGGATTCTGATTTCGGATTTGAATTTCTTGACTTTACAGTTGCCGTGAAAATTGTTGAAAGTGCGGAAGCGGCTGTTGACCACATCAACACACACAACACAAAGCACAGCGAATGTATTGTCACAAACAACAGGGCTGTTGCACGCGACTTCCAGAAAAGAGTTGATGCGGCCTGTGTCTACGTGAACGCAAGCACAAGATTTACCGATGGCGGCGAATTCGGTTTTGGAGCGGAACTCGGAATCAGCACGCAGAAACTTCATGCCCGCGGACCGATGGGAATCAAGGCACTGACCACAACGAAATTTCTGATTGACGGGGATGGACAGATTCGATGACAGTTCAAGAGACAATAAAGAACGCAAAAAAAATCGTCATAAAATTCGGAAGCAATTCTCTTGCGAAAGAAGACGGCACAATCAATGAGGATTTTTTGAACACACTCGCCGTAAGCTGCTCCTCGCTCATTTCGCAGGGAAAGCAGCTCATCATAGTTTCGTCGGGAGCACAGGTTGCAGGTCTTTCTGCAATCAGCGGATGGGCGCACAAAAAAGACATGCTCTACCGTCAGGCACTTTGCGCAATCGGTCAGGTCGAGCTGATGGACAAGTGGCGCGCGGCTTTTGCAAAACAGAATGTTCACGTGGCACAGCTTCTTTTTACAAAGGAAGATTTTGAGGACTACCATCATACGCTCAATATGCGGAACACGCTTTTTACTCTGGTTGACGAAGGCGTGGTGCCGATTATAAACGAAAATGACAGCGTGTCATTTGAAGAATACAGCATCGGTGATAATGACAATCTTTCAGCCCTCACTGCAATTTTGTGGAGCGCGGATTTATTGATTTTGTTCAGCGACATCGACGGCGTTTACACGGATAATCCAAAGACAAATCCTGATGCCAGCCTTGTTGAAGAGGTAAAGGATATTCCTGAACTCTTGAAATCAATCACACTTGGAAACACCAACAGTTTCGGCACGGGAGGAATCAGGACAAAAATCCAGGCTGCGGAAAAAGTGACCAAGTCCGGCATCCCGATGATTCTTGCCAACAGCCGCCACGAAAAGCCTCTCGCTTCTCTTATGGACGGAAGCAAAAAAGGCACTCTGTTTTTGGCAGACCAGAATACTTCGGTCCCGCACTGACATTGTGGAAATTAATTCAGAATTGAGGATATATACTATGAAGGATTTTAACGACATAAAAATCGGCTGCATTGGAGCCGGAATGATGGGTGGAGCTTTGATGACCGCAGTTGCAAAAAAATTCAATGCGGCAAACGTGTCCATTACTGATGTTGATTTTTCCAAGGCGGAGGCTTTTGCAAAGAAGAACGCTTGCGTTGCCGTAAAGACGAATGCAGGGATTGTTCAGAACTCCGAAGTGATTTTTCTTGCCGTGAAACCGCAGTTTATCAAGTCTGTGATTCAGGAAATCAGTCCGTTTTTCACGGAGACAAAACTGGTTGTTTCGATGGCTGCCGGAGTGACTCTTTCCACGCTCCACTCTGTGTTTGGCGGGGATCTTTCCGCTCCGAATCCTGATTTTGTGATGCCGCACATTATCCGCATTATGCCGAATCTTCCGGCAACAGTGGGAGAGGCGATGATTGCCCTGAGTCCGAGCAATGATGTGAGCGAAGAGGAGACCGCGCTTGTAAAGACGCTTTTGGATGCGGCCGGTAAAGCTGAGGTTGTTCCTGAAAAACTGATGGACGGAGTGACTGCCGTGAGCGGTTCCGGACCTGCGTATGCGTTTTTGTTTATTGAGGCACTTGCCGATGCCGCAGTCCGTTTCGGAATGCCGCGTGCACAGGCTTACACTTATGCCGCACAGACTTTGCGCGGAGCTGCGACTATGGCACTTGAAGACGGCAGGTCAATCAGTGAATTGAAAGACGCCGTCTGTTCGCCTGCCGGAACTACGATTGAGGGTGTGGTTGCATTGGAAAAGCACAATTTCCGTGCCGCAGTAATAGATGCCGCTACAGCCGCCTACAATAAATCAGTGGATTTGGGCAGAAAGTAGCGGTAAAAGTCTGTCGGGAATCTTGAAAAACTCCTGCTTTTCGAGATTCCTGATGCTGTTTAATAGCTGCTTACATCGTCATCGACAGGTTCCAGACTGCCCATCATGGACGGGGCTTCTTGACCGAGTCTTAAGGCTTCCTCGGCTTTTTTGAAGTAGTCTTCCACGGTCTGTGCAAGAATTGTGGGGGAAATGGGCTTCAGCAGATAGTTTGCGGGTTTTCCTTCGAGCACTTTCATAACGATGTTTTTGTCGTCTTTTGATGTGAGGAAAATCACTGGTGTTTTTTCTGTCTCCTGTTCACTGCGCAGAATTCTGAAGACTTCAAGTCCTGAAAGAACCGGCATTTCATAATCGAGCAGAATCAAATCAACAGGTCTCTCTTTGAGGAAAGAAACTGCATTCATGCCTGAGTTTGTGATGTAGACATTGAATTTCTTGGAAAGTCCGGTCTGCATGGAGCGGAGGAATGAAGTGTCGTCATCAACAATAAGAACGGTCTTTTTCTGAGTGTCCTCGCCTCCGACAAAGGCATGTTCCACCGACTTCTGTGCTTCATCAATGCTGTAGCCGGAAACTGCCAAATCAAGCTGGGTTATCAGATCCGTGGTGTTCACAGGCCTCTCGAAAGCCCCTGCAACAAGGTTTTTGTTTATTGCCCTGTATGCGCCTTCGATGTCTATGGGGTTTCCAATCAGAAAGACGTACTGCTCTGAATCTCTTACGGCGACTTGTTTTGCGGCAAATTTCAGAGTCTCATTGTATTTTGTTTCATCTCCATCAAGATAAAACATCATAATCTTAGGACGGTTCGGCATCTCATCAATTTCCTTTGGATGTGGCATGGAGAAAACCACCTCATATCCGGCTGTCTTAAGAGTCTTTTCCATGGCAGTGACTAAAAAACTTTCTACACTCTCACAAATGAATAAGATGCGTTTTTCCATATATTCTCCTTGTACTGCTATTCCGATAACAGTACCATAAGGGTGCTGCGGTCTCCCCCGCGGACACTCCGTTTTATTTTGTTATATCTCTCCATTTCAGTTGGCGGTATTACATAATTGTCTATGCTTTCTATTATACCGTCAATTGCATTAAAGTCAAATGCACTTGCAAATTCTTTTATTGCGGTGAGGGCCTCCTGATATTTCTCCATTGAAAGAGGTTCTTTGTTTGCCGTGTTTTCGTCATCGTCGAGGGCGGCGAGTTTCTCTGCGTAAGACCGGTAAAGGGTCAGAAGCTCCGGGGTTTTGGCGGTAATCTCTACGGTGTTTTCTTCATCTCCGCATTTTTCAAGATAGGCGGCTTTTTCTGAAAGTTCCAGTGCTCCTATAAGGCGGGAGGAACTCTTCAATGCGTGTACCTGTATGGTGTAATTTTTTATGTCTCCGGAGGCTGCAAAACCCTCGATTTCATCTGCGCGTGATTTGATTGTGGCGTAGTATTCTTTGAGTGCGACCATAAGAACATCAGGCGAACCGCAGTTCTGAAGTCCGACGTGGATGTTGAGTCCCTCCAGATTGCTGAAGTCTTCCGAAAGTTCTTCCGTCCGCTTTTCCTGCATTTCCATAGACGAGTCTGATTTGAGCTTGTCTTTCGGAATATAATATTTGAGCATTTTTTCGAGCTCTTTGCTGTCAATCGGTTTGGAAAGATAGTCGGAAAATCCTTCGCGGAGATAGTATTCCCTGGCCCCTGATACAACATTTGCGGTCAGGGCAATGCAGGGCACTCCGGCGCAAAGATTGTTCTCCAGCGTCTGCATTTTCTGATATGCCTCGACTCCGCTCATGCCCGGCATACGGTGGTCCAGGAGAATTACGTCGTATCTGCGTTTGGTCACCATTTCAAGCATTTCGTGGCCGCTCATTGCAGTGTCGATTTGTATTTCCGTCTTTTTAAGAAGGCCCTCAATCACCACGAGATTCATGCGGGTGTCGTCAACAACGAGGATATGTGCGGTGGGCGCATGGAATTCTTCCTTGTAACTGCTCGTTGAGTGGATGAGTTTGGTGTAACGCTCATTGAAGTTTCCGATTTTTTCCCACCAGATGACCTGCTGCTTGACCTTGAATGAAAAGACCGACCCTTTGCCGTATTCGCTCTGCACTTCAAGCTTTGAGTCCATTTTCTGAAGCATCATCTTCACGATGCTGAGTCCAAGTCCAGAGCCTTCGATTGTGCGGTTGCGTTTTTCGTCCACGCGCTCGAATTCGTTGAACATGCGGTCCAAATCTTCCTGACGGATGCCGATTCCGGTGTCTTTTACCTGAATGCAGAGGAAAATCTGCCCGGTGTCGATGCGTTCGAAGCCGACGTTGAGTGTGACGGAGCCTTTTTCGGTGTATTTCACGGCGTTGTTGAGCACGTTCAGAATGCACTGTTTTACGCGGAGTTCGTCGCCAAAAAGAAGATGGGGGATGTTTTCGTCCACGTTGATTACGAGCTCCAGTTTCTTTTCGAGGGCTTTCTGACTTGTCATGTTGATCAGGTCGGTGATTGTGGAGCTGAGTTCGTATTCGGCAGGCAGAATCTCCAGTTTTCCGGATTCGATTTTGGAGAAGTCCAGAATGTCGTTGATGATTTTGAGCAGAGTGGCCCCTGACATCTGTATGTCGTGAGCGTATTCCTTTATGTTCTGCTCGGTGGTTTCGCGCATGATGATTTCGTTGAGTCCCAGAATTGAGTTTACGGGAGTGCGGATTTCATGGGACATGTGCGCCAGAAATGCCGTTTTTGCCTCTCCCTTGGCCTTTTCAACTTCAACGGCCTGATTCACCTGTTCGTCATGTATCTGAAGGTATCTCACTCGGTTTGAGAGAGCCTCTCCACCTGCCATGGTGCCGAAAAAGGTCCCGATGCCGGCGAGTATGACATCCACGTAGAAGACGGAAATAGGCTTGTATACGTAGGAGAAATAGAATACGGCTATGGATATTACGATGTTGTTGCTTATATTCATGCGTATTCTGCGGTCAATTATCATAAGAGGACAAAGCACACGGAGCATTGTGAGCAGTGTAAACGGGTACGGATTCGGGGACATTATGTTCAGCAGAATGACCAGTACGTAAAGGGAAAAATACAGTATGTACAGAAATGGCAGTGAGATTTTCAGGATTACGGACTTGAATCCGTAGGCGATTAATACGGAAATTGCATAAAATCCTGTGGCGGCAACGTAAACGACTCGTGCATTTTCGGATGCATAGAAGCCGAGAAGGGGTGAAAAGGGCATGAAAGTGGATGCAAGACACAACGCGGCAAAAACGAATGCCGCAATGGACACAGTCGTGTACATCTTGCAGTTGAATTCATTGACCTGATCCGCTTTTTGAGTAAATATTTCGTTTTCGTTATTCACATCCTCGTGAAAGAAAAATGACCGCGCCATACTAATGTTCTAATATGATACCACGGATTTTGTGAAAAAACAAATTTTAACGCTGGATTTTAGAAAAAATTAAAGACGGAAGATTTCAATGAAAGAAACTATTTGCCCGAATGTCGAGTTTCACATTTATTCGTGC
>DGXM01000164.1 GCA_002396325.1 Treponema sp. UBA4232
GTTCAGCATGACATTCTGCTGTCATCCCGAACTTGATTCGGGATCTCCTTTGTACGGGAGATGCTGAAACAAGTTCAGCATGACATCGCTTTGTTCGGCATGACAATAGTTTTTGGACAGCCCGTCTCTGGAATGTAAATAAAGGGTTATTGACTAAAATTGCATAAATATACATAATTGGAAATGAAGATTTACAAAAGAAGAAAGCATTCTGAAAAGTCTGCACAAGACGGATTTTTAGAGATGCACTTAATAATAAAAATGCAAACGAGGCATTATTTTGAAGGAAAGACTCACGCGGCTTAAAACCGTACGCAAGCTCATCAAAAATTACAGAATCGAAAGTCAGGAGGAATTGCTGGGCTATCTGCAGAAAGAAGGCTTTGAAGTTACCCAGGCCACTCTTTCACGCGACTTGAAGCTATTGAAAGTGGGCAAAATCAGCGACGGACATTCCGGCTACGTTTATACTCTCCCTGATGAAGAGGAAAGGCGGGAAAGCGAGCAGATTTACATTCAGGATTTTCTGCGCGGATACGTGAGCATCGACTACAGCGGAAATATTGTGGTCATAAAGACTTTCGGCGGTCATGCGGATGCCGTTTCAAATGCTTTGGATGCACTCAATATGGACGAAATCCTTGGAACCGTGGCTGGAGACAACTGCATTTTTGCCTGTCTCCGTGAGGGTGTCACAGGTCCACGCTTCCTTAAGGCACTGAAACTCCGTATTCCCGATCTGGAGGATGAGTGATTCCGTATGGGGAGAAAGCTTCCTTTAAAAATCCTCTCGCTTGTGATTTTGTTTCCAATGTTGTTTTTCTCATGCGGGAAGAAAAAATCCTTGGAGGATGTATCGCTTGAATCTGACCCAAGACAGAATGTAAACGGGCTTTTTCCAGAGCATGTTTCAATCCGCACGATGACTCAGTCTTATTGTCTGTACGGGGAGTTCATTCTTTCAGGAGGCAGGATTTATTACAAGGCTCCAGGAGATGAAGAGTGGTCGCTCTTTTTGAAAACAGGTCTTCCGCACAGCAGCAAAATAAATCCGTTCAAAAGATTTTCCGCGCCGGAAAAAATTGTCGAAATCTGTGCAGACGGGGATTCACTTTATGCTTTCGATGACGAGGGATTTCTTTACGTCTGTTATCTGAATCAGACTGAACTTTTGACTCCGTTTGAATGGAAAAAACAATTCGGCTTTCCTTCAGACGATACTCTGCATCAGACACCTGAAGCGGCAAAAAAAAGAGCCTGGAGTATGGGTGCAAGACGTTCAGAGGTTTTGTGGTACGAAGACATTTACGGAAATCAGCATCACTTCGGTACGATGGGACTTGAGACAGTCTACTTTCTTTCTGAGGACGGAAAAAGGATACGCTTCACAGACAGCGGACTCCCGCAGGATTTCAGCCGCAGCATAGAAACTCCTCTTCACGGCACTTTCATTTCGGAAAATATTTCGGCCTCCGCAAGCACTCTTTTTGTAATCGGAAGTCAGGGCAGAATGTTTACCCGGCTGATTGATTTCGACACAATGGGCTGTGATCCGATGTTTTTCCAATACACTTACGACAAACTTCCACAGACCATGACGGGAAGCGACTATCTTTCGAATTATTCCCCGTGGGCACTCCCGGCGGAAGACTGGATGGAGCAGCCGAAAATTCCTTTAAGCGGGGAAGCACGTCTTACGCGTTTCATTTCGATTGCCCAAAACGGTCTTGGAAACGAAGCCCGCGTACTGAGAGTGGCAGGCCTTGATTCTGAAGGAAACACCGGATTTTACTACAAGCAGTTGAAAGATAAATCCTGGCTTTTTGCTCCCGTAAACCTTTTTTTCAGCGACGATGATTTTCTTGATTATAAAAAAAGTGAAACCACAGGAATGCAGGAGATTGCGCTAAAAGGATACATTACAAAAAACGGTTCGGTAATGCCTGAAATCGAATGTGAGATAAACGGACTCGGCCTTCATTCAACCGATGACTGCACGGTGACGCTCCGCAAGGGGAATGACTCGTATACATGCAGACTTTATCTGGTCGAAAAATGGACTTACATAAAAAGAGGAGACCCCGGATATGACGGAAGCACGAGAAATTATTTTATTACGGCGGAGTGCGGTTTCGAAGGTCTTCAGGATGCTGATGAGGATTTTGCCTTTTTAATCAAGGATTTGTTTGCCCAGAAAAATCATGCCCTTTTTGCAATTTCCGGGGAGGCTACGAAAGATTATGTGCAGTTGGAAATCACCGGGTCGGACTGGAATGAATTTTTAAAGCCTCTTACTCCGATTAATTCATACATGATGTTTTTCTCTTCAAATCCGCAGACTTCCATACAGCCTGCTGTTTCAAAATATTTTTACACGCTGAGTCTGCCGATTCTAAAGCAGTCGGTTTCAGATTCTCTAATGCTTGAAAACGAAAAGATATATGCGGAAGATGACAAAGAATATGTTGAGAGAATAATAGAAGAAAACCGTCTTTATTTGAAAAAACTCAAAGATGAAAGAAAGAATTACAAGGAAATAAAAGATTCGGCGGAAATGTCCCGATGGGGGTACACAACGCTCGAACTGATTACAAGAGTGACTTTTTTGAATCATTTGAATTTCCCGAAGATTAAGCAGATGACTTCTGTTGGAGGGAATCTTCTTGAAACAAATGTGCAGTCCCTTTCATCCATTGTTGATTATCTTGACTGGTCTTACAAAAGCGTTGAAGGCCTCGTGAAGCACAGAATAAAACGCTATTCCCATCTGCTTGACTCAATTGAAGACGGTGAGCCTTCTTCGCTGAACGGGACTGTGCAGCCTTCGTATCCGGACTATTACAATCTGGTGAATCTTCCTTTCCATGCTGTTGAAAAAGATGCAGACGGTCAGATTTTAAAACGCCTTGAGATGATAGATTTCATTCCGTATTTCCCCGGATATTATATTCAAAATGCAGACGGCAGGATGATTCTCGTAATGCTGAAAGACAGTCCTTCGGTCATAGACGAATATCTTTCGGAATATACAACAGAAGATTTGGCTGAAAATCCACTGAGCATAAAGGCACAGTTCATGTCAATCTCCTTTCCTTCTGAAAAATCCCTGTTTGAGGATTTGAATGACATCCGCTACGAATACAGCGATGGAATTCTGGAATGGAACGGAACCGATGCCACTGTGTGGATGAAAACCGCAGTTTTTGAAAAAGAGATGATTTTTCACGGCACTGAAGAAGAAAAGAAATGATTTGCAGGCTGAAAAAAAAGCCCCCGGCGGATTTTCCACCGAAAGCCTTTGCGTCTTTTACCAGCGTTTTCCCATAATGAGGCGGACGATGGCAATTACTATAATGGTTCCCACAACACCGAGCAGGATGGAGACGATTATATTTCCTCCGCCAATGTTGAGTGCGTTTCCAATTGCGGAACCGACTGCTCCACCAATGATTCCAAGAAGACAGTTCATCCAGAATCCGTGTTTACTTTCCATCACTTTGCCGGCAAGCCAGCCGACCAGTGCGCCAATCAAGATTGAAATGACAATGCTCAAAATCATAGTGCATCTCCTAAAAAAGATTTGATTTATTATAGCATGGTTATTGAAATTTTGCCAGAATTATTTTAGAATGGAGTAACTTCCGGATTCTGTCGTGTCTGGAAGCAGCTCAAATTTTATAGAGGCATATATGGCTACCATTTCTTGGAACAATTTGAACAAGCTGGAAAGCTTTAAGGAACTGAAGGGGCAGAAGAATCCCGTTTCACTGGCAAAGGCTCTCTCGGGTGCATCAGGTGCAAAGCGTGTTGCAGAGTTTTCTATTCCCATGGGCGGCGGACTTACTTTCAATTACGCAGCCAAACAGGTGAACCGAACTGTCATTTCGATTTTCAAGAAACTGGTGAAAGAAGCCCAGCTGATTGAAAAATTCGAAGCTCTCTATAATGGAGAAATCATCAATACAGGTGAGAAGCGCATGGTGCTCCATCACTTGACCCGCGGACAGTTGGGAAAAGACGTGGTTGTTGACGGCGTGAACAAAAGGGATTTTTATGTGGCACAGCAGAAAGCCATTGCGGATTTTGCCAACAAAGTGCACAACGGAAAGCTCTTGAACGAAAAGGGTGAGAAATACACTACCGTATGCCAGATTGGAATCGGCGGTTCAGACCTCGGCCCCCGTGCAATGTATCTTGCTCTTGAAAACTGGGCGAAGACAGCCGGCACATTCCGCATGGATGCACACTTCATTTCAAATGTTGACCCCGACGATGCCGCATCAGTGCTCAATTCAATAGATGTTTCAAAGACCATTTTCATTCTTGTTTCAAAAAGCGGCACTACACTTGAGACTCTCACAAACGAATCTTTCGTAAAGAACTATCTGAAGAAGGAAGGTCTTGAGACTTCAAAGCATATGATTGCCGTTACAAGCGAAACTTCACCGCTGGTCGGAAATCCTGACTATATGGCGGCATTCTTTATGGATGACTACATCGGAGGACGCTATTCTTCAACATCTGCAGTGGGAGGAGCAATTCTTTCGCTGGCATTCGGTCCCGGAGTTTTCTCGGCATTCCTGAAGGGAGCTGCGGAAGAAGATGTTCTTGCAAAGGAAAAGGATGTCGCAATGAACCCCGCACTCATGGATGCACTTATCGGTGTGTACGAGCGCAATGTTCTGAATATGCCTTCAACAGCGATTCTTCCGTATTCACAGGCTTTGAGCCGCTTTCCGGCGCATCTTCAGCAGCTTGACATGGAGTCAAACGGAAAGAGCGTGAACCGCTTTGGAAAGAAAATCAGTTATGTTACAGGACCCGTGATTTTCGGTGAGCCGGGAACAAACGGACAGCACTCATTCTATCAGCTGCTCCATCAGGGTACAAACGTGATTCCGCTGCAGTTCATCGCATTCCAGAAGAGCCAGTGCGGTACAGACGTTACAATCCAGGGCAGTACAAGTCAGACAAAACTCGCCGCAAACGTGACGGCACAGATCATTGCTTTTGCCTGCGGAAAGAATGACGAGAATCCTAACAAATTCTTTGCCGGTGAAAGACCTTCAAGCCTTATCTACGGAAAGAATGTGACGCCTGAAAGCCTTGGTGCTCTCTTGGCACATTACGAAAACAAAGTTATGTTCCAGGGATTCCTGTGGAATGTAAACAGTTTCGATCAGGAAGGGGTGCAGCTCGGAAAGACTCTTGCAAAGACTGTTCTCTCAGGAAAGATGGACGGTGCT
Organism: Treponema sp. UBA4232; assembly: GCA_002396325.1. Lineage (GTDB taxonomy): Bacteria > Spirochaetota > Spirochaetia > Treponematales > Treponemataceae > Treponema_D. The sequence continues at coordinate 5,247 of DGXM01000164.1, forward strand.
CTTAAGGCATTTGCCGACCTGCTTATCTAAATTACAGACTGATTGGTCGAAGGTCCCCGGAATGTCGCCGGGGATTTTTTTTCGGAGGAAAAATGTTCAGCGACACGCATTTTCATTTTCACTTGATGACAGACGGTGATGAAGTCAAAGGTTCGGAATCATTAAGAGGGCTGGCAAAGGAAAATCCCTTCTTTATGATGGACATTGGAACAAGGTGTGATGATCTTGAAGAGAGAATTCTCCATTTTGAAAAAAGCCTTTCGCATCTGACCGCCGATGAAAAAAAAACAGTGGAGTCGTTCTTTTATTTTTCAGCCGGAATATGGCCCGACATCGAGGAAATCAAAGACCGTGAAAGATGCGTGAAGCTCCTTGAAAATCAGATTGTTTCATACAAAAAAAACAAGGGCGAAAGTCATCATTTTGCGGCAATTGGCGAATGCGGTCTGGATCATCACTGGAATCCTTCAAATCCTGACGGAAGAAATGAAGCTGATTTTGATTCAGATATTTACAAAGGTGAACATGAACTTTTTGTGATGCAGCTGAATCTTGCCCGGAAAATGAATCTTCCTGTGGTGGTGCATTCAAGGGATGCATTTGAAGACACAATCTCCTGCATAGACGAAGCGGGATGGCATAACGGAATCATACACTGCTGGTCTTACGGAATCGACGAAGCCCGCGCTTTTGTGGACAGAGGATGGTATATCGCTTTGGGCGGGGCAACCACTTATACGAAAAAAAGCCGCATGGAGCAAATGCACAAAGTCATAAATTTCATCCCCGCAGACAGGCTTCTTTTGGAAACCGATGCTCCTTATCTGGCTCCTGTTCCAATGAGGGGGCATCCGAACACTCCGCTGTACATAAATCACACTTACGAGTTCATTGCTTCTCAAAGAAATATGACTGTGCAGGAACTTTCGGATCTGGTCGATTCAAACTGCCGTCGTCTTTTTCATTTGGATTGAAGACTTCATTTGCCTTTCATAAAATCTTCGAACATCACGCCTGAACCTGAAACTGCGTCTTTTTGCAATGTGGCTCCAATCACGGTTTCAAGAAAATCAGGGGAGATTCCGGGGGTCAGGATTTTTTCAGTCCGCAATACGGCGATGTCGTCTGCTTTCACGGTTTCACCGGCTTTTAAGCTGCGGGTGTAGTGCAGCGATCTGTTTGTGCGCCCGTAGTTTGCCTTTTCGCTTTTTGCAAGTCTTTTTATTCCGCTTCCAAGCACTGCGGAAACTTTTTCATCCCCGTATTCCATTTTCAGCTGCCTGATGATTTCATCCTCTGCGGCATTTGTTTTTATCCCCGAAGCCAGCTCGTCTTTATGATAACGGTTCATTAAGACATCTGCCTGATGCACGGCATTGCACATCTGCGCAAATTGCTCTTCTTCGAGTGCAACAGGGTCGTCAAGTCCGTCTGTCTTTTTGCTGATGGTTATGTGTTTTTCAATCATCGAGCCTCCCATCGCCGTTGTGAGAACGGGAACCAAAACCGGGTCAAGGGAGTGGTCGCTTATTCCTGTGGGGATTCCGAAGATTTGCCTGAGTGTCTTCACGCATTTCACATTGTATTCGGTTTCGGGGGCAGGATAACAGGTGATGCAGTGAAGCAAAGTGAGCGGAGCAATGTTTTGTCCATGCACGCAGATTTTTTCCGGCGCAGGGGAATCGCTTTCAAATCCGCCTGTAAGAATGTCAATGGCTTTTTCTATGTAACCCAAAGTTGAGACACCGCTTGAAAGGATAATCGGAATCTTTCCGTAGTATTTTGCACAGGCCTTCAGCATTGGAGTATGGTTCACTTCCGGAGATGCTATTTTTATTGCATCGGGATGGATATCTGCAAGTTCCTGCAAAGATTTTATGCCGAACGGTGAGCAGGCAAAAAGCAGACCTTTTTGGTGCGTGTATTCAAGGCATTTTTTGAAAAATTCAGGGGAGACCTCAAGGGCTTTGTATCTGTCGTAAAGTTTTACGCTTCCTCCGGGTAGATTTACAAAACCTGTGTCGGGATGCAGAATCTCGTCTGCGTAAACCCATTGGAATTTCACAATGTGGGCACCGGCGTCCGAAGCCTCATCTATGAGTGCAAATGCCTTTTCCAAAGAGCCTTGGTGAGCCGTTCCGATTTCCGCGATTACCTTTGTGTCTGCCATGAAGATTTTTCCTCCGTCATCAGAATATCACAAAGGCCGCGGTTATGGAAGTATCATGCAACGTAAGCTTCAAGACGTGTGAGGCGAACAGGATGCTGCATCCTTACAAGGGCGCGTTTTTCAATCTGGCGGATTCTTTCCTTCGTGAGATTGCAAACATCACCGACTTCTTTGAGGGACATGGGTTTTTCACCGTTAAGACCGTAGCGCAGGCGGAGAACCTTTTCCTCGTTCGGGCGGAGCGTCTTGAGCACGGAATTGAGTTCTTCCTTCATTGCGGTGTTCATTGCCTGTTCATCAGGGGATGGAACCGTGTTGTCTTCAAGGAAGTCTCCGAGTGTGCGTTTCTGTGCACCGTCTCCCGGAACCTGCATGTCAAGGCTGACCATCTCCTTTGAAAGATTGAGCATTTCACGGACGTGGCTTGTCTCCATTCCGAGCATCGCACCGATTTCAGTGATTTCCTGCTCCTCGCTTTTGTTTGTGCCCACAACTTTGCGTGCCTTTTCGATTTTCACAAGCTCATTCACGCGGTTCAGGGGCAGTCGGATTGCACGGCTCTTTTCGCAGATGGCCTTGAGTATTGCCTGACGGATCCACCATACGGCGTAGGAGATGAAATGATACCCCTTTGAAACATCGAAGCGGTCAATTGCGGTAAGAAGACCGATGTTTCCTTCGCTGATAAGGTCCAGAAGGTCGAGTCCCTGATTCTGGTATTTTTTCGCAACATTCACCACAAAGCGGAGGTTTGCTTTTACGATTGTTTCTTTTGCTTTTTTATCTCCTGCGGCAGCTTTAACAGCAAGCTCAGTTTCCTGCTCGCGGGTCAGAAGGGGAATCTTGTTGATTTCTTTCAAGTACATATTCAAAACATTCTCATCATTAGTCATGGCAGATACTCCTTGCAAAAAAAAAAGTCAGCATTCATCGTGCTTGCAAATGATATAGCAAATTCTGTGCCAAGTTTATATTTTTTTCTGAAAAAAAAGTGATTTCGGGGGATTTTATGGAATCTTTAGCGTTTTTTGGGAAAATCTTCTATAAATTCATCGAATTTCAGTATGTTCACCGAGACCAAAAACAAGTGAAAATGATTATATAAGATTCATGCGACTTAAATTCAGCCCAATAAGAATCTTTGAAAAAGAAATCAGAGTGTCATTTTGACTCACAGCTTGAATTTTACCGGGGTTTTGTGTCATTTTGAAACATTTTTTTTGAAAATCAGATTTTGTAAGAAAACTGCGCCGCAGAGTGAAGCTTTTTTGCAGATACCTCCGCAACGAAAAATAATACAGGCAGCGTTGAAAAACTTCAGCTTTTCGACGTTGCCTTTTATATCTGTGGGTTCTTAAAATGAATTACTCAACAACGGCAATGATATCGGAATTCTTGAGAATCAGGTAATCCTCACCGTCAATCTTAATCTGTGTGCCGGCATACTTGTCGTAAAGAACTTTGTCCCCTGGTTTTACAGTAATCTTTTCTTTTTCTGTTCCAGGTCCGATGGCTTCCACCACTGCCTGCTGTGTTTTTTCCTGGGCTGTTTCGGGAATGAAGAGTCCGCCTGCTGTCTTAGTTTCTGCGGCTGCCTGCTTTACCAATACACGGTCTGCCAAAGGTCTTATTTTCATAATGTCCTCCAAAAAAAATTAAAATCACCGCCCGTTTGGGAATTGCAGGGCATTTTTTGTGCCTCGCTCTTGGTGATGTCTTTAATGTAATAAATTTTCCCTTCTTTCGTCAACTTTTTTTTCAATCTTATTGAAACAGAAACAATATTTTTGTATGATTATGTTATTGTGAACATATTGGCAACGATTTTACAACTTCTTGGTAGTCTCTGTTTTTTACTGTACGGCATGAAAATGCTTAGTGATGGTATCCAGAAAAGTGCCGGCTCGAAACTGCAGTCTGCCCTGGGATTTATGACAGGAAACCGTGTGCTTGGTTTTTTGACTGGGCTTGTCCTTACTTTCATAATCCAGTCGTCAGGTGCTACCACTGCAATGGAAGTGAGTTTTGTAAACGCGGGACTCATGACGCTTCAGCAGTCCGTCGGTGTCACGCTGGGTGCAAATATCGGAACCACAATCACGGCCTGGCTTGTCGTGTTTTTCGGTTTCAACTTCAAGATTTCTTCATTTGCAATTCCTATTTTCGGCCTTGGCTACATCCTTACTATTATAAAGAAGATAAAAAAACAGTCGCTCGGTGAAGCGATAATGGGATTCGGTCTTTTGTTCATTGGATTGGACTGGCTTTCTGCCACAATCGATCCTTCGAACGGAACCTTGGATTTCCTTCGCAATTTCGGGAACGCAGGGGCTTGGAGCATCTTTGTCGGAGTAATCGCCGGTATCTTTATCACTGCGCTGATTCACTCGTCTTCTGCCGAAAGTGCCATCGTAATCACAATGGCCTATAAAAATCTTATTTCCTGGGAATTTGCCGCGGCCCTGGTTATCGGAAGCAACATCGGCTCAACCATAGATGCGGTTCTTGCGTCGTTGAATTCATCGGCACCTGCAAAAAGGACTGCTTTGGTCCACGTGCTTTTCAATGTGGCCACAGTGATTTTTGCATGCATTTTCTTCAATCCGTTCCTGCATCTTATCGACATCATTGTTCCAGGAACCCCTGCTTCAAATATCACATATCACATTGCCGCGCTGCACACGGTACTTAAGACAATCACATCGCTTTTGTGCCTTCCGTTCACTCCTCAGATTGCATGGCTTGCTGAAAAAATCATCAAAGACGATCCCGATGCCGTACGTGCCGAATACACTCTTGAATTCAGCGAGACAGGCGGTAGGGAAAATGCTTCTGCTTACATCATCCGTGCCGAAAAAGAAATTCAGGATATGACGGTGCTTGTAATGAAAATGTTCGAGCGCATATCTTCCGGTTTCAAAAACAGAGATGAATCCTTCTTGGATGAGCATTTCGAGTATCTTACCAAGCAGGAGGATTTTGCAGACCAGATGAAGGAAAAACTTACCCGATATCTTGTGAACTGCTCAAAACTTCCGCTTAGTGCACAGCAAAGTGACAGTCTTTCCCTGATGCAGCAGATTGTAAATGACCTTGAGGAAATGACTGATGACTGCTACAATGTCGCAATGCTCTTGAAGAAATCAATAGAAAAGAAAATGACATTCAGTCAGGAGGATATGGACCGCCTTGAGCCGTATCTGGATCTTGCCCGCCAGAGTATGTATTTCGTGAGCAGCAATATAAACCAGCATCTTGACAATGACAAACTGATGATTGCCCGTGAGATTGAAACGCAGATTGATGTGTTCCGTCACAATCTCAAGAAAGTCGCAAGAAAGAGACTTGAAGCCGGTGCAAACGTAAAATCCGAGTTGCTTTACATTGACCTTGTGCGTCAGATTGAAAAATTCGGAGACCGTGCATACAGCATTGCAAACGCGCTTTCACAATTCTAAAAATGTTTCCTCCGTTTCCTGAAGAAAAGGCATTTGAGGTCTGCCTTGAAATGAAAAGGGCCCTTAAAGACGGAAGCCTTTCCATTTGCCATGACGGTCCGTTGAGCTGTGAAAGGGAAGGACAGGGTGTTATGGTCGGTGCGCTTTTGTGCCATGATGACTTTGAAAATGTGCATACTCTTCTTGCCGTCTCAGGTGCCACACGGACTTTGGTTTCTAAAGATGATTTGCCTCCGTTTACAGTTGCGGTTCCTTCAGTCGTGGAAAACAGGCGGATTACAGAAGCTCTTTTACCGAACGACAAAGCCATTCATCTTTTGACGGAAAAAATCAATGCACTGAAAAAATCTTCACAAAATGATTCCCGGTCAAGCGAAGCGGAAATTGCAAAATACGCGCGTGAACGTTCATCACTTACTCTTGAATCTCAGAACCGTGTTTTCGATTTGTATTCATTTCATTGTGCAGACGGAAGGGTACGGTCTCTTCGTGAAATCTGCCGGAGTCGAAATATAAAAATGCCTCCGACAGGAACGGGTGAATGTTGCGCTCCGAAACTGCTTGACTATGCCTATGCCCATTCATTGAAGCCTTTCAGCATGGCGGAACTTTTTGTGCGGAACTCCGAAGATTGTGAGGAAAAACCGAGTCCTCCCTGCGAAGAAAGATGCAGAATCATTTTACCGGAAATGCTTGGACTTGAGATTTTGTACCGCGATAGCCAGATAGCAGTGATAAACAAACAAAGCGGACTTCTTTCAATACCAGGACGCACGCCCGACAAAAAAGACTGTGTTTCTTCCCGTCTGAAAAATCTTTTTCCAGAGTGCATCGAACAGCCTTCCTGCCACCGCCTTGATATGGAAACCAGCGGACTTATGGTGCTTGCCTTTACAAAAGAGGCTCACCGGAATCTAAGCATCCAGTTTGAAAACGGAAACATTGGAAAAGAATACGAAGCCTGTCTTGACGGAATTCTTTCTCAAAAAGGTATAAGCGCGCACGGAACAATGGAACTTTATTTCCGTCTTGACATTGAAAACCGTCCCCACCAGATTTGGGATGCGGTTTATGGAAAAAAAGCAGTCACGGAATGGGAGATAATCCGCGTGGAAAAATACACTGCCCCTGATTCGTCCAGACGCGATGTAACGAGGGTTCGTTTTATTCCCCGCACAGGCCGTACCCACCAGCTTCGTCTTGCAAGTGCTGATTCACACGGTTTCGGTGTTCCGATTGTTGGCGACAGTCTTTACGGAAAATGCGGAAAAGGGGAGAGACTTTTGCTTCATGCTTCACGGCTTTCGTTTGATCACCCAGGCTCCGGAAAGCGTATGGAATTTGAAAGTGCATCTCCGTTTTGATTTCAGACAAAATACAGATTTTTTTTAGGAGACGGTTTTATGACTGTGGAAGATTTTAAAAATGCGATTGAAGTGCGGCGTGATTTTGATTTCATTTACCGTGGGAAAAGATATGTGGTGAATGTCTCAAGAAAGAGCGGTGAAATAACTTTCGGCGAAGAATATCTCATTCCGAAAAAATTCGACTCGTACCGGCATCTCATGGCTGAATGTCTTGTTGAAGGAAGAAACCTTTTGGACCTGCTCTGTGACTGTTCGTTTTCGTGATGTGATTTTTTGCTGACTCGTTTTGAACTCTTTACATTTTGTTTCATGCTGAAGCCCTGTTTGGACGATGCCCTGTATTTACAACGGAAACGCTTTATTTTATAATGAAAGAATGAAAAGAATAATGATTGTTACAGGGGCTTCAAGCGGAATGGGAGTCTGTTTTGCTTCCCAGCTTGCCCGTGAAAGTGCGGAATACAGAAATGACGTCAGGGCGGAAAAAAAATCCCTTTCTTCCGATGAGATTTGGATTGTGGCCCGCCGTGCGCAGAAACTTGAAGAAACAAAGGCCAGGATTCTGCGCGAAAAAGAAGAGTTTGAATCAAAGGCTGGAAAGGATTTGTACCCTTCGGTCGTTTGCGTTCCAATGGACATAAGCGGAAAGTCAGGCGCAGCTGCATTCCGTGAAAAACTGGAGTCTGCGGCAAAAGAAAGCGGTGAAATCTGCGTGAGCGTTCTTGTGAACAATGCAGGCTTTGGAACATACGGTGAGTTTGCAGATACAGATACCGAGCGGGAAATGGATATGATTGATTTGGACTGCACGTCTCTTACCGGCATCACGGGTTTTTGTCTTCCGTATATGAAAAAGGGAAGCCGCATAATCAACACTGCTTCTCTGGCCTCTTATCTTCCACTTGGGAATTTTGCGGTTTACGGAGCCGCAAAGGCTTATGTGCTCAGTTTTTCTGTTGCGCTGGCGGCGGAATTGAAGTCAAAAGGAATTTCCGTGACGGCATTGTGTCCCGGGCCTGTGAGCACGGAATTTGCAAACGTGGCATCGAAAGGTGCTAGAAAAGAAGTGCGGAACGGTCTTTCCCCGGAAAAAACTGTTGCTCACTGTCTTAAAAAATCAAGAAAAGGAAAATTGTATTCGCTTTGGGCCTTCAGATGGAAATTCAAAGCCGTGGCAAGCAGGTTTGTGGGAAGATATGCCGGAGCCTGGTTTACCTATAAATACTGCAAGAGACCCAGTAATTGATGCAGGGAGTCTTTAAAACATCAGCTTCTGCAAGGCTGGTTTTTAGAGATGCCCTGTGGATTTTTTTTGATTTTATAGCGATATAGTGGTATAATATTTAATCATGTTGAAAGCTTTTGTGAAATTGATAAAGGCATTGAGTTCAAATACCGCACCCGGAGAGATTGCCCATGCGTTTGCCTGGGGTGTGATTCTGGGATTTATGCCGAAAGACAATGCCCTGTGGTATATTCTTTTCATTTTTATTTTTTTCATGCGCATACAGCGTGGAGTGATGACCATTACCATGCTGCTTGTGTCTCTTTTTGCAGGAATTGCAGATCCATTTTTCAATGAAGTGGGATATTGGATTCTGTCGCACCCGGCCATGCAGTCGCCTATGACCACTCTCATCAATACACCTTTTGTGGCGTTCACTAAAATCAACAACACCATAGTAATGGGATGTCTTGCCTGTTCTGCAGCCGCTTATATTCCCTTGTACATTATAAGCCGGGTCCTCACCTGGATTTGGCGGAAATACCTTGGTGCAGCTCTGAAAAATCTCAAGGTTGTGAAGATGATAGGCAATGTTCCGTTGGTTCAGAAAATAGCAGATTTCATGCAAGGAGATTTCTGATTATGGAAGAAAACGAGATTCTCCCTGAGGAAGAAAAAAAGAATTTGACAGAGGGCGAAGAGCCTGTTGAAACAAAGAGCGGGTCTTCCGCAGAAAATGATATTCCGGTAAATGAAGAAACTGTTGTTCCACAGGAAATTGTTGACACGAAAGATGATGCTGCGGAAAAAGCTTCATATTCGGAAGATGATGCCGGCCCTGAAGATTCTGCGGGTTCGGACGATGAAACTGATGCGGAAGAGGAAACTGATTCGGACGATGTTTCCCCGGAGGATAAGCTTCCCGCCGTTCAGGATGATGATGAAGTGATGCGCATTACTGCTGATGAAGTGGAAGCCTATTCCCGCGAAATGGTGCGTGGAGAATTGCGTGATATTGCAACCGAGAAAAAACTGCCTGAAAAAAAAGTCCCGTTCAAAAAACTGCCTCCGCTGTTGCGCAGAAGTTATACCGAAAAAGGATTCAAGCGAAAGGTTTTAAAGCATATTTTCATCCCCGAAGACAGAGAGTTGATTGCAGGTCTTTTCCAAAAAGGACTTGATCCCAAAAAGCCCGACAGACTTTCGATTCCGCAGGATGTGCTTTTCACAAAAAAAGAGGTCTCAAGATACAAGTACATTGCCAACGAAATAAAAGGACAGAAAAAAAGCCGCATCAAGATGATTCCGCTCATAGCAGTTGCTTCTATTATTGTGGGGGCCGTTGTTGCTGTGGTGACGTTTAAAAATCCTCTGGCAAAAAAGGGCCTTATATATGTTTTTGAATCCATCTTCAAGGCAAAGACCGATATTGCTTCCGTTGACATCCGCATCCTTGATTCTTCCATCACAATCCGCGGACTTCAAGTGGGAAACAAAAATTCTGTAATGAAAAATCTATTCGAGATTGATAAAATACAAGCGGACTTCAATCTTGTGCAGCTTTTGCGAAAGAAGTTTGTTGCAGAAAACCTTGAGGCCTCGGGAATTGCATGGAACACCGACCGCACTTACAGTTGTTATATTCCGCATGATGAGGAAAAAAACGACAGCCCGTTTGTCAGGGAAGTGAAGACCAGGGCAAACAACGCAATAGAAGATTTGAAAATGCAGGCCTACGATCTGCTTGGCGGAAGTGATGTGGAAAGCATCATTGCAAATGCCAGGAGCAATATCCATACTCCAGAAGTGACAAAACAGGCAATCAGCGACACTCAGGCGCTTATTGAAAAATGGAAGGAAAAGCCGGCGGAACTGCAGGTTGAAGTTGAGTCATTCGCGGCATCTGTAAAAAATCTTCAGACAATAAATGTAACATCCTTTAATATACAAAATCCTGATGATGTGGCAGCCCTTCGTGAAAATCTGAAGAAAATCACCAGTGCGATAGAGCAGGGAAAGTCTCTTACAAACAAAGTGACTCAGGTGGTTGAAGAAGTCAAGTCCGATGCGGTGTTCGTGAATGATATGGTGGTGAATGTGGCCGGAACCGTGAAAAGCGACTATGACTACATCGTGGAACGTCTTACGACAATCACTGGTACGATTGCGAATTTGGACAGACTGCTTTTGGATGCTCTTGACACTGTGGGATACAATATGCTGGGGGAATATTATCCTTATGTGGAAGAGGCAATAGCCTACGCTCAGCAGCTGAAAAACAATCCTAAGCCTGAAAAGAAAAAGAAAACAATAGAAACAAAGTGGAGCAAAAGAATGGAAGGAACCGATTTTTGGTACAGCCAGAATTATCCTTCGTTTTTGATTCAGAATGTGCGTGCCCAGGGAACCGGTTTCGATGCCAGAATCACAGAGCTTACCAACAATCAGGATGTGCGCTATATTCCGACAAAAGGCTCCATAACTCTTGACATCCTCAATACAGTCCATAAGGCTGAAGTTACGGTGGACGCACGAACAGGCACACGGAATCACCTTGTTGCGGCGGACTATACGGGAAGCGGATTCAACGCTGCGATTGACGGCACAAGATTTGCAACAAAGAGCGGAGTTCCTTCAATCGATGGAAATGCAATCATATCTTTGAGCGGTACAGCTGATCCCACGGGATTTACGGCGCAGGGGTCTCTCGCCTTGGATCCGGTGAGACTTTATTCCGACGGGTTCCCGAATGACTTTGTGACAAAGTATTACAATATAGGTCTTGCCGCTGTTACTGATTTGAATATGGGATTCGATGTGGGCTATTCCAAAGCTGACGGATTGTATTTGAAACTCACCGGAAACTACGGAACCCAGTTTATAAATGCTCTTAAAGCCTCTGTGCTGGAGCTTGGAAAAGATGCGAAAAATGCGGCCATCAAACGTCTTGAACAGGAACTCAACAATTCCAATAATGAATATGTCGCTAAGGCAAAGGAATTCCTTGGAATTGAAGGCGATATTGATTTGCAGAATATGAAGCTTTCCGATGTGCAGAAAATTCTTGAAAAGAAAAAGGTTGAAATTGAAAACCGCCTAAAAGAGGAGGCGGATAAAGCTGTGACGGAAGCAAAAAAACAGGCCGAATCTTTCGTGCAGGAAAAAACACAGGAAGCGACGAATCAGTTGAACGAAACACTTTCCAATACATTCGGTTCCGTCCTCGGTACGGATTCATCATCCTCTGATACGGCCGCCGAAAATGTGACCGACAGAATAAAGAATCTTGGTCAGGGACTTTTCAAAAAGCCTTGATGCGGGATGGAATTGTCATGTGGATTGACTGATAACTATCGTCATGCCAAATGAAGCGATGTGTCATGCTGAACGAAGCTGTGCGTCATACCAAACGAAGCTGTGCGTCATGCAGAACGTGGTTGCATGCAACCGAATTCAGCATCTCGATTCAGCAACTCTTGTTAAAAAGGGATCCCGAATCAAGTTCGGGATGACGGTAGTAGCAGGTGCTGAACAAAGCTGTCATGCTGAACTTGATTCAGCATCTCGATTCAGCAACTCTTGTTAAAAAGGGATCCCGAATCAAGTTCGGGATGACGGTAGTAGCAGGCCTTGAATGACATGGGGAGGCCAAACGAAGTGATGTCATGCTGAACTTGATTCAGCATCTCTTGTTAAAAAGGGATCCCGAATCAAGTTCGGGATGACGGTAGTGGCAGGTTCTGAATGATGCTGTGCAACGAAACTATTGGACGACACGATGACATAAAAACTGATTTCCGTAGTTGCGGAGGCCGATATATTGACATTGGTTTTGTTTTTGTGGTAAACTGAAAACCTAAATAGGTTTTTTAGAGGAGATTCCCATGTCAGGACACAGTAAATGGTCAACCATTAAGCACGCAAAGGGCATCGCTGATGCAAAACGTGGTCAGTTGTTCACAAAGTTCATTAAAGAAATTTCTATCGCGGCCAAGATGGGCGGCGGAGATCCTGATTCAAACCCCCGTCTGCGCTCTGCAATGCTCAAGGCAAAGGCAGCTTCAATGCCCAAGGACAATATTGAGCGCGCAATCAAAAAGGGTACTGGTGAACTGGGTGCCGTTTCATACGAAGAGTTGGTGTACGAGGGATATGCCGCCGGTGGTGTTGCCGTTTTGGTCGAAGTTCTTACAGACAATAAGAACCGTGCCGCTGCTGATGTGCGCAACATCTTCAACAAGAATGGCGGAAATCTTGGAACTTCAGGTTCCGTAAGCCGTATGTTTGATCGCAAGGGCGTGATTGAGTATGATGCGGAAAAGGTCAGCGAAGATGAGGTTATGACTGTAGGTCTTGAGGCTGGTGCAGAAGACATCGTGAACGAGGACGGAGTGATTACCGTAACCACCGATCCTTCTTCATTTGATTCAGTTCTTGAGGCATTGCAGGCAAAAGAGTGGGAGACACTTTCTGCCTCAGTAAGCATGGTGCCGCAGGCATATACAGCTGTTGATGTAGACACAGCAAAAAAGGTTGCAAAGCTCATCAACAAACTTGAAGAAAACGATGATGTCCAGAATGTCTGGAGTACCGTCGAGTATCCTGAAGACTTTGATCCTGACGCAGAGTAATCAGAAAGGTTGAAGATAGGAGGGCGTCCTGTGGTGTTCACAAGACGCCTTTTTTTGTGTTTATCGGTGTTTTATGAAAAAGCGACGGGTGCTGGGAATTGACCCAGGGCTGGCACATACGGGATTTGGCATTATAGATTCTCTTGGCACATCGATGCGTCTTGTGGGATACGGGGTGATTGAAACCTCCGCAGATGAAGATCACTCGCTGAGACTTCTTTCCATCTACAACAGGATGCTTGCTATAATCGATGAATTCCGTCCAACTGAGGCCGAAATGGAAACTTTGTATTTTTCGAGAAATACTTCCAGTGCCCTTGCCGTTGCCGAAGCAAAAGGGATAGTCACCCTCTGTCTTGCACAACAGAACATTCCGCTCACAATGTATACGCCGAATCAAATCAAAGCGACTGTTACAGGGACGTCTTCTGCTGATAAGGAGACTGTGGAGAGGTATGTGCAGCTTCTTTTGAATATGAAAGTGCCGCCTCAGCCCGACCATGCCGCGGATGCACTTGCAGGGGCAATAACTCATCTTCATTCAACGGCAGACAAATCCATATAACATTTGGAAATGTCCAAAAACTGAAGTTTATAAAGATTCCTATAGAGTGAAAATCTCCAGATATTCATCTTCCTTGCCGTCTTTTTTCTCTTCCACCGGCGGTTCTTTTGGTGTAAATGAAAATGAGTGGACTGGTTTTTCGGAAAGAAATCTTCTTGCGGAAATGATTTTTTCTGTCGTAGGATTTTCCATCGTGAAGATATAAGTGTTTTTTTCGGTGCGGATAATCTGCGCGTTGTATCCTGATGCTTTTTTCAGAGCGGTTCTGAGTTGAGTGATGTAGGAGTACAGTCTGTTTGCCTTTTCCGGGCTGTCGTCGTTCCAAAGATAGCGGCATATAGTCTGAACAGAAACGGGGGTGCCGTTGTTGCGTGCGAAGAAATCCAGAAGAACCATGCGCGAGGGGGGAAGCCTGCATTCTTTTTTAAGGGCTTCGATGAGGGACGGTTTCTCTTCTGTTGCGGCATTTGGTGCAAGTAATGATTTTGTACATTCCTGTATGTGCAGGAGGATTTCCCTGCCGTCGTTTTTCAAAGCCTCGATTTTTTCAGGGGAAAAGAAAAGTTCCAGCGTGGAAATCCAAAACTGAAATCTTTTGTCCGGAGAGGGCATAGGGTCATTGTAGAACAGAAACAAAGCGTCCTGGGAAATCTCCCGGCGGAAGTTGTTATACGGATTTGATTCCTGTCCGTTGAAAACGCGGTAGTCCGCTGCGACAAGAGGAATGTCTTTTGAATAAGACACGGC
>DGXM01000222.1 GCA_002396325.1 Treponema sp. UBA4232
GGTATGTTGAACAACCTGGAAGACAAGAGCTCCCTTGGTCCGAACATGGCTGTTGCTTTGGTCACCACCTTGTACGGATCTTTCCTTGCAAACTGGCTGTTCGGTCCTATGGCTGAAAAACTTAAGTGGCAGAACAACCGCGAGATGGTTTCCCGTGACATGGTGCTTGAAGGAGTGCTTTCAATTCAGACTGGAGACAACCCCCGTATTCTGGCCACAAAGCTTTTGACCTATCTGGAGCCTAAAACAAGAAAGGTGCTGGAAGCAGAACTGCTGAAAGACTGATTCTCAAGGGGGTAGAGCAATGGCAAGGTCAAAAAAAGAGCCCGGTAAGCCCTCAACTGCGTGGCAAGGCACCTATGGTGATATGATTACGCTGATGTTGTGCTTCTTCGTTATGTTGTATGACCCGTCTGATTCGGACGCGGTGGCAATGTCTGTTCTTCAGGCTGCTGTAAACAACAACCGTAACGGTGGTGAGTCACTGGGAACAGGAAAACTGGCGAATCTGGGTAATATAGTAAGTTCACTTCCTGCAACGGAGCGTGGCATCCTTCTTGGACCCGCAAAGAAAAAGGCTGTCACGATTTTCGAACCCGACACAAAGAACAACCGCATCACCGTCACAAGCGATGAGCGCGGACTTGTCATTTCACTTTTGTCGGACACATTCTTTGAGCGTGGAAGTGCAGAACTCAACGTGCAGGAATGTCGCGACACACTGTTGCGTCTTTCGCGTTTCTTCAATGATCCTGATGTGAGCGGCAAGCGCTTCAGAATAGAAGGACATACAGACAACACTCCCGTGGATCCCGAAGGCAAATTCCCCAGCAACTGGGAGCTTTCGGCGACAAGAGCTGCGAATGTGCTTCATTACCTTACGGCTCTGGGTGTTGACGACAGAAGTTTTTCAATTGCAGGATACGCCGACACGAGGCCTCAGTTCGACAACAGCACTCCCGAGGGGCAGGCTTACAATAGAAGGGTGGACATAATCATCCTTGATGAGGGGCATTTTTAAAATAATGCTATATTAAAAAAACGAAATGCCGATAGGTAAATAGATAGCATAAGCTAAAATGGAGGACAGTATGGCAGACGATAACGATGCAGGAGATATTGGCGGTCTCGACGAAGGTACGGAACCGGCAAAGAAGGGCGGCGGACTCAAGGGTGCGTTCCCCCAGCTTTTGAAGTGGATTTTGATTGGCCTTGCAGCCGTTATTTTCATTGTGACAGTCGTGGTGGTGACCGTTAAGATTGTTGGTGGAAACGGAAAAGGTCAGACTGAGAATTTCACGGTCGGTTCAATCTATACGACCAAGCGTGAGATTTATGACTGGTATACATCTCTTGACCAGATCCGCACAAATACTGATGAAGAGATTCCTGCCAGTGTGGTAGTGCAGGTTGCTCTGGGATACAAAAAGGACGACAAGGCTGCATCAACCGAGATTACAAGCCGCCGCATTGAGATTACAGACTTTTTGCGCCGTTTCTTCTCGGAGCAGACCAGCAACGACTTGAAGCCTCAGAACGAGGAAATCTTGCGCCAGAACATCAGAGATCAGATCAATGATGAGATTTTGAGCGACACGAGTATCAAGGATGTCCGTTTTACGACATTGGATGTAGTACAGCAGTAATATTTACTGCAGCAATATTAATTGCTTAGGTGGGATTAGGGAATGAATGAAGTATTATCGCAGGACGAAATAGACCAGCTTTTGCAGGCAATCAGTTCCGGTGATAATGAGACCGACGATTTCAAGCCGGTTTCTGACACCAGACGAATAAAAATCTATGACTTCCGAAGACCAGATAAATTCTCAAAGGAACAGATTCGTACTGTTTCAAACATGCATGAGACCTTTGCGCGTCTTACGACCACAAGTCTTTCTGCGCAGCTGCGTACTCTGGTCCATGTCCACGTGGCATCCGTTGACCAGCTGACCTATGAGGAATTCATCCGTTCCATTCCGACTCCCACAACACTGGCTGTCATCAACATGGATCCTCTTAAGGGAAACGCCATGCTTGAAATCGCGCCGGAAATCACTTTCATTATGATTGACCGTCTTTTCGGCGGCTCGGGTGATACCGGTGGAAAAGTGAACCGCGACCTTACGGATATTGAGCAGTCAGTAATGGAAGGAATCATAGTCCGCATCCTTGCGAATATGCGCGAGGCTTGGACGCAGGTTATTGACTTGAGACCTCGTCTGCAGCAGATTGAGACGAATCCTCAGTTTGCGCAGATTGTTCCTCCTACGGAAATGGTCATCCTTGTCACCTTGGAAATCAAAATCGGCGAGGAAGCAGGTATGATGAATATCTGTATTCCATACATCACAATTGAGCCGATTATCTCCAAGCTTTCATCACAGTTCTGGTTCAGTTCTGTACGAAGAAGTTCAACGACCCAGTATATGGGTACACTTAAAGAAAAACTTTCAGACGTAGAGATGGAGTTGATTGCGGAAGTCGGAAACATGAACGTGCCGATCCGCGATGTCTTGAACCTTCACATAGGAGACGTAATCCGTTTCAATACGACAAAGATTACCGATCCTCTTGTTTTGAGCGTGGGGAGCCAAAAGAAGTTTTATTGCCAGCCCGGTGTGGTGGGACAGAAACGAGCGGTGCAAATCATTGAGAAGATAAAAGATAATGACGACGACGAATTTGAAGAGCTAACAGCTGAAGGAGAAGAAACTTTATGAGTGAAGGATCTATATCACAGGAAGAAATCGATGCATTGTTGTCTGGCGTAGACATGGGAGGTCTCGGATCTGCTGGTTCACCTTCAGCCTCTGCCGGAAGCCACATTGATACTGCGACACTGCAGAAATTTGCGGATGGTTTGAAAGACAAGCTTGCCGCAAATATTGGAACTATGACAGGCGCTGAAGTAAAAGTTGATGCTCCTGTCGTTGAAAGCTCAAGCCGCGATCAGTTGCTTGCAAAAGTGCCTGAAATGGTTGTAGCCGTAATGGCCGACTTCAATGCCGGTCTCAACGGGGATCATCTTTTCATCCTTGCACCTGAGTTTGCACAGAAAATCGCCAGTCTTGTCAATAAAGAAGAGAATTCAGAACTCGATGACATGGCTCTTTCGGTTGTGAGCGAGATGGTCTCTTCACATTCTGGTTCTGAAATCACGGATTTGAGTCAGGGCGGAAGAATCCCCGGTCTTTCTGCAAATCCTGCTGAGGCGGTCAGTCAGCCAAAAGCGATGGTCCGTATGCCTCAGGGTGCTTTCGCGCTGTTCACCTATCCTCTTACATTGGATGGTGTGCCCTATACATTGTGGGAAGCTGTCGGTGGAAATGTTGCTGACGGTATGGCAACTGCTTTGGGTGGAGGAGTGCATCAGTCTGCGCCTCAGCCGCAACAGGCAGCCCCGCAGTTTAATCAACAGCCAGTTATGGGAGGAATGCCGAATATGGGAGCTATGCAGGGTATGAGTCAACCGATGAATGCTGTACCGAATATGGGAATGATGCCGCCTCAGATGGGAATGACGAACACACCGAATGTTCAGTCATTGCAGTTTCCGAATTTGCAGCAGTACGGTGGCGGAACTACTGAGCAGGGCAATATCGGCCTGATTATGGATGTCTTCATGGAGATGACCGTAGAACTCGGACGCACCAAGAAGACAATCAAGGATATTCTGGGAATGGGTGAGGGTACGATTATTGAGCTTGACAAACTCGCCGGTGAGCCT
>DGXM01000095.1 GCA_002396325.1 Treponema sp. UBA4232
TCATGCCTTATGTCCTCCAATCTGATTGTTGCGTTCTCTTGTCGTGGCTCCTTCCTGCAGGTCCATTCCTTTTAGCAGTGCGTTCTTTCCGAATTTTTTTATGATTCCGAGACGTGCCGCCTGAAGCCTGTCTTCTTTTTCATTTGTGTTCTCCTCGTCGAAAAGTCCCGGGTCTTTTTTTGAAAGCGGAATCACATTGTTTGCGGTGATGTTGAGCCGCCGCACAAGGAGTTTTCTTCCGGCGATTTTTTCAAAAAGATCTGCAGCCGATTCCGTGATGATTTTTGATGAATTGGTCTCGCATCCAAGACGCACTGTTCCGTGGGATGGTTTTGGGACTGGTCTTCCGTAGAAGTCGCTGACAAGCTCGCATTTTGTTTCCGGGTCGTTAAGACTTTCCGCATCATAGCCGATGTAAAGAGTGATGGAATCTGTCACCAATTTTTTTTCAAAGAGATTAAGTGAAAGAAGTTCTGCCATCTCGCGCACCACGATGCATGCCTTTTCAAAAGTGTAGGCATGCTGGAGCACCTGTCCGCTTCCGAGAGACTTTGTATCCGACCTGTAATTTTTTATCTCTTTCATTCCGACCGGCTCGATGCCCCATGCGTGGTCAATCAGAATCTCCGCGTCTATTCCGAATTCATCGTAGAGCTTCTGTTCGTTTTTCAGCGAAAGCCGTGCAAGATCTCCCATCGTCTTTACGGAAAGTCTTTCAAGATGTGCGGCGGTTCCTTTTCCGATCCGCCAGAAATCGGTGAGCGGTGTGTGCGACCAAAGCTCCCTGCGGTATGACATTTCATCAAGTTCTGCTATGCGCACTCCGTCTTTGTCCGCAGGAATGTGTTTTGCAACGATGTCCATCGCGATTTTACACAGGTAAAGGTTGGGGGCAATTCCTGCAGTGGCAGTGATCCCGGTCTCGGAAAGAATGTTGCGGATGACTTTTTTCGTAAGCTCATGCGCGGTCGTCTTGTAAAGCGTAAGATAGGATGTTGCATCGATGAAAACCTCGTCGATCGAATAAACATGAATGTCTTCAGGTGCAAAATAATTCAGATAGATTTTGTAAATGCGGGCCGAGTATTCAATGTAGAGAGCCATGCGTGGAACAGCCGTTATGTACTCAAGTTCCTTTCCGGTTTTGCGCTTGATTTCATCTGCCTTCGCCTCGACTTCAAAAAGACGGCTCCTCCCTGAAAGCCCGTAAGCCTTAAGGGCGGGAGTGACTGCGAGACAGATTGTCTTGCTTGTGCGTGACTTGTCTGCGACAACGAGTTTTGCCGTAAGCGGATTCAGTCCTCTCTCGCGGCATTCCACCGAAGCGTAAAAAGATTTCAAGTCAATCGCAATATATGTTCTCTCTGGCATTTGCTTTCCCCGCCGCGTTTGTCTCTCCGGTCTTCATTACGGACTGTGTGAAAAGACGAACTGAAAATGAATCGGGAGCCCATTGTCATCCGGCAAGTTCTGAAGCAAGTTTTTCAAGCTGCAGTTCGACATCTTCATTCATCGCAATTTTCATTGTGACTTTGTTTTGGGCAAAAGTGATGTCCCTGCTTTCCGCGAAAAGTGCCTGCATTGATTTTGCGGCCGTCGGTGCCCATGAGCCGTTTTCAATGAAAGCGATTTTCCTGTTCTGGTAATTTCTCTCTATAAGATTTTCAATAAAGTTTTTCATAACAGGGAAAACACCGCCGTTGTATGTTGTGGAGGCAAGAACGAGAGTCCCGTAGCGGAATGCGTCTTCAATACATTCATGCAGATCTTCACGTGCAATGTCAAAAAGAGACACTTTGGGGCAGCCTTTTTCTTTTAAAAGGGAAGCAAGTTTTTCCGCTGCTTTCTTTGTGTTTCCGTAAACCGAAGTGTAGCCGATTGCGACACCCCTGCTTTCAACTCCGTAACTTGACCACGTGCTGTATGTGTCGATGTAATATTGAATCTTATCGTTCAGGACAGGACCATGCAAAGAGCAGATGTGTTCAATTGGCAGGGTGGACGCTTTTTTTAGCACAGACTGAACATTCACACCGAATTTTCCGACGATTCCAAAATAATAGCGGCGTGCCTCGCAGGTCCAGCCTTCCGGATCTGCATAATCATTCGCTCCGAATTTCCCAAAAGCATCCGCACTGAACAGAACTTTTTCTTTTGTGTCATACGTCATAATCACTTCGGGCCAATGAACGTTGGGGGCTGCGATGAACTTTAGCGTGTGTGTGCCATCCGATGGACAAAGCTCAAGAGAGGCTCCTTCGCCCACGACAATCTGCCTTTCTGCAAAATCGGTTCCGAACATATTCTTCATCATCGTGAAAGCCATCTTTGAAGAAACAATCTTGGCTTCGGGAAATTCATCCATGAATCTTTTTATGTTTCCGCTGTGGTCCATTTCCATGTGCTGAACCACAAGAAAATCGGGAAGCCGTCCTGCAAGCGCAGCTTTGATGTTTGAAATCCACTCGTCTCCGAAATGTGCGTCAACGGAATCCATCACTGCGGTTTTTTCGGCTGCAATCAGATACGAATTGTATGCCATTCCGTTCGGAACATCAAACTGTCCCTCGAACAAATCAATTTCGTGGTCATCGACTCCGACATATTTAATTGAATCGGTAATTATTTGCATAAAGTCCTCCGTAAAGCAGATTGCCTTATTCTAACACGGATTCATTAAATTGTTAATGGGGTTTACTCTTTGCATTTACTGTACTTTTCAAAAGAGATGTGGTATTATTCGTCCGTTGCGGAATCTATTCCTGATTCGTGCGGAAGAGATTAGTTGATTCGTGCGGAGGGTTCAAT